>BPHK01000001.1:1840000-2193228 GCA_026003495.1 Candidatus Kapaibacterium sp. | reverse complement strand
AGAAGGTGGGTTTAGCACCGCGATGGGCGACGCACCGCGATTGGGCAACGCACCGCGTCGCCCCGACGCGAACCGGCGTGCCGTGGTGATGGTTGCGGTACGGCGTGTGGGGTGCGTCATGTAGGGGCGACCCGTCGGGTCGCCCCAACCCGATGGACAACCCGACCCGATGGACAACGCACCGCGTCGCCCCAACCCGATGGGCAACCCGACCCGATGGGCAACGCACCGCGTCGCCCCGACGCGAACCGGCGTGCCGTGGTAATGGTTGGGGTACGGCCGATGGGGTGCGGCACGTAGGGGCGACCCGGTGGGTCGCCCTTACACAATGGACGACGCACTGCGTCGCCCCAACCCGATGGACAACCCGACCCGATGGGCAACGCACCGCGTCGCCCCGACGCGAACCGGCGTGCCGTGGTAATGGTTGGGGTACGGTATGTGGGGGTGCGGCACGTAGGGGCGACCCGGTGGGTCGCCCTTACACAATGGACGACGCACCGCGTCGCCCCGACGCGATGGGCAACCCGACCCGATGGGCGACGCATCGCAATGGGCAACGCACCGCGTCGCCCCGACGCGATGGGCAACCCGATGCGATGGGCAACGCACCACGTCGCCCCGACGCGAACCGGCGTGCCGTGGTGATGGTTGGGGTACGGTATGCGGGGGTGCGGCACGTAGGGGCACGGCATGCCGTGCCCCGACCCGATGGGCAACGCACCGCGTCGCCCCGACGCGATGGGCAACGCACCGCGTCGCCCCGACCCGATGGGCAACCCGACCCGATGGGCGACGCACCGCGTCGCCCCGACGCGAACCGGCACGCCGTGGTGATGGTTGGGGTACGGTATGTGGGGGTGCGGCACGTAGGGGCGACCCGGTGGGTCGCCCTTACACAATGGGCAACGCACCACGTCGCCCCAACCCGATGGGCAACCCGACCCGATGGGCGACGCATCGCAATGGGCGACGCACCGCGTCGCCCCAACCCGATGGACAACCCGACCCGATGGGCAACGCACCGCGTCGCCCCGACGCGAACCGGCACGCCGTGGTGATGGTTGCGGTACGGCCGGTGGGGTACGGCACGTAGGGGCACGGCATGCCGTGCCCCAACCATTTTGGGCAACGCACCGCGTCGCCCCGACGCGATGGGCAACCCGATCCGATGGGCAACGCACCGCGTCGCCCCGACGCGAACCGGCGTGCCGTGGTGATGGTTGGGGTACGGTATGCGGGGGTGCGGCACGTAGGGGCACGGCATGCCGTGCCCCGACCCGATGGGCAACGCACCGCGTCGCCCCGACGCGATGGGCGACGCACCGCGTCGCCCCGACGCGATGGGCAACGCACCGCAATGGACGACGCACCGCGTCGCCCCGACGCGAACCGGCGTGCCGTGGTGGGGGTAGGGCACGGCATGTGGGGGTATGGCATTGCCGTGCCCCAACCATTTTGGGCAACGCACCGCGTCGCCCCAACCCGATGGGCAACGCACCGCCTCGCCCCGACGCGATGGGCAACCCGACCCGATGGGCGACGCACCGCGTCGCCCCTACACAATGGGCGACGCGGTGCGGGCAACGCATCACGTCGCCCCGACGCGAACCGGCGTGCCGTGGTGATGGTTGGGGTACGGCACGTCGGGGCACGGCATGCCGTGCCCCAACCATTTTGGACAACGCACCGCAGGCAACGCACCACGTCGCCCCGACGCGAACCGACGTGCCGTGGTGATGGTTGGGGTACGGTATGTGGGGGTGCGGCACGTAGGGGCGACCCGTCGGGTCGCCCTTACACGATGGGTGACGCACCGCGTCGCACCGACGCGATGGGCAACGCACCACGTCGCCCCGACGCGAACTGGCACGCCGTGCCCCTACCATTCGTCAGGGTTTTCCCGGTCCAGGTGCCAGCGCAGGAGGTTGGTGGCGATGTATTCACGGATGCGTTGCAGGGCGTCTTCGGTGCGGATGATGTGTTCGTAATAATTGCGTTGCCAGACGGGTGCGCCCGGTGTGCCCCGTAGGGCATTGATCCGTTTGGTGGTGATGGATTTGAATTGGCCGACGATGGCGCCAATGGAACCTGACGCCGGCCCCCGCGGCGGATCGGTAGGGGCGACGCGCCGCGTCGCCCCCACGCGATGGGCGACCCGGCGGGTCGCCCCTACGTCGTCGTTGATGATCCAGATGATCCCGTGTATGTGGTTGGGCATGACCACAAATTCATCGTCGTATAAACGCACATATGGGCGGATTTGCGCGGTCCTGAACCATTCTGCACAAACAACCTCCCCCACCGCATTCACCTGCATCTCCCCCGCCACCACCTCACCGAACAGGCACGCGCGGTCGTGGGTGCAGATGGTGATGAAATATCCCCCCGCCTGCACGTAATCATATCCGGGTAACCGAATGCTGTACCGATGGTGCTGTTCCGGGTTGTAGGGTATGTAAGGATTGTGGCACTGCGCAAGGGGTCATCTGCGTGCATTGCACAGCGGAAGCGGTCTTGGTCAATGAGTCAATGAGGTCGGGAATGTCAGGCGTCCAACGGCTTCACATCACCCGCGGATGAGCCAAACGTAGTAAGGCGTATCCTATCGGGTGAATGCGTGTGTTAGCTGTCGTTTTTATCTTTCGCGCAGCCACTCTGATAAATTTTGCTTTATACGACTCAACCGCTCCGCTGAAATCTCACCAATTGCACCAAGGAGTATCTCGCCCGAAATGACTGCTAAACGCCCGACCCGAATGACGCTTGCAACTTTTAACCCACTCTGCTCAAAATCTGTATCGTCTTCTTTGATAATCTCATCAAATCCCGCAACATATTGGCGCGTTTGCGAAGAGATCATACAAATCAACCAATCGTCATATTCCCCTGGAAGTTTTGCCAACAAAAGGGCAGGACGTAACTTACCTTGTTCAAGGTCGGTTTGTGGAAAACGAAAGAGAACAACCTGTCCCGCCTTTTTCATACAAAAGCTACCCTTATATCTGACACGCTATACAAATCAGGCTCATCTTCCATGTCTCGCATTGCGGATGATAACGACAAAGAAGCCCAATCCTGCTTTTCCTGTTGTTCAGCCTTTATAAGCAAGTACTGAATAAAATTGAGTAACTCTTCTTGAAATGAGTAAGGAAGTTTGCGAACGTACTGGTAAATTTTTTCCTCAAGGGTCATAGCTTCGCTCCGTCATTCGCTAAACGCTATATGCTTCTCTCATTTTACACCAATCGAGAAGGAGTTTGAACGTGTTTGTAAGTCGCGTCGTTCCGACGCGAACCGGCACGCCGTGGTGATGGTTGCGGTGCGGCACGTAGGGGCACGGCATGCCGTGCCCCAACCATTTTGGGCGACGCACCGCGTCGCCCCGACGCGATGGGGACGCACGCAATGGACGACGCACCGCGTCGCCCCGACGCGATGGGCGACGCATCGCAATGGGCAACGCACCGCGTCGCCCCAACCCGATGGGCAACCCGATGCGATGGGCAACGCACCACGTCGCCCCGACCCGAACCGGCACGCCGTGGTGATGGTTGCGGTACGGCACGTCGGGGCACGGCATGCCGTGCCCCAACCATTTTGGGCAACGCACCGCGTCGCCCCAACCCGATGGGCAACCCGACCCGATGGACGACGCACCACGTCGCCCCGACGCGAACCGGCGTGCCGTGGTGATGGTTGCGGTACGGCACGTAGGGGCACGGCATGCCGTGCCCCAACCATTTTGGGCGACGCACCGCGTCGCCCCTACACAATGGGCAACGCACCGCGTCGCCCCTACCCGATGGGCAACCCAACCCGATGGACAACGCACCGCGTCGCCCCGACGCGAACCGGCACGGCGTGGTGATGGTTGGGGTACGGCGTGTGGGGGTGCGGCACGTAGGGGCGACCCGTTGGGTCGCCCCTACACAATGGGCGACGCACCGCGTCGCCCCTACCCGATGGGCAACCCAACCCGATGGACAACGCACCGCGTCGCCCCGACGCGAACCGGCGCGCCGTGGTGATGGTTGCGGTACGGCCGGTGGGGTGCGGCACGTCGGGGCACGGCATCCGTGCCCCAACCATTTTGGGCGACGCACCGCGTCGCCCCAACCATTTTGGGCGACGCACCGCGTCGCCCCAACCCGATGGGCAACCCGACCCGATGGGCGACGCACCGCGTCGCCCCGACGCGAACCGGCGCGCCGTGGTGATGGTTGCGGTACGGTATGTGGGGGTGCGGCACGTAGGGGCGACCCGGTGGGTCGCCCCAACCCGATGGGCGACGCACCGCGTCGCCCCGACGCGAACCGGCACGCCGTGGTGATGGTTGCGGTACGGCACGTAGGGGCACGGCATGCCGTGCCCCAACCATTTTGGGCAACGCACCGCGTCGCCCCAACCCGATGGGCAACCCGATGCGATGGGCAACGCACCGCGTCGCCCCGACGCGAACCGGCACGCCGTGGTGATGGTTGCGGTACGGCACGTAGGGGCACGGCATGCCGTGCCCCAACCATTTTGGGCAACGCACCGCGTCGCCCCAACCCGATGGGCAACCCGATCGCGATGGGCAACGCACCGCGTCGCCCCGACGCGAACCGGCGTGCCGTGGTGATGGTTGCGGTACGGTATGTGGGGGTGCGGCACGTAGGGGCGACCCGGTGGGTCGCCCCTACCCGATGGGCGACGCACCACGTCGCCCCGACGCGAACCGGCACGCCGTGCCCCTACCATTCGTCAGGGTTTTCCCGGTCCAGGTGCCAGCGCAGGGGGTTGGTGGCGATGTATTCGCGGATGCGTTGCAGGGCGTCTTCGGTGCGGATGATGTGTTCGTAATAATTGCGTTGCCAGACGGGGGCGCCGGGTGTGCCCCGTAGGGCATTGATCCGTTTGGTGGTGATGGATTTGAATTGGCCGACGATGGCGCCAATGGAACCTGACGCCGGTCCCCGCGGCGGATCGGTAGGGGCGACGCGGTGCGTCGCCCCCACGCGATGGGCGACCCGCCGGGTAGGGGCGACCCGCCGGGTCGCCCCTACGTCGTCGTTGATGATCCAGATGATCCCGTGTATGTGGTTGGGCATGACCACAAATTCATCGTCGTATAAACGCACATATGGGCGGATTTGCGCGGTCCTGAACCATTCTGCGCAAACAACCTCCCCCACCGCATTCACCTGCATCTCCCCGTCCACGACCTCGCCGAACATGTTCGTCCGGTCGTGGGTGCAGATGGTGATGAAATATCCCCCCGCCTGCACGTAATCATATCCGGGTAACCGAATGCTGCGCCGATGGTGCTGTTCCGGGTCGTAGGTCATGGCTCCACACTCCGCGCTTTCTCCAGCCGCGCGCGCACCAGCTCAATGACCGCCTCGTACACCGCCTCCCGCTCCCCCGCCGTCAAGCCTAACACATCGAACACCACGTCGTCGAGGGCGCGACGGTCGGGCTGAGTGGAATTCCTCGCAAGATAGTTGTAGGGCATTACGGCCTACGTCGAAAGCGGCAAGAGTCGGCGCTAAAACTAGCATTGACTACATCTGTAGGGCATCTCGATTTTCATAAGGCCCACCGTAGTTTGCACGCCCTTGCACTGCAATAGAAGCCTGAATACCGTGCAGTTTAGAGAAAGCCACTCTCGGCCTGCAAATCGTCTGCTGAGATTCATAGCACGTCTTGGTCGTCGGCACAAACATCTTCGTTCCAGAAGAAGCGATGCGTTTCGTCGCGAGGTACTTGATATCCACCGACGAATTCTTGAGCTGCACGCCCACATCCCACCACCGTTGCCTTCCCCGGCAGCTTGGGCGCAGGTGGAAGCCCTGCGATTCGCCCCACTTGATGTATTCGAGCGCGGCGGTGCCTTGGAGTTCGCGCTTGTCCTTGTGGCACATGAAGATTTTGTACTTGAGGTCTTCGGGCTTGATGACGATGGAGCGGCATTCGCGCGGGCTTTTGATGACCGGCTTGAGGAATTCCGGCTCGATGCCCCACTGGCGGATTTTTTCCTCGTCGAGGTAGAAGAACTCGTTGGCGCCGGTCTTGATGCCGAAGCGCACTTCGGCGATGTCGCCCAGGCGCACCAATTTGCCCCGGCCCTTCTCCAGAATGGTGAAGAAGATGTCCGGCGCGCGCAGGTATTTGCCGCCCCATTTGTTGGCTTCGTAGCGGGCGGTTTGATGAGCGGGCCGCGGGATTTCTTGGGTTTGCTGGGCGTTGCTTCCTCGTCGTCCTCGCGGACGAGGCCTTCCTCGAAGAGCTGGCGTTGGGGCACGACGGTGATGCGCCAGCGGTCGGTGCGCTGGCGTTCGGTGGCGGCCTCCAGCGCCTTGAACGTCTCGGCGCTGAGCACCTCCTCGAACGGCACCTTGAACATCACAAAGCGGGCGGTTTTGCTCCAGGCCGCTCTCGCGGCGGTCGTCGGGCGGGGCGAGCAGGCGATGATCGTGTTGACATCCGCCTGGGCAAAGGAGCGCTTGCGCTCGTTGTCGAGGATGAACTTGACGTGGCTGTGTTTGAGGAGAAACTCCTGCAGGTCTGCGCCGTAGCCGACATCGAGCCAGGAGTTGGAGGTGATGAAGCAGAAGCTGCCCTGCGGGTTGAGCAGCGCCAGCCCGTGCAGGTAGAAGTAGATGTAGAGGTCGCTTTTGCCGTCGAGCTTGCGGAAATCGGCCCTCCCGGGTTTGTAGCGGAAGAATCGCGGCCACGCAGCGGCAACGGACTGCTGGAAGTTTGGCTTTGTAGGCTTTTTTCTGCTCTTTCCAGCGGTCGGACGTTTCGCCGCCGAAGTCGTTGGGTCGAGCGTGGGCGGGGCGATCATTTCCTGCCGAACGTAGGGCGGATTGCCGATGACGATGTCGAAGCCGCCTTTGTCCCCCTCGAAGATTTCCACAAAGGCGATGTCCCAGACAAAGGGGACGTGCTGCGCGCTGCGGAGCGCACCGAGCGCGCGGTGATGCGGGCGAGTTCGGCTTGCTTCTCCTCGCGTTCGGCGCGGAGCTGCGCAATGCGGCGCTGGTGTGCAGCTCGATCGGTGGCAACGTCTCATTCCCGGCAGCGTATCTTGCTGCTCGGCCGGCGATTCGATCTGGCGGGTGAGCGCGGCGATCTGGTTTTGCAGCGCGTGCTGTTTGTAGTCGAGGATGGCGCGGAAGAGATCGAGCTCTTCTTGTTTGAGGTCGGCTTCGCGCAGGTCCTTGCTGGCCCTGGTAAAAGCGGAGTTTTTTGCCTTTGAGCTGGGTGAGGCGGCCTTTGAGCTGAGGCCGAGATGGCGAGATGCGCGCGGTGGAGGCCGAAGTCGATGCCGCCGATCTCCTGCACGAGGCTATCGCCGCAGCGGACTTTGAAGGAGAGATTGGGCAGCAGCGGGCGGAACTGTCAGCTCTTCGGCCGTGTGCCAGCTCGGTTTCGACGACCAGTTGCAGCCAGAGGCGCAGTTCGGCGACGTGGACGGCCCAGTCCATCACGTCCACGCCGTAGAGCTGCTCGCCGATGATGCGGCGGCGGCGTTCGTAGGGTGTTTCATCAATGCCGAGTTGGGCATTGGCGCGGGCCTGGAGGTCGTCGAGCACGAGCAGCATCCCGACGAGGAACGCGCCGGAGCCACAGGCGGGGTCGCAGATGGTGGTTTCGCGCAGCATGCGGTTGAGGTCGGGCCAAGGTTCTGTTCGGCGAGTGCGGCGTCGGCGGCCTCTTTCTCGGCGGTCTCATACGCAAAGACGGCGTCGTAGAGGAGCGGTTTTTTGTCCGCGCCGAGCCGATTGGCGAGCGCGTCCACGAGCGCAAGGCGGCACATCAGGTCAATTTCGACCCGCGAGGTGTAGAAAATGCCGGCCGAACCGCGCTGGTCTTCTTCGACGATTCCCTCGGAAGTGATGTTGACCAGCGACTCGTAGACCTTGCCGATCATTTCGGGGTCAACGGCGACTTCGATGTCGAGCGGCGTCGATTCGGCGATGGTGAAGTTGTAGCGTTCGAGGAAGCCGGGACTGCTACCGTCGAAGGTGTCGAAGAGCGTGGCGAAGAACGCGTCGGGCAACGTCACGCTGTAGGCATCGTCGAGCTGGTTGCGCGTGAAGAGTCCGCCGTTGAGATAGGGCGCAAGCTGGAGCGCCGATCGAATCGCATCGGGAAACTGCCGGTGGCCGCCGTGGAAGTTGTTGTTGAACGCCTCGAAGAACAGTACAGAGAGCCAGCGCTCGAAGAAGCTGTTGTTGGGCTGGTTGGAAGCCTTGTATGCGCGCCAGAACTCGGCGATGAAACGTGGGTTGTCGCCGAGCCAGCCTTTGCGCTGGATGAAGTAGAGGAACATCAGGCGGTTGAGCAGTTGCAGGGCGTAATCGTGCGCCCAGACCTTGTCGGCAGTTGCGCTGATAGAGCTGGCGTTGCAGTGTGGCGAAGACTTTTTTGTAATCGTCAAAGAATCGCCGGGTGACCGTCTCGACATCAAAGGCGCGGTTGAGCTTGTCGGTGACGGCGGTGATGGGCGGTTCGCCGTGCTCAAGTTCGTCGAGGCTGAACGCCAGTTCGCCCAGGCGTTCAATGGTGGTGCGGGCAGGGGAGCCGACCTCGTAGGGCAGGGTGCGGAGTTCGATCTTGCCGTCGGATCGCTGGCGTGCCCATGGTGAAGGCAAGCTGGCGGGCGTCTTGGGTGACGTAGCAGAGGAGGTGCTCGGCGTGAGTGGCCTTGAGCGCTCGCTGCACGGCGCGGCGGGCGGTGATCACCGGGAAGCCGATCGCCCGGCCAGATCGACGCGATAGACCGGCAGCCCGAAAGCTGTGCCACGGGATGGAGGGTGATGCTCTGGTTGATGGGCGCGCCGAGATCGAGCGTGCGCGGCGTCAAGCCGCGCGGCGCGCCCCAGTGGAGGGTTTGGCAGAAAAGTTCGCCGAGCTTCTGCGGCGAGCCGGCGTCGTTCAAGCACGATTGAATGCGTTGGAGCAGGGTGTTCATTGTTGATCGTCTCCCGTGTTCACCGGTATCGGTGCAGTGAGGGCAAGTCCCATCGAGCAGATGATGCGCGGTTCAACCGGCGCTTGGGTGTCCTCGGTGGTCACGTCGCAGAGGTTCTCATTCGCTGCATACTGCACCACAAGGTCAAGCAGTGCTTCATCGGTGATGCCGAGGCGCATCTGCCGGCTGATGGCATCTTGAGCTGCGTTCTTGAGAGGGTAACGCCAAACAAGATCTATCACGCCGTCGAGCTGTTGCAAGCGTTTCGTGAAGCAAAGAGCGTGGGCTTGGCCTGAAGCTGCTCGCGGTAGCGTTTGAGCCGATCGTAGAGCTCTGCGGCGGACGCTGCGCAGCGAACCGAGCTGACCGCCGAGGGCGGTTTGCTCTTCTGTGGCAATCTTTACGCACCGGGCGACAAGGTCGTGATGGTTTTCTGCGCGCGGCAGCGGCTGGCTCGTCCGGCGCGCAGGCAGCCGCGCGGAAGATGGCCGAGATGGACTGCGACACCAGCGCGCCAAGTTCATCCACACGCACGAGGGCGTCGGTGCCATCGGGGTAGCGGAGGTAGGTAATCACACCGGGCGGATGCTCCGCTGGATCGGCAGTCTCAGGGATCGCGCGCGTAGCCGAGACGATGGGCGGCAAGTGGCAGCGGCTTCCTTTGGATCGTCAGCCGAAGCGCTGTTCCAGACCTGGAGCGCCAGGCTCGCCAGGTCAATATCTTCGTCAGGATGGGTCATCGTCGAGCGCCTGCCGGCTTTTTCGGTGTACAGATCGCGCAGCTTGTTGGCTGCCTCCTCACCGAAAAAGGTTTCGTCGGTGCCGATGACTTCCTGGTTCTGCTGGCAGCCGATCGGAAAGGCGCCTGGCGCAAGCCGGATGATGCGCTCGACCCCATCGGCAGGGAGGAACGAGTAGACCGAGGATGGTGTCGTGCTTCTGGCCGATACGGTCCACGCGGCCGGCGCGCTGAATGAGGCGAATGATCGCCCAGGGCAGGTCGTAGTTGACGATGATGTGGGCGTCTTGCAGGTTCTGACCTTCGGCGAGCACATCGGTGGCGACAAGGACGCGGAGCTCCTGCTTCACCTGCCGCGAGAGCCGCCATTGGCGGAGGGGCTGAACCGGCGAGCCAGTGTCACCGGATCGCGGTATGCGTTGGTCACGACGGCGAGATCTGTCAATGCCTCGCCTTGCTCAAGCTCGCGTTCGCCAAGGTACTGCGCGGTATCGGCGAACTGCGTGAAGACGAGCACTTTGTCGTTGGGGTGAAGTTTGGTCAGCAGCTTTTCGAGCGCCCCGAGTTTGGCATCGCGCTTGCGGGTCCCACGTCGCCGATGCGTGCGAGGATGCCAAGGAGAGCGCAGTGGCGTCGGCTTCGAGTGCCTGCTGTAGTTCAGGGCGGAAGAACTTCGGATCGAGCCAATCGAAGCGAGTTCGGAATTGCGTCGCATAGGTCTCGTAGATCGAGCGGCAGCGCGCGCTTCCGAAACGCCTGCAAGAGCGGTGGATGACTCTCAAGCGGCTGCGCTCTTCTGGCAGCGCTGTTCGTCGGCGTTGCTGGAGGTCTTCTTCGGTTACCGCGAACTCTTCATCGGCATCGCTGACGGCCGTGTCGAGCATGGCGGCATCCTGTGTGCCGATGGGCACAGGGCAGACCATCTTCGAGCGCATGGAGCGTGACGAGGTTGCGCAGAGATGTGGCGGTGCACCGAGAGCAGAAAACTGTGAGCCGCTCGATTCGAGCCGCTTGAAAAGATTGGTTCGGCAGAAGCCGATCAGGCGACGGCCGGCACGGTTGAGGTTTTCGAGGATGCGCTGTCGTCATCGCCTTTGGCAAGCGTTCGGCATCGGCGACCAGGTACTGCGCCATGCCATAGCGTGGCAGCGCGAGGCTTTCGATCACTTGTACGACTTCGCTGCGAAACAGTCGCGCGTACTGATCGGTGGGGTCGTCCTCGCGAATGGGGAACTTGAGGGTTTTGGGCTCTCGGACAGGAAAGTATGCTGGCTGCCCATTTAGTAGTACGTAGTAGCGCTGCTTTGCTGGATCAAATGTTGCGTAGTGGCGGATGATGAACTGGCGTGTGCGGCGCACGAGAAACAGGCGCATCAGGTCGCGCCAGTCTTCTGGGAAGAGGCTTTGCTCGAAGGCGCGCAACGAGTGCGGTGAGGTTTGGAAGCGCGCGATGAAGTCCATTTCGCTTTTTCCCTCCGCGGCCCACGCTTGGAAGAACCGTTCGGGTCGCATGTGCAGGTCTTGATTTTCGTCCAGAAAAAGCCGCAGTTGGTTGCCCAGGTCGGTAAAGTGTTTGTTGTACGGTGTAGCGGTGAGCAAGAGCACCCGTGGCTCGTTGCGTTCGATGTAGTCGCGCAAGGCGCGGTAGCGTTTGCTTTCGCGGTTGCGCAGGTTGTGGCTTTCGTCAATCACGAGCAGCCGGTAGCGCGGAGCATCGTCGCGCGCGAGCATTTCGAGGACTTTGCCGAGCGACAGCACACGGCCGTTGATTTCGTAGGTCTGCAGGTACTGCTCCCACATGGGCGCGAGCTTCGGCGGGCACACGACCAGCGTGTTGCTCTGGTCGTCCTCTTGGAAGATGCGGGCAATGGCGGTAGCCATGAGCGTTTTGCCCAGTCCCACGACATCGCCGAGCAAGACGCCGCCACGGCGGTAGAGGTAGTGGGCAGCAAGCGACACAGCCCGCTGCTGAAAATCGAGTAGCGGCGTGCCTTTCTCGCTGAAGATGCGCGGGAGGCGGAACTCGCGTTCGCCCTGGCGCGCTTCTTCCGAGAGGTGGTAGGCGATCTTGAGATAGACCAGGTAGGGGCGGACCAGATCGGCGCGCGCCCAACTGGTCTCGATCAGCTCGGCGAGCGTGTCGCTCAAGTCCACGGCCAGCTCATCGCGCCAGCGATCATCGAACCAAGCTTGCAGTTTTCTGGCGGCATCTTGCTCGACCACGTCCACGTTCAACTCGCCTTGGTGCGAGAGCCCAGCCAGGGTAAGGTTGCTGCTGCCAACGAAGCCGATGAGGGGAGTAACGGGATCGCTACGGCGAGCGAGGTACAGCTTGGCGTGCAAAGGATAACGTAGGAACGCCTTGAGGAAGACCTTGCGCGCGCGGAGCTGCTCAGCCAGTCGGCGCAGCGTGCGTTCCGCCTGATCGGACGGCACGCCGAACTCGAGTTGCTGCTTGAAGCTCTCGGTCATGCGGCGTTTGAGCTGTGCGAGCGTAGGGCCGTCCACGATTACATCGCTGCGCTTGAGGCCGGCGAGAGCTTTCATCTCCTCTTCGGGCGGGCGGTGCATGCCGACGAGTAGGCGGCAGGCGGCATCTTCTGTCCCGCCAGGTAACGTGTCCACGAGGTCGGCCAATTGATCCCATCCGCGCAGGTTGAGGTAGCCGACGCAGAATGCGCACGACTGGGCAGCGCCGGCAAATTGGCGCAGCCCATCGATGAGGTGGAGGTGGATATTGTCGTAAATCTGCGGCATCGAAACTCCTGGAGGTCCAACGTCGTTGGAATGGTAGCGCCTGTTTGCGTCCTGCGGAACGCGCCGAGCAGTCACCTATGCCGAACGAAATTACGCAGTACCTTCAGTGTGCATCATCGTGCGAAGCTCAGTCCTCAGCAGACGATGCATTCTCTCTCGAGAATGATGTTCTCGTCAAGGCACAGTGCCCATCGGCGCACTCCTATTTTCGCACGCACCGCTGCCGCACAACCTTCGAGGAACCCGCGATGCTTCTGCCAATTGTCACAGCCGTTGTTGCACTCATCGGAGGTGGAACGATGGAACTTCGCTCGCCCGCATTCCCGCATAACGGCGCAATCCCGCGCACGTACACGTGTGAAGGCGCGGACGTCTCGCCGCCACTCCAGTGGCATGGCGTCCCACCGGGCACAAAGAGCATGGCGCTCATCGTGGACGACCCCGATGCTCCCGATCCACGCGCACCTCGGCGGACGTGGGTGCATTGGGTGCTTTTCAACATCCCGCCGACGGCGACCGCACTCCCCGAGGGCGTCCGGAGCGACCAACTTCCGCACGGCACCCGCGAAGGCATCAACGATTGGAAACGCACCGGCTACGGTGGCCCGTGCCCGCCGATCGGACGTCACCGCTACTTTTTCAAGCTCTACGCACTCGATACACTCCTCGAACTCGACAAGCCGACGAAAGCGGAGCTGGAAACAGCAATGCGTGGCCACATCCTTGCGGAAGCAGTCCTTATCGGCACGTACCAGCGCAGCAGCCGGTAGGGCTCTATTTTCGCGCCGTGTCGAATTTTTCCCATACCTCCATGCGCCGAGACATCTACACGTGGTGGAGTCCGCACCTGCGGAAGAACATGGAGCTTGTCGCCTACGGTCATTACGGCTTTGCGTTGCTCCTTTTCCCAAGCGCTGCGGCGGACTACCTCGAATACGAACGTTTCTATCTCATCGAGGCAATTCGCCCCTTCATTGAGCAGGGCACGCTGAAGGTCTATTCCATCAACAGCATCAACAGCGAAAGCTGGCTCAACGACCGCATGCACCCCCGCGAGAAAGCCATCCGCCACCAGCAGTACAATGCCTACGTTGCCGAGGAAGTTGTCCCCTTCATCTGGAACGACTGCCGCGGGCGCGTCCCCATCATTACCAGCGGAGTTTCGCTCGGTGCTTACCATGCAGCCAACAGCTTCTTTCGCCGCCCAGACCTCTTCGACGGCACGATCGCGATGAGCGGAACCTACGACCTGTCGTGGTACACCGGCGGCTACTGGGACGACAACTGTTACTTCAACTCGCCGGTGCACTATTTGCCGAATCTCAACGACGACTACTGGCTGCCGATGCTGCGGGCCAAGCGCCACGTGTACTTCATGACCGGGCAAGGTCCCTACGAGCATCCTGAAAGCTCGATCCGCATGGGGCACATTCTCGGCGCCAAAGGCATTCCCAACTACGTGGACATCTGGGGACCTGAGTACATGCACGACTGGCCAACTTGGCGCGCGATGCTCCCGAGCGCGCTTGGGCGGTGGTTCTCCAACGGAGTCCAGCAATGCGTATAGCACTCCCCAGCCGTAGCATCTTCGATCGGCTTGGTGCTGGCGATGTTGGTGAGCACACGGTTATTCGAGCTCCACAAGCAGAATGCGAATTGCTGCTACGCACTGCACGCGCTGAGTTGGCGCTCATTTCACCGCTCGGCTATGGCAGCGCCCCCTCGCTGAGCGATTACCACATCGTCGGCACGACATGCCTTGTTGCCGATGAAAATACCGCGCTTGCTTCGATTCGCTTTCGCAGCGGTCTCCGTGAGCCGCGCACGTACTATGCGCCCGAACCAGATGATTTCTTGACCACAATTGGTCTGCTCCTGTTAGCCGAGCAGCACGAGCTTCGGCTCAAGCCGAGTGCAACGCTCGACGGCGCTGATACTGTCATTGCATGGAACGATGCCGGCGACTTCCCCGACCATCCCGCCACAATTGACCTGACGGAGGAATGGGCGCTGGCCTGCGAGTGTAGTCTGCCGATCGGCGTCTGGGTGTGCCGCTCCGACCTTGCCGAAGAGTTCGACGTCCCCAGCATTACAACTGCGCTCGCAGGCGACGAGCTTCAGCAGCGGGAGTATCTCGACTCCGGCGGCTACCTCCAGTGGCGCTGGGACGACGACGTCAAAGCAGCGCTCGCGACAACGCTGGAGATGCTCTACTACCACCGCTACATTCCCTCGCTCCCCAAAGTGAAGCTGCTCTGACGGCTCTACCACGGCAAGGGCTTCCCACGAAAGAGCACAACGACGGTTGGAGGATCCGGTGCGACGATCAACTCCGCGATCGGACGCGCTGCTTGCTCCGGTGTGATGAGTGCCCCCTTGCCGCCAAGCTCAGTCTTGACCCATCCAGGATGGACGCCGATGACTTTCACCGACGTTGAGCGGAGTGCATGCGCAAGATGTACTGTGAACGCATTGAGCGCAGTCTTGGAGCTGTTGTAGCCAAACGTCTTCGTTTCGTACGTGTTCGATCCTGGCGTGGCATGGAGCTCAAGCGATGCCAGGATCGTCGAGACGTTGACGATTCGCCCATTGCTGCTGCGAAGGAGCAGCGGTAGGAGGCGCTGGGTGAGTTCGACTGCCCCGAAGAAGTTGATTTGAAACGTGCGGCGGAGTACGTCGGGCGGGATTGTGCTCGTTGTGTTGACGTTCCACTCGCTCGATTCGAGCATCACACCTGCGTTGTTGACCAGGACATCGAGCACACCGAACCGCGCAGTTATCGCATCTGCTGCTGCAGCGAATGTTTCGGGGCGCTCCAAGTCGAGCTCGAGCCAATCTGCCTGGTGGCCGGCAGCGCGGAGCGTGTCGGCTGCTTGCTGACCCCGCGCGGCATCACGCGCGCCAATGAGCACAGTGAATCCGCGTTCGGCAAGCTCGCGAGCGAGCGCAAAGCCGAGACCGCGATTTCCACCGGTGATGAGAGCAACAGGCATGGTTCAACTCAATGGGTGGTGGTACGTGATAGTGCAAACATCACATCCTCGCACAGGATTCCCTACGCACGTCCAGCAGCATCGGGAATGCATCAGGTGATCGCCTTTGATGCAATGGCTAATTTTGTTCCTCTGCACATTGCTTGGGCGTCTGCGCTGTGACGATTGTCGAACGAGTCGAACGCTCCCCTGACTTTGCACCGCATGAGCGCTACTACTGGCGCTACCAGTTCTTGTTGGGTGAGCAAGTGCTCGTCCCACTGATGCGCTCGTGGGGTCTCTTTGCACCAGGGATACGGGTTTTTGAGTTCGGATGCGGGGAAGCAGGCGTCCTCGGTGCATTTGCACACGCGGGAGCATCGTGGGCAGTTGGTGCAGATATTTCCGACTACCGCATTGATGTTGGTCGGCGCGTGGCTGCTGCCTGCGGGCTTTCGCTCGAACTGGAGCGGCGTGATTTGCTCAGCGAGCCGATTCCGCCAGCGTGGCGAGCGGGCTTTGATTTGGTGCTGATGCGCGATGTCATCGAGCACCTGGACGATACCGAGCATGCGCTTGCGGTGGTGGAAATGCTGCTTGCTCGTGGCGGTGCAATGCTTGTGACGTTCCCGCCGTATCTCTCGCCGTTCGGTGGGCACCAGCACTTGCTCCAGACGCGGCTGGGTTCACTGCCGTGGGTGCATCTGGTGCCTCCTCGCTTGTTTGCGTGGATTGTTCGGCAGAGCAAGCGCCCGGCGGACCAGGAGGAAGTGCGACGACTTCGGGAGATTGCGCTCACAATCGGGAAATTCGAACGAGCACTTGCGCGCAGCAGCAGCATCGAGATCGTGCACAAACAGCTCTACCTATTGCGGCCAGTCTTCCGCTTCAAATTTGGGCTGCCATCGCTGAAGCTGCCGCGGGTGCTCTGGCGGACGCCGCTGGCGGAGCTGCTCGCACTGGAGGCGCTCTACGTACTGCGTCCAGTGGCACAGCGCGTGTGAGCGCACGCATCGAACAGCGGTAGGAAGGTCCCGTCCTTGAGCGTGAGAGCACCGCGAATCGGTCGCGCGGAGGTATCGCCACTTCGGGAGAGGCTCACCGTTGCATAGCTGATCGGCGTATTGCTAGAGCGATCGCGAACGTGTCCGGAAATAGTGGCAAGCGGTTGGGCACTGGCAAACACGGATATGATCAGGTAGAGGAGCGTTAGCGGGCCATCGGAAGAACAATCGTGTATACAGCAGGTCAAGGAGACGAAAGCATGCCGGGGATAGTGAAGTTACTTGGCTGGAGGGCGCTCACCGAAGATGCGTGTACCAATGCGGAGGAGCGTTGCACCTTCTTCGATGGCAATGGGGTAATCGCCGGACATGCCCATCGAAAGCTCGGTGAAAGTCTCCAAGCCGAAGTCACGGGCAAGTTCATCGCGGAGCGTTCGCAGAAGGCGGAATTCCTGCCGCACGCGGTCGGGGCTAACGCCGAGGCCGGCGAGCGTCATTAGTCCGCGAGGTTCTAAATGCTTGAGCCCGAGGATGCTGCCGAGCAACTGATGCGCTGCGTGCGGTGGGACGCCTCCTTTGGTTGGCTCGCCGGATGTGTTGACCTGGATGAGCACCGCGATGCGCCGTCCAAGCCGCGCACCTTGGCGCTCCAGCTCGAGAGCAAGGCTTTCTCGGTCGAGCGAGTGCACCAGATGCACCAGTGGCGCGATAGCTTTGACTTTGTTCGTTTGGAACCGGCCGACAAAGTGCCAGCGAATGGGCAGATGTCCCAGCCGGTGGTGTTTTGCGATGAGCTCCTGCGCGTAGTTTTCGCCAATGTCGGTGATGCCGGCGTGGACTGCAGCAGCGATGCGCTCCGGCGGTTGCGACTTACTGATGGCTACGATGGTGATTGTCTCTGGATTGCGACCGACACGAGCGGCACATGCAGCGATCTCAGTCCGGAGAGTCGCGATCTGAGGTTCTTGCAACATTGGGTATTGTTGTCGTAAGTTTGCCTGCGCAAAAAGCGTTGCGCACTGAAACAACGTTTCACGAAAGTGCATTATTGTTGGCAGCATGCAGAGTTTGAAGACTCTTTGTTTCACATTTTACAAGGTTGATACCATGAAACGGTTGCTTCCATTGGTAGGGCTTGCGATTGCTATCGCTGCAGTCCTTGCTCCCATTCCGACGAAGGCTCAGTTGGATATTGATGTCGGGACGGGTACCTCGTGCTTGGGAGGCGGAACCGCATACACCGGCTTGACTCCGTACTCGCGCTGGTACAGTGGCTGGCGCACGCAGTACGTTATTCCTGCTTCTGAACTCACTGCTGCGGGGATGCCACCAGGGCAGATTGTTGCGCTTTCGTTTAACGTCTGCAGCGTGCAAGGGGATGCCATCCCTGCGTTTACCATCAAAATGGCAAACGTGCCTTTCAGTAGTTTCACGAGCACGGCATTCTATACAGGGACAACAACCGTGTTTGGTCCTCAAGACATCCCTGTTCCTCAGATGGGATGGAATAAGCACCAGTTCTCGACACCATTCCTTTGGGACGGGACGTCGAACCTTCTTGTGGAAGTCTGCTCGCAAATTCCAAGCGGGTCATGCGGGACATGTTGCGGCTACACCCTCAACTGCGGTGTGTACATGACAACACTGAGCTATAGTGCGACTCTCTACTACTACGCAGACGGGAATTGTAACACGTGCAATCAAGGAAGCGGTTATGGCTACTACGCGATTCGCCCTAACATGCGCTTTTCGGTGTTGAGTGGGATTGAGCAATCGTTCCCTGACGATGTTGACCCCCGACGCATTCTCCGCACAGATGCGGACTACGATGGTTCAAGCAGTAGCTACCCAAAGCCATCGCTTACCTTCCGCGTTCCGAGTGGGCAAACTGTCCAGCTCAAGTATAAGATCGTCGGTCCACTGCCCTCGACGAACGTTGTTTACCGTGCGCTGAACTCTGCCAACATCAACGATACCGTCATCACGGTTTCGGGTGCATCAGGGCTCGTCACCCGGACGTTCAATTTCTCCACGGGACCGCTCGGTGGTGGGAATGGACAGATCGGGAATGGCACGCTCCAGACTACACTTGCAGTGGGTGGTGCGTATCGAGTCGAGGCGGAGTACCGCTTACCTTCGATCAACTACACGCAGCAGTGGAACAAGCAATTCGTCATTGCCTACAGCAATGACATTGCACTTGCAGATATTGTTGCACCGCGCCGACCTCCGTTCAAATACCTGCGAGGGGTGAACATACCCATTGCAGTGCGTGTCCAGAACATTGGTTTGAACAACGCAACCAGCTTCCGCGTCATCGCCCAAGTGAAATATCAAGGGCAAGTTGTCAAGGGGCCGGATACAGTTGTGTACAATCAGACACCTGGTTTGGCGACCGGGCAGATTTACACGGCGAATTTCTCGCCGTTCAATTCCCTGACGGCGGGGACCTTTACCTTCGAAGCGTGGGTAGAACTCTTGAGCGGTAACGACCAGAACCCAGCAAATAATGTTATCGCAGCGCTGCTACCCGCTGGGCAGCAGTGGACCTTCGACGTTCAGTATGATACCGAGCTCGAAACGAATGCGATTTTGAAGCCCACATCGAGTAGCACCGATGTGTACGTCAATCGCCCGTATAACGTTGTTGCGCGATTCCGCAACAACGGGGCGGCCGACCAATCGGACGTGCCGACAACAGTGACGATTGAGCGATGGAACGGCTCCAGCTGGGACCTGGTCTTCCAAACGACCAAGATTCTGCCAGATATTTCAGCAACACCACCGAACACTTCTGATTTGGTCTATGATCCATGGACGCCGCAGCAGACGGGCTTGCACCGGGTGTGTGTAACGATTAGCGCGCCGGGCGATCCGGTCACGACGAACAATACGCTCTGCCAGACGTTCACGGTTGGCGATGGGCTTTCGGGCACGTACACCATCGGGACAGCCAATGCTGGGAGTCCGCGGAACTTTGCGACGATCCAGGATGCGGTGGATGCGCTCTATGCGCGCGGTGTGAGTGGTCCGGTGACGTTTGAGTTGACCGATGCGTCGTACACGGTGGGGAGTTTGAGCGGACCGCCGTCGCCGGCGTTGGACCTAAGTTCGAAGATTTTGGGTGTGAGTGCGACGAACACGGTGACGTTCAAGCCATCGCTGATGCGGAGCTTGACACGCGGGGCGGTGTCCATCCGCTTGCAGAGCACCAACGGCATCGGTATCTACATCGCACAGAACATTAGCCCATCGAATCCAAACGCAGTGCAGAACCTCTTCAAGAATTCTCAAGTGTACGCCAACCCGACGCCGTACATTCGGTTTGACGGGGGGGATCAGAAGTCGTTGCGGTTTTTGTTAGACGTTGGGAGTGCGACGCCGCAGCAGCTGCCGCACCGGGCGGTGTTTTACCTTGGGACGGGCGCATCGAACATTGTGGTGCGGAACTGTTTGATTGAGAACTGGCCGCAGTCGTCGGCATCGTACGCGAGTGATTTGCCGGTGGTGCGGTACATTGCGCCGAACTTTACGTTTGAGCCGGATGTGCGGCAGTTGCAGACGGGTCCGTCGAGCTATTCGGCGGGTGTAGTGTTGCGGTCGGTGGTGCCATCGCAAGGCGGGGTGAACGCGTTTGGGTTGGACACGCTTACCAACGACAACAACGTCATCGAGGGGTGCGAGATCAGCGGTTTTGGCTATGGGGTGGTGGCGTTAGGTGTAGGACCGCTGTTTTACAACGACATTTCGAGCCAGCCGAACCCGCGGTACCAGCGGTACTACAGCAAGGGGAACGTGATACGGAAGAACGTGGTGATGAGCGTTGGTCGTGCGGGTGTGTACTGTGGGTACACCGAGGGGACGGTGATCGAGGGCAACCGCGTGCTCAACGTTGGGGTAGGTTCGACGGGCGTCGGCGGTCGGGATGCTGCCGGGGTCATGGTAGGCGGCAAAGCGCGTCCGGGCGAGCAGGTGTACAACAACATTGGGGTGGTGGTGCAGAACAACGAGGTTTCGCACATTAGTTCGGAAGTGCAGGTGTGGGGGATATTGGTCGAGCAGACGCAGAACGTATTTGTCAACCCGTCGGGTGGGACGGTGAGCTTTCCGGACGTAGCCGAGCGGACGGTAGTTCGTGGGAACATCGTCTGGGCGATCAGTCGGACGACGGCGCAGGCGCCGGCGGCGGGGATTCACCTGTGGACACGGCGGTCGCCGAGCGTCAGTGGCATCATGCAGTTCATCACGCCGGCGGCGGTGAACTACCTGACGCGCGGGGACCGAGTGCTCAACAACACGGTGATCATGAGCGGTGACAACGTCACCGGTGGTGGGAGCATTGTTGGGATTGGAGTGCAGAGCAGCATGGCGCCGGAGGTGATCAACAACGCGATTGCGGTGACCGCGAGCGCAGGTGCGGTAGATCGCAGCAATGGCAATACGCTGGCGTGTTTGTTGTACCAGGGCGTCAAGCCGAGTGGGACGGCAGGATTGAAGTCGAACACGAACGCGTACTGGTATCCGAGCGGAGCGGTGATGGGGCGATTCATCGAGGAGTTGCGGGATCCGTCCACGGGCGCACTCGTGACGATTGACCCAGGCAGCGAGTTGGACTACGGGACGTTGGCGCAGTGGAAGTCGTGGATGAAGCAGGATTTGAGCAGCGTGGTAGGGAACTTTGTCGGTGACTACGTGCAGTTGAACACGACGCCGCCGAAGCTGCGGGTGCGGACCAATCCGCTGCCGACGGGTTCGATATTGGACCGTCGGGGTGAGCGGTTGGGCAGCGGGGAGGTTGACCTTGACGGGGACGGTCGCGGGGTCAATGGCGCCAAGTACAGCATTGGCGCCGACGAGTTTCAAGGGAACCTGTACGTCAACGACCTGGAGGCGCTCGAGATTTTGAGTCCGTCGGTGTACCGGTCGTCGGTAGGTCCGTTCAGCGATGCCGAGTACGTGATGACGCAGGCGCCGATCAACGTGGTGGTGCGGATGCGGAACAACGGGTCGGCGACGCAGAGCGGGGTGCAGGTGCAGGGAGTGGTGGAGATGGAACAAGCGCCGAACGTGTGGGTGCCGGTGGCAAGTCAGACGAAGGTGGTGCAGAGCTTGCCGCCGGGCGGTCAGGTGGACATGACGTACGACTTCAACCTGAATCCGCAGACGTACGGGGACATGGGCCAGGTGGCGCCAGCGCCATTTGGCGCGATGAGCCGGAACGTAACGCCGCGGTATCGGGTGCGGTTCAGTGCGCCGATCGACGAGAACGTGGGCAACAACACGGTGCAGAAGGAGTACCGGTTCTACCTGCTGCGGTCGCCGCAGCGGATGGTGATCAGCGCGCCGGCGGCGACGGCCGATGCGAGCAATCCAGCAACGAGCGCGAGCGATCGGGTAGGGCGATTGAACTACGATTCGCTGGCGGCGGGGTTTGCGCGGTTGAACTTGCCGGTGGGGACGCTGGACGTGTTCGACCGGAGCGGCTGGGAGCCGCGAGCGGTCAACTACACGATGTACAAGCACCTGTGGTGGGTGGAAGACCAGACGAAGCTGACGCGGCAGGAGCAGGAGGATCTGCGGGCATTTGTGTCGGTTGGGGTAGCGACGGACAAGCGGAACCTTGTGCTGTCGAGCCAGGAGATCGTCAAGAGCGGGGTGTACGGGACGGGGGATGTGCTCTATGACAACTTTGTCAAGTACGTGTTGCGGTTGGATCGGTCGCCCCAAGGCTGGACGCCGCTGTCGGGCGGGTACCACAACTTTGAGGTGGAAGGGGTAGCGTTGGCGCAAGGGATCCGGGAGCGTGTACTTTCGACGCAGCATCCGTTGGACAACGTGGCGCCGATGCCGTCGTTGGTGCGGGTCTATAGCGATGCGCAGACGGTAGGTCAGGCGCAAGTGGCGTACAAGTACGTGACGGTGGATGCCGGGCTGACCGACAACGTGATGGGAGTGGCGACGGCGCGGTTGAATGCGAACGTAGTGGCGTTGGGAGTTGATTGGCGTCACTACGGTCGGTTGGCGCCGAACACGGGGTTGGAGCGGATCATTCGTTCGGTGACCGAGTACGTGGATCGGAACGGGGATGTGGTGTTGAGCGCTGGGTTTGGGGACATTGGCGTAGTGCGGTATGGCGATGGGACGCAGGCGCGCCTGTGGTGGGAGACGGTCGCCGAGCGCGGGGTGAGCCACTTTGTGGTGGAGCGTCGCGCAGCGGGTCAAGAGGAGTATCGAGCGCTGACGCCGACGGTGGTTGCAGCAGGAGAGAGCGCCGAGCCGCGGCAGTACACGTACGAGGACCGTGTAGATCGGGCCACGAGCTACGAGTACCGCGTAGGGATGGTCAGCCGCGATGGGAGCATTGCGTGGAGTCGGTCAGTGGTGTTGGGAGGCCAGGCTGATGGGTTCAGCGTGGAGGTGCATCCGCAGCCGGCCGATGGGGAGGTGATGGTAGACATTCGCGGCAGTGGGGAGTACGCAGTGGAGGTTGTGGACCTGCTCGGGCGTGTGGTTGCGGCCAGCGCCCAGGTGCAGCCGCACGGCTATCGGTTGGATGTGAGCCGGTTGCCGGCGGGTGTGTACACGGTAGTGGTGCGTCAAGGCGAGATGCTCGTGCGTCAGCCGCTGACGATCGTGCGGTAACCAACCCGCGCACGAAGCAACGATTGCGGGGGCAAGCTGCAAAGGCTTGCCCCCGCTGTTTTTTTCCGGTTGACGCTCTGATTAGCCTTCGACGTCCAAGCTTCGCTACAGCTTGCCCAAGGTCAGCATCAGAACTATTCCTGCTCCACGTTCTGCAGCAAGTACGCCTTGATAAAGTCGTCCAGGTCGCCGTCCATGACGGCGTGCACGTCGGTTTTCTTCAGTTCGGTGCGGTGGTCGTTGACCATCGTGTACGGCTGGAACACATATGAGCGGATCTGGCTCCCCCACTCGATTTTCTTCTTCTGGCTTTCGAGCGCTGCTTGCTCCTGCATGCGTTGTTCGAGTTCGCGTTGGTAGAGCTTCGCTTTGAGCATGCGCAGCGCTCGCTGGCGGTTCTGGTGCTGAGAACGCTCCTGCTGGCAACTGACGACAATGCCCGTCGGGATATGGCGCAGTCGAACCGCAGTCTCGACTTTATTGACGTTTTGCCCGCCCTTGCCGCCAGATCGGAACGTTTCCATTTCGATGTCGGCAGGGTTGATATCCACAGTGATGGTGTCGTCCACGAGAGGATACACGAACACCGAGGCAAACGACGTATGCCGACGTGCGTTGCTATCGAAGGGCGAAATGCGGACTAAGCGATGGACGCCACTTTCACCCTTGAGGTAGCCATAGGCGTAGGGACCTTCGATTTCGAGTGTGGCAGATTTGATGCCTGCTACTTCGCCTTCGACCATATCGGCAAGGCTGACGCGGTAGCCCTTGCGCTCTGCCCAGCGCGTGTACATCCGAAGCAGCATCGCTGCCCAATCCTGGGCTTCGGTGCCGCCTGCACCAGCGTTGATGTCGAGCATCGCGCCGAGCCGGTCATTTTCTCCCGAGAGCAACTTTTCCAGTTCAGCGCGGTCGAGCTGCTCTTCGAGCGCACTGAGTTCGCGGTCGAGATCAGCCTGGAGCGATTCATCGCCTGCCTCGCTGGCAAGTTCGATGAGCGCTGCAATATCATCGGCACTCCGCTGGAGCGCTTCCCAGCCGCGGACGATTTCTTCCAGTTCGGCAATCTGCCGCATGGTGTGCTGTGCTGCTGCGGGATCGTCCCAGAATGTCGGCTCGCTACTTGCTGCTTGGAGTTGTGCTATCTGCTTGCGTTTTGAGGTGACGTCAAAGAAACCTCCCGAGTTGTTCAATTCGGTTGCGGCAGGTCTCGAGCCGCTCGCGCTGAATTTCAAACATCGCAAAATTGGCTGAGGTGGTGATTATGCGCTGCGAAATTACAGCACGGTAACAGCCGCCCTGTAACTTTGCCATTCAAGATGAAGCAGCGAAGGTCACTCCACAGACGCATGATCAGCGCACTCGCGGGCAGCATCGCAGTGGTGTGGCTCGCCAGTGGTGCGATAGCGTTCTGGCTCGATACGGTCGGGCATCTGTGGGGGGTCTGGCTTGTGTTGGGAATTACGCTGGTCCTTGGTGTCCGTGCACTTGCAGAGCGATGGCTGCGTGCGAATGTCCAAAGGCCACTGGCAGAGATCGAGGCAGTACTTTCGGCACTCTCGCTCGGTCTGCAGCGTGAGGTTGCCCGGTTTTCCGCTGCTGAGCTCGACGACATCGCCCGCGCGATCGAGCGAGTCGCCGATCGCATCACGACAATCGAAGAGTCCGTCGAGCACCTGCAGAAAGTGCGATCGCAATTCTTGGCGAACGTTTCCCACGAGCTACGCACTCCGCTGTTTGCGATGGGCGGCTACCTGGAGACATTGCTCAATGGCGCACTGGAAGACCCCACCGTTGCACGGACATTTCTCGAAAAAGCGCACGCGAATCTGGAGCGGCTCTCGACGTTGCTTGCCGATCTTATCGAGATTGCCCGCATCGAGTCGGGCGAAATGCGTATGAGCTTTCGCTACTTCGACGTCGCCGAGCTTGCTCGGTCAGTCGCACACCAATTCGAACAGCATGCCCAGCAGCAGAACGTTCGGCTGGAAGTTGTCGCGCCATCCGAGCAGCTCGCCTATGGTGATCGCGATCGCATTGGGCAGGTGCTGGCAAATTTGCTGTCGAATGCGATCAAGTACAACGTGCCCGGCGGTTCGGTGACGCTGACAGTTGAGCGGGAGGACGGACGTGTGCTCGTAAGCGTTGCTGATACGGGAATCGGCATCGCGCCGGAGCATCAATCGCGGGTGTTCGAGCGGTTCTACCGGACTGACGCCGCCCGCTCTCGCAGCGTCGGGGGAAGTGGCTTAGGGTTGGCGATCGTCAAACACATCCTCGAAGCGCACAATGCACCCTTCGAACTGCACAGCGAAGTCGGCAACGGCACAACGATTCGATTTTGGCTCAAATCTTAGCCGCCGAACGAGGAGCGCCATCCTTCCCGCGACGGAAGCATCCCGCGCTGCAGGCGCCGATTGCGGATGATGACCCACGCGATGAACACAATCGCCCCAACGACGATGAGCACAAACAGCAGCTTCGCCAGCGAAAATGTCGGCGGGTAATATTCCACCGTGCCATCTGGACGCGGGACGTAGTACGGCTGCGTGTAGTAGAACGCCGGATGGAACGGAGTAAACCACAGCCACGAGGTGTGTCCCAGCAAGTATCCCATCAGCAAACCATCGCCGTAGCCACCATACGAGTGGACGATGACGTTCCGTTGCCCTTCGGGCGTGGGAAGCGTGCGCACTTCCTGACGCCGTGGGATTCCATACGAGCGGCGATAGCTCTCTGGCGAGGCGAGCGGAGTACCAATCGCACGCGGAATGGAGCTGCTCCTTGATAGCGGCTGCCGAGCCGACAGTGGCATTGCCGGCTCTTGCGTTCGCGTGCCACCGAACGACCGCGGTGCAGCAGAGCGTGGTACACTGTACGATCGGCTTCCACCGAACGAACTCGGAGGTGCTGAACGCGGCACACTGTAGCTACGGCTTGCCCCACGCGAACCACCGAATGATCCACTCCGACGTTGTGCAAAGGCATCGCTGCTCAAAAGGAGCACCACCACAGCAATGCCCAGCACCGCTCCAATCCACTGCGCGAATCGAACGTATCGCATCAGCAACGGGCTGCAATAAAAGGGTACATTCGTGGCAGACGACGTCTAACGCTGGAGTTTCTTGCGTTTCTGAGGTGAGATCCGGCTTAGAAAATCGGCTCGGTTGTCAATCTACCATCGGCTTCGCGGAAGGTAATTTCCGCTTTGAATTCAGCGCGATCGAGCACGCTCGGTTGCTGGCGACGGAAGAAGAGCTTTTTCGGTTGCTCAGTGCTCTCAGGAACGCTTATGTTGACAAAGAGCTGCACGATTCCATCGAGTGGCTGGTCGTCAAGATAGACGAGTGTGTGTTCGATGTCGCCATCGCTCTCGATGACAAGCAGCCGCATCGAGCGAGCTTCCTCTTCGGTAAACGATGGCGGCATTGTGCGGATGCGATCGAGGTAGTCGGTAAATGGGTTGCGAGTGTAGAGCTGCCCATCATCGCCGCGGTAGCTGATGAGCGCATCGAACGTACCATCTTCTGCAAGGTTCAAGAGCACCTGCCGTAAGCCTGCCAGTTGCTCGCCGTTGTAATAGACCGCGGTATTTTCCAGCCGGCCGTTACTTTCGATGCCGAAGGTTGCCATTGGGTTTCGCGGGTGCTAATGGACAAGGAGGATCGTGCCACAAAAGTACGTCTCATCCTGGCAGCGGAGCCGATACGCATAGACGCCGCTCGGGAGAGTGCTCTGCTGGATCAGCAGGGGGCCGCTGGCTGACGTGTGCGACAGCAGTTGCGTGCCCGACAGCGACCAGAGTTCGAGCGTGAACTCGCCAGCATCGGTGCAGGGGCATTCTACCGCCAGCTCCTGGCCGCGCTGGATCGGAGCACAGGCAGGAGTATGATCGCTGGTAGGGACGGTGCTCGGCATCGTCGCAATGCCGCGGAGGATGATCGCATGCTCGGCAGGAGTCGCGTTCGTTTGCAGGCGTAGCAGTGAACGCCGCTCTCCGGCACTGCGTGGCTGAAAGCGAATGGTGAGCGTTTGGGAGCTACTAGCACCGATCGAGAGTGGAAGTGCGGTTACGAGCTGGAATTCGTCAGGGCTTGCGGTGAGCGCATCAACGGTTGCACCAGTGATGGAGAGGACGCTTTGCCCAGTGTTGGAGATGGTGAGGATTCTGGTGGCACTCGAATCGAGCCGAACGGTGCCGAAGTCGAGAGTATCACTGGGCGTGGTGCGGAGAATCGGCCCCCCTTGTGCGATCGAGACGCGGAGCGAGGCAATCGTCTGCCCTGCAAGGTAGAGCGTCGCATTTTGCCCAGCAGTGGTCCCAACGAAGGCAGTTGCGCATCCGCCATTACCGGTGAGTACTGGTTCCCACGTTGCAGCACTATCGGTCGAGCGTAGGACCTGGCTGCCGCTGCACATGGCAAAGAGATATCGTGAACGGAACGGTGCATAGAGCGCCACGGGCAGTGGATTGTTCATTGGTGACCCGACAGGCGTCCAGGTTATTCCGCCGTCAGTGGTGCGATAGATGCTCATGGTTTGCTGCCCGCTGCTTGGCTGCAGGAGGCAGTAGCCGAGCGTGCTGCTGGAGAACGTGACCGAGACGATGCTCATTCCGCTAGCAACGTCCGATGCGGTCCACGTTGCACCGCGGTCGCTACTGCGGAGAATGCGGCCAGCACTTGTGCCGATCCAGAGCGTATCGCCCAAGCTCGTGATCGCTGCATGCATGGTGCGTTCGCCACTTCTTGGTGTGGGCAGTTGCTCTGCAGCTTGCCAGGTGGCGCCGCCATCGCTTGTGCGGCCGAGCCTCCAGGAGCCGCTCGAGGGAAGCCCGATGCATACACCACGGCTTGCATCGAAGAAGATGATGCCTTGGACGCTCGGTGTGATCGCGCTAACGGAAGTTGCTCGCCATGAAGATCCTCCGTCGGTTGTGCGGTGAATTTGCCCCGCACTGGTGCCGATGCAGACGACGGTGTTCGACGCTATGCCAAGTGTCGTGAGCGTGCCGCTCAAGGAGGTGGTGTCAATCACATTTCCTGTCGAACGGTACACCACTGCCCGACCGAGTGGGGAACGACCGACCGCCCAAACACCCGACAGTCCGCGCGTCGCGATGGCGATGAACGTATACGGCAGATTCGTCGCCAGCCGCGTGTAGGTATTCTGCATCGGCAGCTCGATGGGGAGTTCCACCGATGCGTAGTCGGTGATGCTGTCGGCAGTGATTGTGATACGGAGCTGCACGCTCCCGTCGTAGAAGTACACCGGTGTCGTAAGGCGAAGTGTTGTCGAGAGGGTTCGTTCTTCGAGCGTGCCGAGAGAGCTTGTTGTGAGTGTGGTCTGTCCGAGCATGGCATTGCTCGAAACCGTGATGGTAAGCCGAACAGTGCTGGCAGGAGCAAGCAGATTCCGGAGCCGTAGGTTGAGCGTCTGAGATTCGGTCGAGGTAATCGCAGCGGCGCCGTCAACGCTGAGGCCAACAAGTTGCACACCTGGGAATCGCATACCGCTTGTGAAGCTGCGGTTTGCTGCGAGCGCACGGTAGGCGTTGATCCGTCCGTAGTAGAGCGGGCGATTGTTCTGGCTCACTCCGCTGAGCGGATCGCACGAGTAGCGGAGCTGCGCGGCAACTTGATCGAGCGACCACTCTGGGTGCAGGCTTCGCAGCAGTGCTGCAACACCGCTTGCCAGTGGCGCTGCAAATGAGGTACCATCCACGGTGGTGTATGCGTTGTTGACCATCGTTGTCCGAATGCCAGCACCAGGTGCGTAAGCGGCAACGATGGAGCCGTAGTTTGAAAAACTCGCTGGCGCATCGCTTGCTGTGCTGGCGCCAATGGTGAACACTCCGTGATACGACGCAGGATAGTACGGCTGCCGGTCGAGGTTGATGCCGTCGTTCCCCGAGGCCACGACGAGGAAGGATCCCAGCGCGCACGCTTGGTCAATGATTTGCTGTTCGAGTGGCGAGCCGCCCGGTCCACCCCACGAACAATTGATGATCGTTGCGCCGAGCCGTGCCGCGTAGAGGATTGCATCGTAGCCACGGAGGACCGAGCCTGCCAGCGAAGCATCGTCCGAGCCACACTTGATGGGAATGTAGCGGCATTGGAACGCTGGCGATGCAATACCCCGCCCGTTGTTGGTCACAGCAGCAGCCGCCCCCGCAGTGTTGGTGCCGTGCTGCATTTCCGCAGGGATTGTCGTAGCGCGGATTTTAGGGTCGTTGTCTTCTCGGACGGTGCCAGCGAGGTACTCGGCTCGCGTGACATTTCCGATGAAGTCCCATCCGCGCCAATCGTCAATTTTCCCGTTGCCGTCGTCATCAACGCCATTTGTGCGTTTATCGCGGCCCTGGGCGTCGGTGCCTGTTTCGCCGGGGTTCGTCCAGAGATTGCCCGCCAGATCTTCGTGCTCGTAGTCAGTCCCGGAGTCGATGATCGCAATGGTGACCGACGTCGAGCCGGTTGTGATGTCCCACGCAGCGGGAAGTTGCATGCGATTGATCGCGTACTGCTGCCCAAGTTGTGGATCATTTGGTTGGAGAAACCCGCGCCGGATGTAGAGCGGCGTTGCGTACTCGACGTCAGGGCTTTCCATCAGTGCAGCTGCAACATCGAAGGGATCGAAGCCCGGATCGAACCACACGATGACCACCCGTTCCAGACCCACGCTGCGCGCTTGGACGATAGGCACATCCGTCGGTGGAAGGTACGGCGCTGCAGTGCGGACGCCGAAGTGCGAAAGGATGCTCTGCACGCTTGCAGGGAGACTGCCGAGCGTCGTCGGCGCAGTTCGGCTGCGGAGGGCAACGGCGATTTTCCCTGGCTCATACCACTCTGGCGAGACCCGCTCGATGCGGATTGTCACCGCAGGGCGTTCGAATGCAGCAGTGGTGATTGCATCCATCCGAACAGAAATTGAGCCGCGAATGCGCCAGTCCCACTGGGTTGGGGTTGCAATCGCCAACGCGGCGAACACACAGGATGCCAGAATCACAAGCCGGAGGTTCATAGTAGGCAGAAGTGCAAGGCAGTGGTGAATACCCAGCAAAACTACGAGCCATGCGCCAGCGATGTATATTTGCGGCGCTCCGTTAGAGGTGCTGCGCACGATCAGTGCGCGGCTGAGAACACACTCTCAGTACCTGATCCGGGTAATGCCGGCGAAGGGAAACGGAGACCGCAGCACGCGCTGCATGTTCTATCCCACCTCGAGGCGGAGCATCGCGATTTGTTCCACAACTGCTTCGTGATGCTCTATGTCCCGCTCGATGATCCTTGCTCTCGCTGCTTCTACGCTTGTAGTGACGCTCTACCCCCAGCAGCGCACTTCTTCCGACACACTCCGCCGTGCGTACCAAGCTCCTGCTGTGACGGTGACGACGACGCGTGCGATCGAAGGTCGCTCGCCAGTGACCTGGAGTGAATTGACGCGTGCGGAAATTGTGCAGCAACACACCACGTTCGATCTGCCGACTCTGTTGGCAGAGCTGCCCTCGACGATGTTCTACAGCGAAAGTGGGAATGCCATCGGGTATTCGTACCTGAACGTGCGCGGCTTCGACCAGCGGCGTATCGCAGTCCTTGTCAACGGGATTCCGCAGAACGACCCCGAAGACCACAACGTGTACTGGATTGACATGCCCGATTTGGCATCGAGTCTCGATGGCATTCAGGTGCAACGTGGCGCAGGGCTGGCCAACTATGGTTCGCCGGCAATTGGCGGCTCGATCAATTTGTTGACGGTCAATCCCGCGCGCGAGCGCTTCATTCGATCGAGTGTGCTGGTAGGAACGCAGGAATATCGCGCTGGCGGACGCAGTCCAATCCCACCGGATGCCACCGCTCCCGCCAACGATGTGGAACGCTTTAGCCTGGAATTTTCCAGCGGCCTTATCGGTGAACGTTACGGTGTCTACGGGCGGCTTTCACGAATTCGATCGCGCGGCTACCGCGACTTGACCTGGAGCGATTTACCGAGCTACTTTGTCAGCGTTGTCCGCTACGATGACAACGCTTCGCACCAGATCAACATTTTCGGTGCACCGCTGGCCGATGGCTTGAGCTATACTGGGCTGCCGAAGAGTTACATCGGCGACCCTGAACTCCGCAGGCGCAACTACAGCGATTGGTCATACACACGGTCGGGAGATTCGCTTTCCTACGCCGTACTGCGTCGGCAGCAGGAGTTGGAAAACTTCTCACAACCGCACTACGAGCTGCTCAGCGACGTTCGGCTCAGCGAAAGCTTGACGCTCAAAAGCTCGCTGTTCTACTACACAGGCGATGGATTTTTCGATTTCGACGGCTCATGGGCAGATGCATCAACGCTTCGGCTTGTGCGGCCGTTTGCCCCTCGCGACTCGGCCCCGAACCCGACCAATGCGATTATCCGTGCGTTCGTTGGCAATCGGCACGGGGGCTGGATTCCGCGTCTGGTCTGGCAGCACGAGGGCGGCGAGCTTCTCCTCGGTGCGGAGATGCGCTGGCATCGCTCCGAACACTGGGGGAAAATTCGCTACGCGGAAAATCTGCCACCTGATTTCGATCCCGACTACAAGTTCTACTCGTACGAAGGCGTCCGCGACATCTACTCGGTCTTCGCACGGGAGCAGTACACTGCCTCCGAGAAGCTGCTGATCAATCTCGAGGCGCAGCTTGTCCGCACGCGGTACGGACTGCGGAACGAAAAAGCAGGGACCATCTACACTAGCTACTTGACAACCGCCGGCGATACAATTCGCGGGAGCGGGATGATTTTCGACCTGTGGTACACGTTCTTCAACCCACGGATTGGTGTCCAATGGACGCTTTCGAGCGAGCAAAGCGCTTATGCAACACTTGCGCTTACATCGCGCGAACCTCGGAGGAATAGCTTGTACCGCGCGTCGGAATCGTATGTAGGGTATACGCCACTATTTCGCACCGATACAGCAGGTGGTGTCGTTCGGTACGACTTTTCCCAACCGTTGGTCAAGCCTGAACGTTTGCTCGACATCGAAGCCGGATGGAACTTGCGCTCTGAGCATGTGACCGCTGCGGTGACACTCTACTGGATGGAATTTTTCGATGAGCTTGTGCGCAATGGGCAACGCGATATCTTTGGTGCTCCCATCGAGGGGAATGCCCCGCGGGCGCGCCATCTCGGCGTCGAGCTCTCTGTAAGTTGGGCAGCGTTGCGGTGGGACGACGGCCTGCTGCGCGTCAGTGGGAACGCAACCATCAGCCGCAACCGTTTTGTGGAGTACATGTTCCAGACCGCAAGTGGAGCAGCGCTCGATCTATCGGGTAACCCCGTTGCTGGATTTCCGGAGTTTCTCGCTAACCTTGCGGTGCAGGCGCAATGGAGGAACTTCGAGCTCCGCTGGAGCGGACGATACGTTGGTGTGCATTACAACGACAACTTCGGTCCGCGGCTGGGCGACTACCTCCAGCAAGTGCCGGGAGTGGTTCGGTATCGGGATAACCGTGTCGAGCCATACTTTGTTGCCAATGCATCGCTGGCCTACACGCTGCGCGATGTTGTGGGACTGCGTGCACTGCGCCTGCGGCTGCAGGTCAACAACATGTTCAACAGCCTCTTTGCCTGGAGCGGGAACGGCGCGGAATTCTTCCCTGCAGCCGAGCGGCTCTGGCTGACGGCAGTCGAAGTCGAACTGTAGTGGCGCACGGCGCGACCGGCGGATGCGATCCCTTTGCTCCTACGCAGACCCTCCCTGCCACAGGGGGAGCGAAGGGAGTACGCCAGGTGCTACAGGTTTTTGATTTCGGTTACATCGCACACCGTGCCGTCCACGAGGATTTTGTCCCATGAACACATGTACGTCTTCAGAAGGCGGATCCGCGAAGTGGAATAGATGTAGCACCACGGCACTTTCAAGAGCGCTATCGGCTTAGAGTACTGGTAGAGAATGATCGTGTGGCTATCAACGTAGCTCCAGCCTGTGACGTTGCTCACATCGGCACAATCGGCGTGCGCCTTCCCAAAAACACTCGCCAGTGCAATGCAGAGTCCAACCACCCACCGTACCATTGGAGTAGCTCCGAGCAGATTGTGGAACATACCGAGTGCAAATAACCACATCGCACCCCAATGTTTTGCTGGTAAGAAGCTTCTTGTTCGGCATGGAGTGCGTTCTCCCGGACTAGCAGGGAATGCAACCGATAAACCTGATTGTAGTAGTCGCTGCAAGATGTAGCAGCTCGCAGCGCGTTGCCAGAATGTTACCCAGATGTCCCAGCGTACTGCACGCGAGGTTTAGCGGCGCTTCTTCGGTCGCTTCGGTGGCGACTTCGGCGTGGTGGGAAGATTCATCGGAAGCGTCCGCCCTTGCGATTCGGCAAGCTCTTGGGCGATGCGGAGCCGTTTTTGCAACCACCCTTCTTTCTTCGGCATGCGCTTGAGATCGGCCAGTGTGAGCGTCTTCTTCGAGAACTTGGTCATCCACACCTGCTGGAGAATCCCTAGCACGTTGAACACCAGGTAGTAGAGGTTCAAGCCAGACGGCAAGTAGGAGAACATCAACGTCAGCATGATCGGCATCACGTACACCAGAGCTTTCTGGTTCGGGTCGGTGATGGTCATTTTCTGCTGAATGAAGAGCGTTGCGCCCATGATGAGTGCCATTCCGGAAAGCGCTTCGATTCCGAAGATGCTCACTGGCAGGTGAATGACGTGGTCTGGGACAGAGAGATCGTCAATCCACCCAGGAATGAACACTGCCTGCCGCATGGCGATGTTCGTTGCCAGCACGGCGTAGAGTGCATAGAGAATCGGCAGCTGGAGCAGCAGCGGCAAGCACCCGCCCATTGGATTGACGCCGTACTCGGTGAACAGCTGCATCTGTGCGCGTTGGAGCGCCATGGGGTCATCGGCGTATTTCTTGCGCAGCTTTGCGATTTCGGGTTGGAGTGCTTTCATCTTCAGTGCTGCCTGCATCTGCCCTCGCGACAGCGGTAGCAGCAAGATTTTCATTAGCACCGAAAACACGATGATCGCAATCCCATAGTTCGGGATGAGCGCATGGATTGCTTTGAAAATTGGGAGCATGAAGTATTCCCCAATCGGGCGGACAATCCAGCGCCACCCGAAGTTGACGGTCGCTTGCAAGCCGTACTGTTTGACGATGTCGTAATCGAGCGGACCCAGGTACACAGCAAAAGAATCACTCTGCCGACCCCCGCGGTAGGGTACACGGTACGTTGCCGAATACACCTTGATGTGACCGTTGTTCGGTGCCCCGTACATGACCCCCTCGAGAAAGTACTCGCCCTGCCGATCGGGGCGCCCATTGAGGATGGCAACCATGAAGTACTTGGTCTTTGTCCCGATGTACTCGACCGTCCCTGATTGGTGAACGGAGGCGGGTTTGTTGTAGTCGCTGACATCCAGTTCGTCGAGCGATCCATTCAAGCTTGCGAATGCAGTCGAGTGGTTGGATTCCTCGACGCTGCTTGCTTCTTGGTACTTGAGACCGGAGTTCCAGCCAACGTCATACCATCGGCGTGTCAGGGGGAGCAGAGAATCTGCACCCTCGACGGTAATGCGGGTATCGAGCAGGTAGGTCTTGCTGTGGAAGGTTATCGTCCGTTCAATCGTTGCTCCGCCGATGCGGAGACGACCGCGGAGCGTATAGCTGGAATCGCCCCGAAGCTCGATTGTTCCGCTGGCAGGGGCGTTGAGTAACTCGAATTGCTGCTGGCGTGGCGTAAGCTTTTCGCCACTAGGGGTTGTGAACGTCATCCCAAGCTCGCGCGCGCCGGGATAGACAAGTTGCACTGGCGCGCCGTACCACGCCTTGTAGTGCCGCAATTCCCAGCGGGAGATCGTCATCCCCAGCGAGCTGATCGTCGCGCGGTAGTTCTCTGTCACAACGCGGATGCGTTGCTCTGGCACCGCAGGTTGCGCTGGCGAAATCCCAGTACCTAGTTGTGCCGGACGTGCCGAGTCTGTCGGTACGGTGGCGTTTGATTTGGATTGTTCAGCAGTAGGCTGCGGATGCTCTGCTGGTGGGCGCTGCTCGATGGCGGTGTAGAGCATCCACACGCCGATGATAATCGAAATCAGCACCATGCCGATGAGTGTGTTCCGGTCCATGCAGAGTTGGGTGGTGATCGTTATGGAACTGGGTCAAAACCGCCGGGGTGCCAAGGGTGGCACCGAGCGATGCGCCGCACGGCAAGCCATATGCCCTTGGCAGCGCCGTACCGCTCGATCGCCTCGATGGCGTACTGTGAACAGGTTGGGTAGAATCGGCACTGAGCACCGAGCAATGGTGAAATCCAGCGCTGGTAGGCTCGGATGATGATGATAAACAGCGTACGCATGGAACACGGCGGTCGTCGGCAGCAAAACTACGGAACAGCTCTCGGTTGGCAGCTGCTAATGCCGCGCGACGCCGCCATCAACGTTGATCGCTTGCCCGGTGATGATACTTGCTGCCGGCATGGCAAGGAACGCGACGACGTTCGCAATATCGTGCGGCTCATCGGCGCGGTGGATGCACTGCTGCGGCAGAATGTCCTTGAGCAGGGCGCGGTTCATCGGCCGGTCAGTGGGGTCTTGCGTTGCCGTCAGTCCGACGGTAACCGCGTTGACCGTGATTCCGTACTGCCCGACTTCTGCTGCCAGCGATCGCACAAAACCGATGATTGCGCTTTTGGCAGTCACGTAGTGCACCAAGTACGGCGTTCCCAGCCAGACGGTATCGGAACTGAGTGCGATTATCCGTCCGAATGTGTTCCGCTTCATGATCGGAACGACCGCATGCGTGACCAGAAAGAGCGAGTCCAGACACACCGTCAGCATACGCTTCCACTGCTCGAACGTCAGGAGCTCGAACGGTTCTTCTTCGTAAAGGCCGACGTTATGGACGAGCACATCAATGCGTCCGAAATCCGCAACGACCTGCCCGACAATCTGGCGGACCGTTTCGGGCATCGTCAAATCGCCGCGGTAGGCAACGACCCGGTCAGTAATCTGGCGCACCGCAGTTACGGTGGCACTGGCGTCCGCGATGTCCACGATTGCAATAGAGGCGCCTTCTTCTGCCAGGCGCTCGCAGAACGCGCTGCCGTTGCCGACGGCTGCGCCAGTGATGAGTGCAACGCGCCCATGCAAGCCGGATTCGAATTGGTGAATCTGCATCTGTTTACTCTGCGGAGATGGGGACGATCTCTTCGAGCGAGAGGCGGTGCGGCTGGCCAATCTCGAAGCCGAGGAATTGCCGGGCAACAGCCGCGAAGTTGGTTGGAACATCAGTGACGTAGTACTCGACTCGTGCCGTCCGGGGCGAGCGCTGCTGCGGGAGCGACTGCTCCCCGAGCAGGCGTTTGACATGGCGCGTTGCCCAATAGCCAGGGTCAATCAACGCAACCGGTGCAACCTGCTCGATTGCTTCGGCAAGCAAGGGGAAGTGCGTACATCCGAGGATGATTGTGTCCACTGCTTGGTCGAGTAATGGACGGAGGTATTCCTCGATGATCGCCAGTGTTGCCGGATGTGCCAACCAGCCTTCTTCGGCCAGTGCAACCAGAAGCGGACACGCATGCTGGACGACCGTAACGTTCTCTGTTCCACCGTGCGCATAGAGTGCAAGCGCATAGGCATCGCTTTCGATCGTTGCTCTGGTGCCGATGACTCCAATGCGCTTAGACGGGGAGCGCTCGAGTGCAGCGCGTGCGGCAGGTTGGATCATCCCGACAACAGGGACTTCCGCAATCGCTTCGACAATGTCGAGCGCTGCTGCAGAAACGGTATTGCACGCGACGACGATCATATCCACCCCTTTCGAGCGGAGGAACGTCGCGCTCTGCGCGGCGTAGTGCGCAATGGTGGCAACCGACTTGTTGCCGTATGGGACACGGGCTGTGTCGCCGACGTAGATGTACTGCACGTGCGGCAGTTCCGTGATCAAGTGCCGCAGCACACTCAAGCCGCCAACACCCGAATCGAAAACGCCGATGCGGATGGGAGCGCTCATCGGTTCGATGCTGTCGTTGATTCCAGCGGGTATTCGCTATTGGCCAGCGGCCCCTCTTCCCGCATGAGCGGCAATCGCCGCGGGGGCATGACCACCAGCGGCACTTTTTCGACGACGACGTTGCTCGTATCGAGGCCGTAGTATTCCTCAGCGCTGGCCGCTAAGCGGTGCGCAAGGAAGTAGTACGCATTGAGCACCAAGCGTTCGCGGGGGGGCAGCTCGTTGTCGTAGGAAAGGAAACGCTGGAAAATCACAAAGCGGAAATCCCCCGTTTGGTTGAGGCGCTCCAGCGACCGATACCGGCTGGCGATGTCGATCTCCTTACGGCGAACCATCTCTTCGACGACGTGGCGGAACATGATATTCAGGCGTGGTTCGATTCGGAAACCGAGATTGAAGCGCACAAAGACTACGTCAACGTCCGATGGACCGGACCGCCGCAAGCGATCGAGAATCTCGACGTTGTACGTCATGCGGTACGGCTCGTCCACTGTGTGCACGTTGACAAACCAATAGATGCTCGCACGCTTTGGACTGCGGCGAATAATCGAATCAATGGCGATTTGCTCAACTTGGCGCGGATCGCTCGATGCAGTCAGGTACACTAGGTGCGTTGCAAACTTCGGGATGCTCTCGTCGCGACTGAGCTGTTCCAGGACGGGAACGAACACATCGAGCGGAACCATCTCGGTCAGTTGCGAGCGAATTTCTTTCGAGCGGAAGACGACGAACATCACTGCGGCAATGCTGCTGCCGACCGCCATTGTGAACCATCCGCCTTCGAAGAGCTTCGCAAGGTTTGAAACCAAGAACGACAGCTCGATTGCCGCAAAGAGTAAGACGATCGCTCCCACCAGCGGCAATGCAACGCCTTGCTGTCGGAGGTACTGTGCCACAAGGGCACTTGTCATGATCATCGTCAGTGTGATCGCCAACCCGTAGGCTGCTTCCATGTGCGTCGAATTGCGGAAGTAGAGTACGACGGCAATGCAGCCGACCATGAGCGCCCAATTGATCCGAGGGATGTAGAGTTGACCCCGAATGACTGTTGGGTACTTGACTTTCGTCCGGAACCACAGGCCGAGCTGCATTGCTTCATTGACGAGCGTGTACGAACCACTGATGAGCGCTTGGCTGGCGATGATCGTCGCTACCGTTGCGATCACGATCGCCAGGGGGAGAATCGGAGCAGGAACGATCGCGTAGAATGGCCGTGCTGAGAGCGGCGCACCGAGATGTTCGAGCATCCACGCGCACTGGCCGGCATAGGAGAGCAGCAGGCATAGCTTGACGAGCGCCCAGCTGAGCCGAATGTTACCCCGACCGCAGTGGCCGAGGTCACTGTAGAGCGCTTCTGCGCCCGTCGTGCAGAGGAAGACACCACCGAGAATCCAGAACCCGTCGGGATGTTCTGTGATGAGCCAGACTGCGTAGCGTGGATCGAGCGCTGCAAAGATCTCAGGGTGGTCGAGCGCCTGGAGCCCGCCAATGACGCCGATGAAGAGGAACCACACCAGCATGATCGGGCCGAATGCACGCCCGACTTTTTCTGTCCCGAACTGCTGAACGGAGAACAGCGCAACCAGTATCCCGATGACTAGGGGTACTGTTGGAATCTCCGGCGAGAGGATTTGCAGCCCCTCAATTGCTGAGGAAACCGAAATCGCCGGTGTTATCAGCCCATCGGCAAAGAGCGAGGCTGCACCAATGATTGCCGGAAACACCAGCCACCGCGCCCGTCGGCGCACCAGAGCGTAGAGCGCAAGAATACCGCCTTCCCCACGGTTGTCCGCGCGGAGGGTGATGACCACGTACTTGAGCGTCGTCAGAAACGTCAGCGTCCAGAAGACCGCTGAGAGTGCACCGTACGCGAGTAGCTCGTCAACGGTCCGCCTGCCCACAATGGCACTGATGGTGTAGAGCGGTGAAGTACCGATGTCACCGAAGACAATGCCCATCGCAACGAGGGCGCCGGCAGCGCTCGTCCGCTGATGCAGGGTTGTTTGGTCAGAAGCCATAACCTGAGTTTGAAAAACGCACTATCCAGCACAGGCCAGCAAAACTACTTTACCGTCAAACGTTGACACCGTGCCACTGCCGGCATGTTGCTAGAGAGAACTATCCCCCTTCCGAGTGCTACCGGTGGCTCGCATCACGTCAGCGGGCACTCGGAGCATGCCCTGCTGAGGGAGCGCAACGGCACTGGCACCACTTTCGCTGGAGGAAGGGAGAAGCAACGTTTCGTTGGTGTTCGCGGCACCGATTGTTTGCAAACAATTTGTTCGTAATTTCCCTCAAAGTACAGCAATCCCAGGAGCACAGCGATGGCCTGGCACCGCGTAGTCCTGCTGCTTACCTGTGGGGTGGTGCTCGGCGCGCAGCAGCCCCAGTGGCACGAACTTCTGCGTGATCCGAATGCACGCTACGACGAGATCGAACGCGCCTTCGAGCGCCAACGGAAGGAACGTCTCTCAGTCGAAGAAGACGAGCGCGAGGAAGGCGAGGAAGATGGCGTTCACTTTGGACGGTGGGCAGACTTTTGGCAGCTTCGACTCATGCCCGATGGCAGCTTCCCCAGCGGCGAGATCCTCTGGCAGGAGCTCTCCGCTAAGATCGCGCAGCAACGCCAACGGAAGCAGCAGAAAGGCGCACGGCAGCAATCCTCGGCGAACTTTACGCACCTTGGCCCTATCAGCATCCCCACTAATGGCGGTGCTGGACGCATCAATTGCATCGCGTTCCACCCGACCAACAGCAATATCGTCTTCGTTGGAGCACCGAGCGGCGGTCTCTGGAAGAGCACCGATGGTGGCTCGTCCTGGTCAAGTTCCACCGACACTCTCGCTACGCTCGGTGTCAGCGCAATTACGATTGACCCATCGAATCCGCAAGTGATCTACATCGGCACGGGCGACCGCGATGCACGCGATACCTACGGCGTTGGGATTCTCAAGAGCACCGATGGCGGTGCAACGTGGAATGCAACCGGACTCAATTGGACGACACCACAGAATCGTGTCGTCTGCGACATTGTCATCTTCCCCGGAAGCACCTCAACGTTGCTTGCAGCCACCAGCAATGGCATTTGGCGCTCAACCGATGGAGGGCAGACCTGGTCCCAACGGACGACGAGCTACACGATGGAGCTACGGCTCCATCCGACCAATCCGGCGATTGTCTTTGCCTCGACGTATTCCCAGTCGGGCGGCGCAGCAATTCTCCGCTCGCTCGATGGTGGGGTTTCGTGGTCGAGCGTCTGGTCGAGCACCAGCGTCAACCGCATCGCGCTGGCATTGGCACCGACGGCGCCACGCCGTGTCTATGCGCTTTGTTCGAGTAGCTCAAACAGCGGCTTCTACGGGCTCTACATGAGCTTGGATACTGGCTCGACGTGGTCCCAACAATCCGCCACGCCGAACATTTTGGGAAGCAACACCAGCGGTACAAGCACGGGCGGCCAAGGCTGGTATGACCTCTGTTTGGCGGTGCATCCCCAAGATTCGCTGATGCTCTTTGCCGGCGGCATCAACGTCTGGCGATCGGACAACGCAGGCCAAGGTTGGACGATTGTCAGTTACTGGTCTTCTTCGCAGACGATCCCATACGTCCATGCAGATCAGCACACGATGCTCTTCCGGCCTGGAACGACCGAGCTCTGGGTCGGCAACGATGGAGGAGTCTTCCGCACGACAAACGCAGGGAGCTCGTGGCAGGACCTCAGCAGCGGGCTTGCCATCTTGCAGGTGTACCGCATGAGCCACCACCGGGGCAGCTCTACTCCTGTTATCCTTGCAGGAACGCAAGATAACGGAACTAACCGCCGCACCAGTAGCGGCAGCTGGGCGCAAGTCTATGGCGGCGATGGCATGGAGAATGCCATTGATTGGGTGACGCCCTCGACGATGTACTGCTCGATTTACTACGGCTCGTTCTACCGTTCGACCAATAGCGGGTCGTCGTGGTCTGCAATAGCACCCTCGAACGAAAGCGGTAACGGCGCGTGGGTGACGCCTTTCGTGATGCATCCATCGAACCCACAGCTCCTCTACGTGGCATATCGAACGGTCTATCGCTCGACAAATCGCGGGTCGAACTGGACCTCGCTTGGAGCACCGCTGGCGACAAATGCTCGCGCAAGATACCTTGCCGTTGCACCGTCGAACACCGATGTCATCGTCGTCGGTACAAGCTCGACCATGTTCCGCACTACCGATGGTGGCACAAACTGGACAAGTATCGCCGGCGGTTTGCCTGCAAGCGTCAGCAACGTGGCGATTGATCCAAGTAATCCTGCTGTGCTCTGGGCAACGTGCAGCAACTGGGCAAGTGGGCAAAAAGTATTCCGCTCAACCGATGGCGGCTCGACCTGGACAAACCTCAGCAGCGGACTGCCGAACGTTCCTGTCAACTGCATCGCGCTCGATCCGCGCAATGGCAATGCGTACGTCGGCACCGACATTGGCGTTTACCTCCGCACACCCGCTGCCGCGCAGTGGACGATGTGGGACGACGGCCTTCCGAACGTCATCGTCCGCGATCTCGAACTCGATACTGCCACAAATCGCATCTACGCAGCAACGTACGGTCGCGGCATCTGGCAAGGGACACTGCTCAATCAAACGCTCACGGCAGCAATCTGGGCTTCGCGCACGACACTATGCGCCGGGGATACGGTGCGCTTGGCTGATGCCTCCAGCGGGCAGGTTGCCACGCGGCAGTGGACCATCAGTGGTGGCAGCCCCGCGACTGCAACCGATTCAGCACTGACGGTAACGTTCCCCAACCCAGGGCAGTTCACCGTGCGGCTTGTCGTCGCCAGCGGGACGCTTGTGGACTCTACGCAAGTGACCGTCACGGTCAACCCGCGACCGAGCGTAACAGTTTCCCTTTCAGCACAGCACGTCTGCGAGGGCGACTCGATCGTTGCCACTGCAAGTGGCAATGGCATCGCGCGCTACCAGTGGAACACCGGCGATACGACGCAGCGCATTATCCTCCGTGCAGTGGGCACATATTCCTTGCAGGTGCTCGTCACCAGCGGAGCCGGCTGTTCGACAGCCTCTGCGGTTGTACAGTGCTCGATTCTGGCGCGACCTCCGGTGCCCTCGGTTTCCATCACGGGACGCAATCCGTTCTGCGAAGGTGACTCCGTTGTGCTCCAAGCGCCGAGTGGCTACGCAACCTACCAGTGGAGCACTGGTGCCACTTCGCAGCAGATCACCGTCCGCTCTGGGGGGAACTACCTGGTTACCGTCACCGATGCCAATGGCTGCTGGCGCCTTTCCGACACAATCCGATTAGTTCGATGGCCGAAGCCACCGCTGACGATGCAAGTGTTCGGCACATTGAGCTTCTGCGAGGGCGATAGCGTCGTTCTGCTGGCGACGTCCTCGCCAGGGGCAGCATTCTTCTGGCTCGATGGGAGCAGTGCTCAAGGAAATCGGCGCGTCATTCGCACCAGCGGTACCTACGCTGTGCTCGTCATCGACACCAACGGATGCCGTATTCAATCGGATCCGTTCGTCGTTGCGGTATTCCCCAAACCTATCCCTCGACTGACGGTGCAAGGCTCCACCACGCTGTGCGGCAACGAGACCACAACGCTCGATGCAGGCGAAGAGTTCGCTCAGTACCGCTGGAACACCGGCCAGACCACGCGCACAATCACGGTCAGCCAGCCTGGTCAGTACTGGTGCACATGTACCACAGCGCGAGGGTGTAGCAATACAAGCGATACCGTTAGAATCAGACGAGACTCCGTCGTTCGTCCTAGTGTGACGTCGAGCACCGGCCGCTTCGAGGCGTGCGCCGGCGATACGATCGAGCTCGATGCAGGCCCTGGCTATACCACGTACGCGTGGAATACGGGCGACTCGACCCGCCGAATCGCCGTCACTGAGCCGGGTGAATACGTCGTCAGCGTTGTGACTGCGGCAGGGTGCAGCGGCTCATCCCTTCCAGTGCGTGTTCGGTTTTTCGATCCCCCGCCAACGCCGGAGATCATCCGCGAAGGTAATCGCTTGCGCTGCAGCGTAGATGGTGTGCAGTACCAATGGTACCGCGATGGCGTGCCAATTGCTGGCGCAACCGACCAAGCGCTCGAGATCACCGAAAGTGGGCAGTACGGAGTTCGCATCACTGATGCGAACGGCTGCTCGGCGGAAAGTCGAGAGTACAACGCAATCGTGAGCGTTACCGATGAGCCCGCAGGTGCATGGGTCACACTCGAGCCGAATCCTGCTGAGGATGAAGTGCTCGTCCGCATCGAGAGCACGCTGCCTTCATCCATCGAACTCTACGACCTCTACGGTCGGTTGGTGCTCCAGAGCTGGACGTTCGATGGGAGTAGCTCGCGCACGCAAGTGCGGTTGGATTTGCAGGGCATCGCTCGTGGTACGTACGTAGTCTTTGTTCGGAGCGGACATTCCCTTGCGCGGCTACGGCTGGTGCGGTGGTGAATCGGGTGTATCCGGCTCGATTGGTCCAGATTTCCAGGCGCCGAGAGTAGGTTCGAGCCCACTGGTGCTGGGCAAGTAGAAACGCACGTTTTCGAGACCATCGGGAAGGTACTGCTGCTCAACCCAGTGACCGGGGAATGCATGGGGGTAGCGATAACCCTGCGCGTAGCCAAGCTCGCTCATGAGCGGTGTAGGGGCATTCCGGAGATGGAGTGGCACTGCGCTAGCGCCATGGTGGCGGATGTGGTCGAGCGCACGTTCGATCGCCATGTACGCTGTATTGCTTTTGGGAGAAAGCGCCAAGTAAATCGCCGTTTCCGCAAGAACAATACGTGCTTCGGGCATGCCGATGCGTTCGGCAGCCTCGAAGCATGCAACTGCAATCGGGAGTGCATTGGGGTTGGCAAGGCCAATATCCTCGGCTGCAGCAATCACAAGCCGCCGCGCGATGAAGAGCGGGTCTTCGCCGCCGTCGAGCATCACTGCCAGCCAATACGCTGCAGCGTCAGGATCGGAACCGCGGATGGATTTGATGAGCGCACTGGCAACATCGTAGTGCATCTCGCCATGCTTGTCGTAGAGGGTGCGCTGCTGAAGCAGGCTCCGCACCAGTGCATCGGTGATCGTGAGCGGATTGTCTGGGTGTTGCTCGACGATAGCTTCGAGTGCGTTGAGGAGCTTGCGTGCATCGCCGCCGCTGTAGGCAAGCAGGGCATCGGTTTGCTCGAGCACGATCGTTCGCGTGCGGAGAACGTCGTCGGTCGTTATTGCGCGCTTGAGCAACGCCAGAAGCTCATCGCGGCGAAGATGCTTGAGCGTGAAGACCTGGACGCGGGACAGGAGCGGCGGGACGATTTCGAACGATGGGTTCTCCGTCGTTGCGCCGATGAGAATGATGGTTCCGCGCTCGACAGCATCGAGCAGTGCGTCCTGCTGGGCTTTGTTGAAGCGATGGATTTCATCAATGAACACAATCGGTGCACCTGCACTCGAGAAGAGTCCACGCTCAGCCTCCGCAAGGATTTGTCGGACCTCGCCGACACCGCTGGTGGTCGCGGCGATGCGGTAGAACTGGCGGTGGCTCTCTTCCGAAAGCAGCCGAGCGATTGTTGTTTTGCCCACGCCCGGAGGTCCCCAGAGGATCATCGAGGCGATGCTGCCACTGCGAAGCATCTGCGTCAGGATGCCGCCAGGGCCGACAAGCTCCTGCTGGCCGACAAGCTCGCTCCAACGGCGTGGGCGCATTCGCTCAGCAAGCGGAGGACGTGGGCTACTGGCCATAGTCAGTAGTTTCCAGTGTCGTCATCGGTGAACGATGCGAGGATTGCTACGTGCGCGGGTGTCAGCGCTTGGCGGGGGTTTTCTTTTGCCGAGCATTGCTTGGTCGAACGGAACGTTTCGAGCTGGCACCTTGCGTCTGTGGTTCGGCAAGGTCGTAGGATGAGAGCAACGTTTCAAAGCGCGCTGGCTCTAGGCTAAGCAACCGAGCCGCAGCCGTATGGTCGCCTCCACCGAGTGCCAGCGCTTGGGCAAGGAGCTCACGGACGATCGAATCGAACGGTGCACCACGATCGGACAATGCCAGGTGGTACTCACCCGGCGCAAGACTCGGGCGGATGGCAACGCCTTTGGTCGGTGGTGGTGTGTCCATCCGCAGAAATGCCAGTTGATCACGCGTAATGAGCGGCCCACTGCTGAGAAGCACAACGCGCTCAATGACGTTCCGCAACTCGCGGACGTTCCCTTTCCAGTGGTACTGGAGCAGAAGCTCGGCAGCTTGCGGTTCGAAGCCCTCGACGGCTTTGCCGAACTTGGTGTTGAACTCCTTGATGAAAGCAGCAGCAAGGAGTGGGATGTCCTCTTTGCGTTCGCGGAGTGGCGGTAAGTAGATCGTCGCGACGTTGAGACGATAGTAGAGATCCTCACGGAATTTGCCTTCTTCGACGAGCTTTTCTAAGTCGCGATTTGTTGCAGCGATGACGCGGACATCCACGGTGATTTCTTTGGAGCCGCCGAGGCGGTAGAAGCGCCGCTCCTGGAGCACACGGAGCAGCTTGACTTGCATTTCGGGACTGAGTTCGCCGACCTCGTCGAGTAGAATGGTACCGCGGTGCGCTTGTTCGAAGCGACCTTGGCGGACTTTGTCGGTTGCGCCGGTGAAGGCACCACGTTCATAGCCGAATAGCTCGCTTTCGGCGAGTTCGCGCGGAATTGCGCCGCAGTTGACCGTTACAAATGGCCCTTTTGCACGTGCCGATTGCTGGTGGATGAAGCGTGCGATGACTTCTTTTCCCGTGCCGGATTCGCCGAGAATGAGCGCTGTCGTATCGGGCGCTTTCGCGATGATGCTCGCAATTTCGAGCGCCTTTCGGAGCGCATCGCTCGAGCCGATGATGTTACTGGTCGTGTAAAGTGCCAGCTGGCTTTCGAGGACTTCCACCTGCCGTCGCATCGCGTCGTGCTGGAGCGCGCGCGCAATCACAACGTCGAGCTGCTCTAAGTCCACTGGCTTTGCGATGAAGTCTTCAGCGCCAGCCTTCATTGCGCGGATCGCGGTTTTGATGTCCCCGAAGCCGGCCATCACGATCACGGGGACCTTGACGCCCTCGCGGCGGAGATGTTCGAGCAGCTCGATACCGTTGAGTTTGCCTAAGTAGATGTCCAGCAGCACCACATCCGGCGCGATGCTTTCGAACTCTTCGAGTGCGCGCTGGGGATCGGGGATGTGGACCACGCTGGCGTAGTTCCCCGACAGCGCATGGACAATTGCCTCGCCGACGAGGCGATCGTCGTCAATGACCAAAATCGTGCGGTTGAGCGGTTCCATCGGGCGGTGTGCACGGAAGGTGATGGGACATGCCCTGTGGGCTGCGATCGTGCTGCACGCATGCAAAGATACTCTGCCTGGCGAGATTGATAGCGTATTTTCGGCTCCATCGCTTACCAATGCAACGCGCGATGCAGCACGGTGCGGTCGTTTTGATTTTGCACACGCATTTGCCCTACGTCCTCCACCATGGTACCTGGCCGCATGGCGCAGAGTGGCTCTGCGAAGCAGCAGCCGAGTGCTACATCCCACTGCTGAACGTCCTCGAACGACTCTCCCGCGAAGGCTATCGAGCACCGCTTACCGTGGACATCTCCCCGGTCCTCTGCGAGCAGTTGGAGCATCCGGATTTTGCCGAGCTGTTCGAGCACTACTGCGCGCACCACATCGAACTTGCCAAGGCCGACGAGATCTACTTCCAGCGCACCGAGCCAAACCCGCACTACCAGACCCTTGCGCGGATGTGGCAGCAGTTCTACACTGCGCGGTTGAGCGACTTCGCCGAGCGGTACAACCGTTCGATCGTCGGTGCACTACGGCAACTGCAGGAGCGCGGCGCACTCGAGGTGATGACATGTGCTGCCACGCATGGCTACTTGCCGCTTCTGGGAAGCGATGAATCGGTAGCGCTCCAAATCCAGGTTGCATGCGACAGCTACCGCAAGCATTTCGGCCGGGCACCGCGCGGCATCTGGCTGCCAGAGTGTGGCTACCGTCCGGCGTATCCGTGGCGAACGTACCTTCCAGTCGAGCATTTTTCGACGCCGCACCCGCGACTGGGAATCGAGCAAATTCTCTGGCGCGCTGGGCTGGAGTATTTCGTCACCGATGAGCCGCTCATTCGGCGTTCTGAGCCACTGGCGGTCGTGCTCTCCGATGGCTCGCTCGCCGATCCAGTACCGAGCGCTGAGTATCCGTTTGCACGAACGCCGATGGAACTCTACCGCGTCGCCTCCACACGCGAGACCGCCAGCGAAACTGCGATTATTCTCACCCGCGATCAAGGCATTGCGCTTCAGGTCTGGAGCGCCGAGCTGGGCTACCCCGGCGATCCGAACTACCTCGACTTCCACAAAAAACATTTTTCGAGTGCACTCCGCTACTGGCGCGTCACCGATGCAAAAGCGGACATGCGCTACAAGCTGCTCTACGTTCCTGAATGGGCGCATCAGCGGGCGCAACTCCATGCGTTCCACTTTACGCAGCTTGTCGAACGTTCGCTTGCCGAATACCGCCGGACGACCGGACGACGCGGCGTAGTCTGTTTGCCGTTCGACACGGAACTCTTCGGACACTGGTGGTTCGAGGGTCCAGTGTTTCTCTACCACGTCCTCCGTGGGCTTGCGCTCTCGCCGATTGCGCGGCCGATGACAGCGTCGGCTGCGATCGAGATGGAGCCCCCCCGCGAGATCGTCCGACTTCCCGAAGGCTCATGGGGACGCGGCAACCACCACGATGTCTGGATAGAACCGTCGGTGCACTGGATGTGGGAAGCGCTCTACCGCGCAGAGTGGCGCTGGATGCGGCTTGCCGAACGGTGTGCAGCCCAGCACCGCACACCGACACTGGAGCGCCTGCTTGCTCAAGCGCTCCGAGAACTGCTGCTGCTCCAATCGAGCGATTGGGAATTCCTCGTGACCACCGGTTCGGCACGGGACTACGCCGAGATGCGCTTTTTCTTCCATCACGCGGATTTCGAGCGGCTCTGCACGTTGGCAGAACAGTACTCGCCCAAACGCGGACTCGGCAAGAAGGATCGAGAGTTCCTCGCCGATACCGAAGCACGCAACGCCGTCTTCGGCGAACTCCGCTTCGACACGTGGATGAATGCAACTACCCTTCTGCGAGATCATGCGATTCCACGGTAAGCTGCTCCTCGGCTGTGTGTTTGCACTGCTGCTGTGCCACTGCGACGGAGGACTCGATCCGACTGCGCTCCCACCGAATGCAGAACTCAGTGGTCGCTTGACGGTCCGCGGCGGACGCGAGAGCTATCCGCCACGCGATAGCATCCTGGATCTGCGCGTGGTCGCCTTCCGCACCATCCCACGCGATTCGAGCATCCTTGCAGCAGTGCTCACTGGGCAGGCGTACTTTACACCCACAAGCATCCTCGATTCGACCCACTATGCAATCTCCATCCCGTTTACCGAGGGAACGCCGGAGCCTCTTCGGCTGGAGTACATCGCCGTCGCTCAACAGTACGGGCCGAATGTCTTCCGAGACTGGCGCGTTGTGGGGGTGTACGCTTCCGACTCGCTCTGGACTCCGAAAGCAGTGGTGCTCCGTCGCGGCGAACGACGTCTCGATGTGGACATCACGATTGATTTCCGCAACCCTCCACCGCAACCGTTTCGATAGGCGCCTATGGTACTGCGTTGGCTTGTAGCGCTTGTTCTTTCCGTCGGCATTGCCCGCGCACAGTTTGGGACTATCGTTGGTGTCGTCGTCGAGCAGTCGAGTGGTGATCCCATCGTTGGTGCGACGATTCGCCTTCGCGGCCTGCCCCATGGGGCAGTCTCACGCCGCGATGGCTCGTTTGTTCTGCGTCGGGTGCCTGCGGGGAATATCACGGTGCTTGTCAGTGCGGTGGGCTATCATCCTGCCGAGCAACGCATCACGCTCGGCAGCGGCGACACTGTGCGCGTCCGCATTGGTTTGCGCGTTGAGAGTATCGCTTCGCAAGCGGTTGTCGTCTCGGCAGCGCGGCGCGTCCAGTCGGTCCAGGAAGTTTCGACGAGCGTCAGTTTGGTAGATGCGCAGGCAATTGCTGAGCGTGGGCTGACGCGTTTAGACGAGGTTCTGCGGTACGTACCGGGCGTTGTCGTCACCGGCTCGCAGGTGAGTATCCGCGGTTCGTCGGGTTTTTCCTACGGACTTGGCTCGCGCGTGCTCTTGCTGCTGGATAACTTTCCGGTCCTCAGCGCCGACAATGGCGACATGAGCTTCGATGCACTTCCTATTGCGGACATCGAGCGAATTGAAATCGTCAAAGGTGCAGGCTCAGCGCTCTACGGCACCAGCGCACTCGGCGGGGTCATCAACGTGCTCACGCGCGAGGAATCGCCCTCGCCGGAGCTGCGCATCCGCGCACTTGGCGGGCTGTGGACGCTTCCACGCTTTGAAACGTGGCGCTACCGGAGCGATCCACCGCGGCTTGGTGCATTCGATGCAAGCACCTCCGGAGCGTTTGGTCCACTGCGGATGCTCGCAGCCGGCGGCTATCGGAGCGATGAATCCTACCGCGACTACAACGACTCCCGGCGATGGTACAGCTTCGGGAAAGTCACCTACGAGCTCAGCAGCGCAGCCCAGCTGCGGCTTGTGGCGCAGTATGCTTCCGACGATCGCGCCAATTGGCTCAATTGGCGAAGTCTCGCCTATGCGACTCTGCCGCCACTGACAACCGATACCACCGATCGCATTGATTCCCGCAAGCTGCTGCTCGGACTCGAACAGCGGACGATCTGGAGTCCAGCGCTCTTTACCATCCTCCGCGGGAGCATCTTCCGGACGTGGTACACGAACACCGTCGCACCGGATTCGAGCGGCCACGTCAGCGCTGATGCCACGCAGTATAACGCTGAACTCCAAGCAAGCTACCAAGCAAGCGAGCAGCTCAACGTGACAAGTGGGGCCAATCTTGTGCTCAACGCGGTCGAGTCGCCCTACACGCAGGGACGACGCACGCAGGCGATCGCGAGCGTCTATGCGCAAGCCGAGTATCGCATTCGGGAGAATCTGGTCGCAACGCTCGGGGGGCGGCTCGATAACGTCAGCACAGAGCCAAGCGCAGGACTCCAGCTCAGCCCGAAGCTTGGACTCACGTACCGCATGAGCGAGCACACGTCGCTCCGCGCCTCGATCGGACGCGCCTTCCGGGCTGCTACTGTTACCGAGCGCTACGCCGCACTCCGCTTTGCTGGGTTCACCGTCGGGGTCAATCCATCGCTCCGCTCGGAAGTGGGATGGTCCGCAGAGGTGGGCGTTCTGCACACCGCAGTACTCGGTGGGCGGGAGTGGACCTTCGATGCAGCGGCATTCGTTGCTCGAATGGAGAACCTCATCGAGCCACAGTTTGTGGTGGATACAACCGCTGAGATTCGCTTTGTCAACATCACGCGTGCGTTGCTGCCTGGTATCGAGATAACCGTTCGCGGCTGGCTCTGGGGCGAGACGATCGGCGTTGAATCGGGCGCAACGCTGATGGCACCGCGTGATTTGGTCGAGCATGCCACGCTCCGCTTCCGGCACACCGTGCAGTGGAATACGCGGCTGATTGTTGCACCGCTTCCCCGGGTTCAGCTGAACGCGGATTATCGGTTCCTCTCGCGCGTCGAGCGGATTGACGAACGCATCGTGCAGTTAGGACTGGTGCCCGATGGCGACGCGCGCGTGCCAATCCATGTGCTCGATCTCCGGTTGCTCTGGGATGTCCCGGTTGCTGTTCCGCTTCGGCTTACATTCAACGTGCGGAATGCACTCGACTACTACTACGCCGAGTACATCGGCAACCTCGGCCCGACACGGCAGCTCTCGCTTCAGGCCGAGTGGCGGCTGCGCTAAAACTGCTCGAGGAGCCGAAGGTCGTTTTCGTAGAGCAGTCGGATGTCGTCAATGCCAGCAAGGAGCATCGTTACGCGTTCGATTCCAAACCCGAAGGCATAGCCTTGCCAGCGTTCGGGATCTAATCCGCATGCACGGAGGACGTTCGGATGCACCATCCCGCAGCCAACGATTTCGAGCCATCCGGAGTACTTGCAGACGCGGCAGCCTTTCCCACTGCAGAGGAAGCACTCGATGTCCATTTCCGCGCTTGGCTCAGTGAAGGGAAAGAACGATGGCCGGAACCGGTAGCGAATGCCGCTGCCGTACATCTGCTCGGCAAAGGCGATCATGGTGCCTTTCAGGTCAGCAAAGCTTGTGTGCTCGTCAATGCAGAGACCTTCGAGCTGGTGGAATTCTGCCAGTGACCGCGCACTGATTGCTTCGTTGCGATAGACGCGCCCCGGCATGATCGCGCGAATCGGCGGCTGCATGGATTCCATCAGCCGAATCTGCACCGGTGATGTGTGCGTGCGGAGCAGGAGGGGGTTGCCGCTCCGATCAGTGCGCTTGAGAAAGAACGTGTCCTGCATATCGCGTGCAGGATGATCGGGCGGGAAGTTGAGCGCTTCGAAGTTGTGGTAATCATCCTCGACGTCCGGGCCATGCGCAACGGCGAATCCCATGCGAATGAATATCTCCACCATCCGGTCGAGCGTTTGAAGAACGGGATGGAGCGATCCGGTCGGCAGTGGGCGACCAGGCAGCGTCGGGTCGAAGTCCGCTCGCGAGCGTTCCTGCCGAAAGCGCTCGGCGAGCGCCGCATACTCTGCTTCGACGGTGCGCCGCAAGTCATTGAGGAGCCGTCCGATGATGGGCTTTTCCTCTGGTGGCACGTGGCGGAGTTGGTCGAGCATCTGGCGGATACGCCCTTTCTGGACGAGGTAGGTCAGCCGAAACTGCTCGAGTGCTTCCGGGGAGTTGATGGCCTCGAGTGCGGCACGTGTTTCCGCACAGAATGCTTCGACGTCCTGGCGTGTCATGGCTGTTGATCGAGGTAACGTCCGACATCGGTCCGCAAGGAACGAAGTTCCTGATTCGTTGCACGGATAGTGCCCGTTGCGTCCGTCAGCACAAAGGTGGGGAACCCTTCGACTTCGAATGGCTCAAGCTCCGGTGCGCTTGGCGATGAAACAATAGAAAGCTCGTGCGGAATGCGTTCGAGCACGCGTGCCAGCTCGCCGCTCGGTGTGCCAACGCTTGCGATGAGCAGCCGGAGCGGGTGCTTGGTCGAATCACGCCACTGGGCAAGCTCAGCCAGACGCTCTGCGCATGGCTGGCAATCGCCGAGCACGATTGCAACCAGCAGCGGCTGCCCGAGCACGCGTTCGCGGGTAATAGCAGTACCGCGCTGCTTCCCTGGCAGGCGAAACTCAGGCAGAGTGGCACCACGCTGGATCCGGCGGTCGGGATTATACCGCTCAGCGGTCTTCGCCAATGGATGCGTCGGGCAGCGCTTGGTCAGGACAGTGTAGAGCATCCGCGCACGTTCCCGATCGCGGGCGGTGAAGGCAGCGACAAGTTCGGTGAATGCGCAGACTGCACGGGCGGTGGTATCGGGATTGGTTTCGATGAGTGCGTCGAGGAACTGCCGACGCTCAGCATCGGTGCGGTGCGCGAGCGCTTGGAAGACAAGCTGCGGGTCGAGTGCCCACAGCGGCGACGATGGCGGAATCTCACGCAATGCCCGACGGTGCAGCTCATCGGTGCCGTCGCCGGCAGGCAATGCGAGCGCGAAGAGCAACCAGAACTGCTCTGCCAGCGGTGAACGCGCAGTTGCAAGGCGTGCGAGGATTGTATCACGCCATCGCCATGCGCCGAGCGATGTATGGATTGCGCCAGCATCGCCAGCACTTCCGCCGGTGCGCACAGCGCGTGCCAGCGCTGCATTGCTCGAATCAGCAAACGCCTGCTGGTACTGCACCAGCGCTTGGTATGCATTGGCAATCTGTTGCCACTGGGCAGATTGGCATGTGATGGTCCCTGCATCGCTCCGCCGCGGCAATTCGGCTGGATCGAATACGAGGCTATCGGTGCGGAGAATGCCGACGTAATAGCCATCGGGAGCAAGCATGAGGCTATCTCGACTCGATGCAGTGACCACTCCGCGCCCTTGACCGCGGATGACGATCCGGTAGTGATCGCCGCGGCGGAGGCCACCAAGGATGTATCCCTCCTTGCGTTCTCGGAGCAGCGTCCCTTCGGTCGTCGTTGGAAGTGCGCCGCGGTGGCTGAGCAGGACGCTATCGCGCGTTTCGGGGAATGGGAGGGTCGCAAGCTGCACCGTCAGACGCTCGCGGACTGCAGCGGAACCAACCACCACGGGGATATCGATCGAGCGGTGGTGCAGCCCTGCAAGACGGACCAGGAAGAGCCCTTCACCGCTGGCACTGAGCGCAAAGCTGCCATCGGGATTTGCGCGTACCTGCACCAATGGCTCCAGCCGTCCTGCGCGGCGAAGTTCGGCGTGTGCGACAGGAAGCGGATTGCCGCGAGCATCAAGAATGCGACCGCTAATCTCGATCTGCTCGGCAAACGCCAACAGCGAGCAAAAGACAAACGCTGCAAGTGCTGCAATCAAACGGTGCATAGTGCTCCTGGAGGAGTGGAATGCCGGATGGGCGGCAAAGATACTGCTGCTGGGCGATGTACCGAGCGCGTGCTGCACACAGGCTGATCGGTGCAGAAGGCACTCGGCGGGTGATCCTCTCGCGGAAGGAGCGTGCAGATGTTCCATCGGTGGCGTTGCCGCTTGGTGCCACGCTGGGTGGTGCTCGGTTCAACACTCGACGTGTGGGCTGTTGTAGTTTCGCTGCCGACAGTCACTACTACGACGGTTGTAATGGAAGCGCTCCTTGTATTTTTGGCTGCGAACATTGAGCTTGTGTACGTGCTCATTCTGTCGGTGATCGTTGGCATCGAGGTAATCTCGAAGGTGCCGTCGGTCCTCCACACGCCGCTGATGTCAGGCGCAAATGCGATCCATGGCGTCGTGCTCATCGGCGCAATCATCGTGTTGGGGCATGCATCTCCGTCGAATACCACAGCGATGGTGTTGGGTTTTCTTGCAGTTGTTCTGGGTACACTCAACGTCGTGGGTGGCTTTGTCGTAACGGACCGGATGTTGGAAATGTTTGCTCATCGCCGTCGGGAGCAGCAATGAATCGGCCGTTGGACTTACGCGATCTTGGAGCGTTGCTGGTGACGCAAGCGCTTGTTGCGTTGGGGGAGGTGCCTGAACCTGGGTCGAATCAACCACGGCAGGATTTGGACGCCGCGCGACTTGCGATCGATCTCCTCGACCTGCTCGAACAACGTACACGAGCCGCACGTTCGGACGACGAGGAGCGCTTTCTCCTCGGCTCGCTTGCTGAACTTCGGTTGGCGTACGTCCGGGTCCGGGATGCAGCAAGTTCGTCGCCACAACCGTCGGAGGGCATGCGCGGATGAACCGAATCGGACTGTACGTGAACTTGGGGAAGACCGATGCGCTCCGCCGCGTGGTGGAAGCAGTCGAGCTGCTGCTCAAGCGCGGTGCGGAGGTCTGCGTCGAGCCGGAAGTCAAAGCGCGGATGCTGCCTGCGCTCGCCGAGCAGGTCGAGGCGCTCCCGTTGGAAGAATTCGGACGCTTTGCCGACGTCGTCATGTGTTTTGGGGGCGATGGCACGATGCTCGCGTGCGCACGGAAACTTGCCGAAAGCGATCTGCCGCTGTTGGGAGTCAACTTGGGCAAGCTCGGCTTCCTTGCGGAATTTCCCGCCGATGCGCTCGAGACAACGATTGATGACGTGCTCAGCGGTCGGTACCGCATCGTTGATCGGGCAATGGTCGAGACGACAATCGAGCTGGACGAACGCCCGACCGTGCTCTACGCGCTCAACGAGTTTGCGCTGGAAAAGCGCGATTCCTCGCGGATGATCACGATCCATGCGTGGGTGGACGAGCACTACATCGCACGCTATCGCGCCGATGGATTGCTCGTGACCACACCGACCGGTTCGACGGCGTATGCGCTCTCATGCGGCGGACCAATTGTGGCGCCATCAGCACCGGTACTTTGCATCGTGCCGATCTGCCCGCACATGCTGACGCTCCGGCCGCTCGTCATCGGCGATAGCGCAGAGGTCACGCTCATGCTCGATGCCGAAAGTCATGCAGCTTCCCTCGTTGCCGATGGGCAGTATGTTGCTCCCTTCGAGCCGGGGATGCGGTGTACCCTTCGCCGCTCCTCGCAGACGGCGCGTCTGATCAAGCGCTCCGACACGACGTACTTCGACGTTCTCCGGCAGAAGTTGCTCTGGAGCGCGGATGCAACGATCCCTCGCACGCGCTAGGCACCAGCATGCGTTACTGACACACGACTACGGACCACTGGGAGGGGTCGCTTATGCTCGCAGCCAGCGATTGGACCTGTTCGAGTGTTGTGTTTTCGATTGACTCGATGCCGGCCTCGATCGGTTCGAGCCTTTTTTCCTCGAGCACCATTCTGGCAAGCGCATGCATGCGGGCCGAGAGGCTTTCGGTGCTCATCACCAGAGAAGCGCGCAACTGTTGCTGGGCACGGCGGAATTCTGCTGCTGTCGGTGCTGCCGTGCCGAGCCGCGCGATTTCGTCGGTGATTGCGTCGAGCGTTGCAGTGACGCGGTTCGGGTGGGTGCCGGCATAGATGGTTAGCTCGCCGCAATCGCTCCACAGCTGGAGCGTGGAATACACGTTGTACGCTAACGCACGCTGTTCACGCACACGGCGGTAGAGACGGCAGCTGCTGCTATCGCCCCAGAGGACGTTGAGCACCGCCAACGCATGACGGCTCGGATGCTGCGCACCAGCGACGCGGATTCCGAGCGCACAATGTGCCTGTTGGAATGTGCGGGCAAGAATCCGCCGTTGCGGAGAACGGCGTCGGGGTGGTGGGGAACTCATTGGGCGAATGCCGGAGGGTACGCTCCACCGTTCAAGTGCGCGCTCGACGATCTCGACCAGTGCATGATGCTCGATTGGTCCGCTGGCGATGACCGCACAGCGCGAGCCGACGTACCAGGTGCAGTGGAAGACTTCGAGATCGCTGGCCGTAATCTGAGCGATGCTCTCGAGCGTTCCTGCGATTGGGTGTGCCAGTGGGTGCGAGCCAAAGAGCAGCTCATCGAGTGCATCGCAGACGACCTCTTCAGGGTCATCTTCGTAGGAGCGGATCTCTTCAGCGATGATGGCACGCTCTTTTTCGACGTCGCGCGGAGTGAATGCTGGCGCAAAGACCAGCTCGAAGAGGATATCCACAAGCTGCTCAAGATGCTCTGCCAGGCCGCGGACGTCGTAGCACGTTAGTTCTTTCGAGGTCGAAGCATTTAGGTATGCGCCGAGCTCTTCGACCCGCCGGGAGCGAGCCATCCCGCTGGTCCGCCGGGAGCGGCGAAAGAGGACGTGCTCGAGCATGTGCGCAATCCCAGCACTTGTATCGTGACGGCTGCCACACTCAACCCAGACGCCAAGTGCGACTGTCCGTGCATAGGGAACGGTATCGGTGATGACGCGCAGTCCTGAGGGAAGCTCTGTACACGCTGGCGTTACCAGCGACGATGGACGATAGGTCGAATCGAGGAGACGTTTGCGCATGGTCTGTGGTTCATAAGGGATGCTGCAGGTGCTGCGAATTTGCAGAAACCGGTACTCGACGCTGTGCGGCTCAATTGGCCAATCGCTGCCTGGGTGCATCCAAGAGGTGGGAGCGTGTGTTGTATTTTTGCAGCGCGATTCCGGCGTAGCTCAGTTGGTTAGAGCATCTGACTGTTAATCAGAGGGTCGCAGGTTCAAGTCCTGCCGCCGGAGCTATCTACGCCAAGGGCTGTTCCAGCTTGTGCAAGGATTTGGGCGGCGATTTGGTTGGGGCTGTAGCCGCCGGGCAAGCGGACGAGGGATTTACCGTACTCTTTGCACAGGGGCGCAATCTCTCCGTAGCTATGACTCGACCATCGAATTGCAAGCAGGACAAGGGCGATTTCAGGTCGCTTCAAGTACGGCAGAAATACATCGAGCGATTCGTGCGGACGTGTTGCTATCCACTCGAGTTTGGCTAACCCGAATGCCTTTTCGATGGCACTGCGACTATAGGGACGCTCATCCCCGCCAATGAGCAGAACTACTTTGCCGATGAGCGCTGACCGCACAGCGAGCACCTCTGGAGAGGGTGCACTTACCTCGTAGTGAACACGTGCAGAAGATTCTTGCCGTGCAAGGTATCGGTCAATTTCCCGAAGGACGAGTCGGAGAGGCTGGGAGAGAAAGTCATCGCTGGTGGGCATTTCCTCGATGATTGGCAAGAGCGCGTCTCGCAATTCAACGTTACTCGGGGGAATGCCGGATTCGACGAGTGACTCGACTTGTTCACGGATTTTCCGCCAGTGGTGCTCAGGTTCGATGCTCCGACGCAGGATATGCCCGACATGGTAGCGAAGCGTCCGGAGCCGCTTTTTGGCAATCACTGAGGTAGGCATGGGCTTGGGTGCCTGGATTCCGCTCTCGAGCGATACACCGTCGAACTCAAGCACGGTGTTCTGGAGATCAGTTCGCAATTTATCCAGTTCAGCAATGAGCTCCGCCGAGCGTGTATAGTCGGCAGGATCGCGGAGCTCCATGTGGCGTGGAATGAACTTTTGGAATTTCTTCGTGTACCACTTGAGCCACTCAACAAGAGCCTCCTGGTCAGAATCGGGGTAGCGGCGAACGTCTTGACCGGAATTGCGCAATGCGTGGTGGAGTGCTGATTGTGCTGTTGCCGCAAGCTCGAGCAGTCGATCAGCCCAGTCAGGACGGTGACGTTCCTTTGGGATATAGGGCACAAGTTCGGCGACTTCGGCGACTGCGTCGTAGCAATCAGCAACATACTCAAGCATTGTAATGGGACCGCGGTAGTCGAGCATCCACAGGTAACACTGTGGCAATGCCTTTGCACGTGTGATCGCACTACGGTAGTAGTGAGCTTCTGCATCGGGTGGGATGTTGCCCCGGAGGCGGTCGGCACACCAACGCGCTACTTCCGCTTTGAGACGAGCGCGTGTTGCTACGAGCTCAGCGTCGAAGGGTGGTTCGATGAGTGTTGCTTCTCCACCGTCATCAGTGATTGCCCAGGAGCGTTCAGTCAGCCGGGAGAGTGCAGCGTCGTGCGCTTCACCACTACGGAAATGCGCAATGAGGCGCTCTAAATCTTCATCAGAGGGGGATTGTGTCGGTTCGTGAATACTTGCCTCGTTTTTTGTACACCCCTCCTCCGATACGGACGGATGATGGGAAAGCTGATCATGTGTTGGGGTAGTCAGTTGATGCTCAGATGGGCGGAGAATCTCCTCTCCTAATGCAAGAAGGAGTTCCACTGTATTTCGAAATGCAGGGTTCTGCTGCGCTTCCGCCCTCAGTGTTTCCAGAAGTTGTTCTATCGTACGCATACAACGGAAATAACGTTACTGTGATACATGTTACCATATGGTCAACACAGAAAGTGTGCCATTGAGCGATTCTGTCGATCGCTACAATGGAGAGCAAACGGACGGTGACGCCCGCTGGACGACGCTAACGCTTGCGCTCGTCGAGACTGATCGGTCCAGCGCCGTGGTACGCGATGATCAGCGCGCCGCCGAGCAATGCAAGATTCTTCAGGAACATGGATAGCTGAATTTGCTGCTGCATCGGGTCGGTGACCGCCCAGAATGCATGCATTGTGAACGTCACAGGCACCAGAAAGAGCACTAGTAGCCACGCACCGAGCTTGGCGCGATAGCCAATGATAATGCTTAGTGCACCGAGGATTTCAAGAATTCCGCTTAGCGGCACTAGGACAGATGCTGCAGGGACACCATTTGCCTCAGCATATTGGACTCCCTGTGCGGAAAAATGTACTTTCAACCCGCTCATCAGAAAGATGAGGCTATAGAGAACCCGTCCGAGAAGTGGCACGTATGGCATGGCAACCTCCATTAGAGTTCGTGCTACTAACATGCATGATGAGATTCCAAACAAATATACGTATTTTTACCTAGTTACAACCTCCGAAAAGATGTTTATGCGCTCTCTCTTGGCATTGTTGGCATTCGTTACTGGAGCAGTGTTCCTTTCGTGCTCGTCGGATCCTTCCCCTACAGCCTCAGGAGAGAATCATCCACCCGTCATTGACAGCATCGTCGTCGCAGGAGCAGCAATTGTCGGTCAACCGGTAACGGTTACCTGTTACGCACGTGATCCCGATGGGGACGAGCTGAGTTACTTTTGGCGCGCCAGCGATGGTGATATTCTAGGCTCCGGTGCGCAGGTGACGTTCCTTCCCGCACCGTGCTGCAGCGGTTTGAGTGCTACGCTGGAAGTTGCTGTGCACGACGGTCGTGGTGGCCAAGACCGACGGCTCTTCACGGTTTTTGTTCTCTGACGATGCTCCTTGTGCTCTTGGCTGTTCTGAGCATGCTCGCTGTGGGTGGTGCGCTCTACAGTCAGAGCTGCTGTGGTGGGACGGGGACGTTCCTCGGTGGGACTGAACGGGGATCTCTGCCTGTTGGAACGATGACTGCAGCTACTGTCTACGCATACACCGCGATGGATCGCACGCTCAACGGCAGTCAAGCGATTGCCGATCCATACCAACGCCGCGCGTGGGCACATTCGCTCAATCTCGAGCTGGAGCTTTCCCCGCTTCGCCAGTGGAGCGTTCTCGTAGTACTTCCCTTGACAGACAAAGCGCGCTGGGTCTCTGCGAGTGGGACGGTATACCGCTACCACGCTGCGGGCTTGAGCGATGCCTTCGGTATTGTCAAATACACTGTGGTGCCACCTTCTCCACTTACGTCGTGGACTGTTGCGCTCGGCATTGGAGCGAAAGCTCCGACGGGAGACTACCAGCGCTCTGACGGTGGGGTCGAGTTGCCGCTCGACGTGCAGCCTGGCACCAGCACATGGGATGCACTCGCCTGGGGATTCTGCGCCTATCGTTTCGATGACCCTGAAGCAAACGCTGCGCTTTCGATTCTTGTTCGTAAGCCTGGAACCAACGTCAATGGCCGAACGATGGGGACCGACGTCCAGGCACTCCTTGCGCTGAGCACGACAGCACTCGATCTGCCGATCGTTCCGCTACTGCTCAGCCGGTGGCGCTGGACGTCTCCTGACCGCATCGGCGAAACGCTCGTCAGCGCAACGGGGACGTTCCGCATCGAGCTGCTGCCTGCTGTTGCACTGACGCTGTGGGAGCCGTTCATCGTTCGACTCGGCGTGCAAGTGCCACTCTACGAGCGCACCAACGGTATCCAGCTTGTCCCGAGCTGGGGCGTATTCGGCGAGCTGCGTACGACGCTGATACTCTGGTAGGACACGTTGGGGCACACGCACCTCCATTTACGTCGTGTGAAAGCTATGTCGTCTGCACGCGGAGTCGCTGTGCCATCAGGTTGAGTGCGCTTCCTGCCCAGAACCACTCGATTTGGTGCTCATTCATCGAATGCCGCACGAGAATGCGATGCTCGCTTCCATCGGGTTTGCGAACGAGCATTTCGAGCGGCTCGCCTGGTCGAAGTTGCTCGATGTCGAGCGTAAAGCGATCATCTTCGCCGATGCGGTCGTAATCAGCAGGGTTGTCGAATACCAGCGGCAGCATCCCTTGCTTTTTGAGGTTCGTCTCGTGAATGCGGGCGAACGATTTGACCAAGATGACCTTCCCGCCCAAGTACCGCGGTTCCATCGCGGCGTGCTCACGCGATGAACCTTCGCCGTAGTTTTCTTCGCCGACAACGATCCACGACACCCCGCGTGCCTTGTAATCCCGTGCAACCTTCGGCACTTCGTCGTACTGGCCGGTGAACACGTTCTTTGCTGAGTTGAGCTTGCCATTGAAGGCATTGGTTGCGCCGGTGAACATGTTGTTGGAGATGTTGTCCAAATGTCCGCGGAAGCGAAGCCACGGACCCGCCGGTGAGATGTGATCGGTTGTGCATTTCCCCTTGACCTTGAGCAGGAGTACCATATCGCGGAACTCTTCTTTCCGCGGCGGTGGGAAGGGTTCGAGTTTCTGCAGCCGCTGCGAATCTGGTCGGATGATGACTTCGATGTGCGAACCATCTTCGGCAGGGGGCACGTAGCCTTCTGGATCAGGGACGAAGCCGCGCTGGGGGAGTTCCTCTCCACGCGGTGGATTGAGCACCGAACCATTGATCGGCTGCTTGGTGAAGTCAATCCGCAGATCTCCCACTAAGGCAAAACCCAGCACCGTTTCGGGAGAGGCGACGAATGCATGGGTGTCGGGGTTGCCATCGTTCCGTCCGCTGAAGTTGCGGTTGAAGGAGGTGATGATCGAGTTCTTGTCGCCTTTTTTGACGTCGTGCCGCTTCCACTGGCCGATGCACGGGCCGCATGCGTTCGCGAGGACGGTTGCACCAATTGCTTCGAGTTTTTCCAGGATGCCATCGCGCTCCATTGTGGCGCGGATTTGCTCTGAGCCTGGGGTAATCGTCAGTTCACACTTTGCTTTCAAGCCGTGTTGGGCAGCGTACTCGGCAATTTCAGCTACGCGCGTCATGTCCTCGTAGGAGGAGTTTGTGCACGAACCGATGAGTGCGACCCGGAGATCAGCAGGCCAGCCGTTTTTCTCGACCTCCTTGACGAACTGGCTGATCGGCATTGCACGGTCCGGAGTGAAGGGTCCGTTGATGTGCGGCTCGAGTGTCGAAAGATCAATCTCGATGATGCGGTCGAAGTACTTCTCCGGATTGCGTTCGACGTCGTCATCGTGGCGGAGGTATTCCGCCAGTGGGCGTGCTGCATCGGCGACGTCAGAACGGCCGGTCGCGCGCAGGTAGCGATCCATTGCCTCGTCGTAGGGGAAGATTGAAGTGGTCGCGCCAACTTCAGCGCCCATGTTGCAGATGGTTGCTTTGCCCGTCGCGCTGATGGTTGCGCATCCATCACCGAAGTACTCGATGATCGCGCCGGTCCCACCTTTGACCGTGAGAATTCCAGCCAGCTTGAGAATCACATCCTTTGGTGCAGTCCATCCACTCATGCGTCCGGTCAATCGCACGCCGATGTGCTTAGGCATGAGTAATTCCCACGGCATTCCAGCCATAACGTCTACTGCATCGGCACCGCCGACGCCGATTGCCACCATGCCTAGGCCACCCGCGTTCGGTGTGTGCGAGTCGGTGCCGATCATCATTCCGCCGGGGAAGGCGTAGTTTTCGAGCACCACCTGGTGAATAATCCCTGCGCCCGGTTTCCAGAAGCCGATACCGTACTTTTTTGAGACCGATGCGAGGAACTGAAAAACTTCGTCGTTTTCGATGAGGGCGGTTTGGAGGTCCTCTTTTGCACCGCGTTCAGCGCGGATCAAGTGGTCGCAGTGCACTGTTGTCGGCACAGCTACCCGCGGGATACCCGCGCTCATGAACTGCAGCAACGCCATCTGTGCAGTTGCATCCTGCATTGCGACGCGGTCGGGGTAGAACTCGATGTAGTCGTTCCCACGCACTGGAGGCGAGGAAGGCAACTCTGCCATGTGGGCGTAGAGTATCTTCTCGGCAAGCGTCATTGGGCGGCCGACGATGCGACGTGCTGCGGCGACGCGCTCTGGCAGTCGCTCATAAACGCGGCGGATCATCTCGAAATCAAATGCCATTGGGCTCTCCTTCGGTAAGGGTGTGGAACTGAGGATATGCGCTGCACAAGACGGAATCACGCTGTGGAAATTGCCTCCTCTCCGCTGTGGTGGCGATGATTATTTTTCGCGTTGCGATGGGCATTGGCTTGGCAGGCGTACTGCAGCAGAGTATCTGTTCAACGAACAACGGTCACCATGGAGTTTGTCTTTGAGACGCAGCAGCTGATCAACTTCGCGCTGGCACTGGCGCTGGGATTGCTCATGGGCATGGAGCGTGAGGTATCCAAGCGTGTCCATCATACGGCAATTGGTGGCATACGGACCTTCCCCTTGAGCTGCGTGATCGGATACATCGCGGGGCTGCTCAGCACGCAGTTCGGTGGAATCATTGCCGGTGCAGGAATCATTGCAATCGCAGGCATCGCAGTTGCTGCGGACATCAGTGGAAAGACACGCGGCATTACAACTGAGCTGGCGCTGGTCCTTGCCGGTGTCGTCGGAGTTGCGCTTGGTGCGGGGCATACGGTTCCAGCATTATTGGGTGCAGTGGTCGGAACGGTGCTCCTTTCACAGAAGGTGCAACTCCACCGGTGGGTGGAGACACTGACACCGAACGATGTCCGTGCAATCGTGACGTTCGCGGTTGTGGCAGCGGTCGTGTTGCCCTTGCTGCCGGATATGCCGCTTGGACCGCACGGTGTGCTCAACCCGCGACGGATCTGGATGGTAGTTGCGCTCGTGACCGCAATCAACGTTGCAGGCTACGTTGCCACAAAGTACCTCCACGCGCGCCATAGCATTGTGCTGAGCGCAATTGTCGGGAGTTTGGTTTCTTCGACAGCAGTGACGTGGTCGTTTGCCTCACAGAGTCGTACAAATCCTCGGACGGTGCAGTTCTACGGCATCGGGATAGCGTTGGCCTCGAGTGTGATGTTCCTCCGCGTTGGATTTTTTGCTGCTGTCTTCCATCGGGCATTTTTAGCACAGTTGTTCCCTGTGTTGCTGGCGAGTGCTGCAGCAGGGTTGGGCGCATTATGGCTTGCAGTGCGGAGGGTGACTTCACTATCGCCAGAGGATGATGCACCATTGCCTGCATTTCCAGGGAATCCTGCCCAGCTCCACTCTGCGCTCGCGTTCGGTGGGTTCTATGCTGCAATTGCGTCGCTTGGAGCGATCCTCAACGACGCGTTCGGCAGGAGCGGGCTCCTGGCACTCGGTGCGATCAGTGGTTTGGCTGATCTGGATGCGATCACCATCGCGATGAGCGGTAGTACTGCAGCGGGAAACGTCGCTCTTGCCGTTGCCGAAAGTGTCGTTGTAGCGGCAATGCTCACCAACACGCTCGTCAAGATTGCGATTACGGTGATTCGTGGGGATCGTGCGGTGCGGCGGATTGTAACACTCTCTCTTGGCGCATCGGCAGTGGTGCTGGCGGTGTGGTCGCTCCGTAGCTTTGTGGGGTACTAACCACTTGGCAGCGAGCGATGCTTGGTTTCATCGCGTGGGTTGGCCGCGTAACGCTTGCCTTCTTCGAGCAGCTCGGCAGCATTCTTGTGCTCCTGTGGCGTATTGTACGCTACATCCCGCGTGCAGGGCGCGATCGGCACTTGGTTGTTGCGCAGATGGCGCTCGTTGGTGCGGATTCACTGCCGCTCGTGATGCTCGTCGGCTCATTCACCGGTGCAATCGCTGCACTGCAGGCGACGAACCTCTTTGCGAAGTTCAACCTCATTGGGATTGCGCGGCCGTACATCGGTGGTTCGATTGCAACGGTTGTGTTCACCGAGCTTACGCCCGTGCTGACCGCGCTGGTGATTGCTGGGCGCGTTGGTGGTGCGATTGCAGCGCAGATCGGGACGATGGCTGTTTCTGAGCAACTGGATGCTCTCGAGATGATGGCAATCGACCGGAACCGCTACCTGGGGATGCCGCGCGTGCTGGCAGCACTGACGATGATGCCGGTGCTGGCGGTGTTTTCGAACGTTGTGGCTCTGGTTGGAGCCTACGTGCTAACGGCGCTCAAGTTCGAGTTTTCGGCTGCGATGTTCTTCGATTCGATCGTGCGGTTTTTCCGCACCGGTGAGGTTATCATCGGTCTTGTCAAATCGTTTGTGTTCGGGGGAACAACGGCACTGATTGGATGCTGGGTTGGCATGCAGACAAGCGGTGGTGCGGAAGGGGTTGGCTCGAGCACAGTGCGCGCGTTTACGATTTCCGCGGCAGCAATTCTGGTGCTCGACGCGTTGTTTGGCTACATCGTCTAACGCGTGGGATTAAACCACCCACCAACTGCACGCGTCGAAGGGCAGCACTGTTACCACACATTGCGGTACGAGTTATTGTGGTGTGTGGTGATGTGCCGCAATGCGGCAGAGGAAAGCCACACCACTAAGGTTGAACGATTCTCTGGAGCTTGTCCATGGGTGCACTCGATCGTTACACAGGTCCGTGGGATGCGCGGCGAGCGGGACATTTGTTGCGGCGAACAACGTTCCTCAGTTCGAAAACGTTCGTCGAGCAGCTCGTTGCCTACATAGTTCGACGATGTTCTTGAACTTACTGCTGGAGGCGATACTCTTCGAGCAGATGCGCCGCTTCCAAGTAGAGAGCGGAGGGAACGTACACTTTCGCAATAGCCAGTTCGCCTACAGTAAGCGCGCGCGTCGTATCTACCTGCGGCACGAGCACTGCACCGATTCCATGCGAGCGAAGGTACCCGACGACAATCTCAGCCTCCCAGAGCGTGTTTGTCGTATAAAGGAGCACCCAGCGTGTTTGAGCGTGTTCACCGAATGGGCACACGGCTGCTCTCGCGGTGTGAGAGCTGGCGGAGCGCAAATTCCTCGATTGCACGGCCGAGCCGCACAACATCGGTGAACGAGGTGTAGAGCGGCGCCGGTGCAATGCGGATAACGTCCGGCTTGCGGAAGTCCACGATCACGCCTTGTGTGAGCAAATGCTCATACATCGCCTGGCTCAAGTGCGCAAATCGCACGGATAGCTGTGCTCCCCGCTCCTCGGGCGAAGGCGGTGTCACGATCGTGATGCCGAGCTCTGGATAGGCTCGCCCCACTTCGATGAGGAGCTCCTCTAAGAAGCCAGTCAGATGTACGCTCTTGTGGCGGAGGCGCTCCATCGTTGCACGGTGAAACTGCTCGAGCGCCACGCGGTGGACTGCCAGCGCCAGCACTGGTGCATTGCTGAGTTGCCAACTGTCGGCACTCGGCACCGGCTCGAACCACTGCGGCATTGTAAAACGTGTCGCAGGGTCGTTCCCCCACCATCCGGCAAGTCGCAACGTCGCTGGGTTCTGGGCGTGCCGACGATGCACAAACGCACCACCGACACCACCAGGTCCGGAGTTGAGGTACTTGTATGAGCACCAGACGGCATAATCAACCTCCCAGTCGTGCAGCTGGAGCGGAACGTTTCCAATCGCATGCGCAAGGTCCCAGCCTGCAAAGGCACCGACACGGTGAGCAGCCGCTGTGATTGTTGGGATATCGAAGAACTGACCGGTCAGGTAGTGCACAGCGCTCATGTGCACCAGTGCCAACTCTTCCCCCAACGCTTCGATGGCTTCGATGATCGTCGCTGTAGATAGAGGCTGCAGCGGCGAGTGGTCAAGCTCGACGATGCACTCACTTCGCTCCAGGCCATGCCAGCGAACGTGGCTTTCCGCTGCATACCGATCACTTGGGAATTCCCCCGGCAAGAGCAAAATCTTGCGACGCCGCCCCGCTGGACGGTAGAAACTTGCCAGCATCAAGTGAAGGTTCACCGTCAGGCTATTCATTGCCACCACTTCATCAACTCCTGCACCGACGAGTTCTCCAAGCAATGGGGCAAGGTCCTCGTGGTAGCGGTACCACGGCCGGCGTGCATGCGTGTGCCCTTCGACGGCGAGGTTGCCCCAGTCGGTGAGGACTTCCTCCAGTGCTGCACGTGCCCTGCGTGGCATCAGACCGAGCGAATTGCCGGCAAAGTAGGCGCAGGGCGTCCCATCGTGCATCGGGCGCACAAATTCTTCTCGGAAGGAGGCAAGCGCATCGGCTTCATCTGCATGCCGTGCACGCTCAGCGTAGCTACTATCAGGTCCAACGATTTCCATGGATTGATCGCGGGGTACAACGGCTGTGCAATGTTACGAAACGACAGGCGATGTGGCCGCAGTGCGAGTGGTCCATTGTGGAGACAGATTTTCCGTAGTTCTACGGTCTGACGCTGGAGAATACGTTCCGTAATTTTCGTGTGCCCTTGAATGTCCACCATTTGGAGAATTCGTGTGAGCCGTTCCGTTTTGGGTGCTGTTGTTGCTGGTTGTCTTGTGCTGGCAGCGTGTGCTGGTCTGATGCGGCTGACCCCTGGCCATGCGCAAGCGCGGCAGTTGATGCAGCGAGGTCAATGGGATTCTGCACGGGTGCTACTCGAGCGTGAAGTTGCACGGAATCCTCAGAATTACGAGGCTTGGTACGATCTCGGCTCGGTGCGGAAAGAGCTCGGCGACGTCGAAGGTATGATCAAAGCCTATCAGACAGCCGAACCTGGGCTGAGCGAGGACCGTCGCCGTGCGCTCCCGCAGATTTACTACGTTGCGTGGGCGGAGCTGTATAACACTACCGTTGAACTCTATAACCGGATCGCCGAGAGCCGAGATACCGCCGAGCTCGAGCATGCATTCGAGACAGTCAGCAAAGCGATTCGCGTGCGTCCAGATGCTCCGGAGAACTATGACCTCGAGGGTCGGCTCTTCGAGTTGCGCGGCGACACAACACGTGCGCTCCAATCTTACCAGCGGTACATCACATTGCTCGATCCGTCGGTGCAGTTGGCTCGCCGTACTGGATTAGCGCTTGGCATCTCGCGGGATAAAGTCATCGACATCTTCGGCGCACCCCAAGCCAGTAGGCCCAGCCGCACTACGACTGGTGATTCGATGATCGTGGACCGCTTTGCACGTGGTGCGGACACCATCTATATCTCCAGTTACGCGAAAGCACAGCAAGGATACCGTGTCGAAGGGTGGCGCGTCAATCCTCCTGCGGCTTGGTCTGCCGATGAGCGCTTCCGCTACGCGCCACTATCGCTTGGACCATATATCCAGACGGCAACGATCTACTACAACCGCCGAGACTTCGACAAGGCACTCCAAGCACTTGAGCCGCTTGCAACGCTTACCCCAACGGACGAAACCGTGCAGAATTTCCGCATCCAGATCTATCGCGATCAAGGACGGCTCCAGGATGCACTCCGCGAACTTACCGAACGTGCCGAGCGCGATCCGACGAACAAACAGACGCTCGCAAGCCTCGGACTGGTCTACCTCCAAATGGAACGATACGATGATGCCATCGCGGAGTACGAAAAAGTCCTCCAGCTCGACCCAACCTACGACGTCGCTCTCTTCAACGCGGCGGCAGCACTCAAGAATCGTGCTGCACAACTTCAGAAGGAAGAGCGCGAGCGGAAGGAACGCGATCCGAAGTACAAGGAAAACGAGCAGCGGTACTTCCCACTGCTGGTAAAAGCGGCAGAGTATTTCGATCGCTATCGCCAGCTCCCGGAGCATCGCAATGACCTAACCGCACTCGAGCATATCGTCAACATTTACGAAACGACGCGCAATAAAGATCGGCTCCGCCAGATCGTCGCTGAGTTGGAAGCGATGGAGCCGCAGTACAGCAACGATGCTCGCTATTGGGAACTGCTCGGTGGCTACTACGCCCGCAATAACCAAGTGGACAAAGCCGAGCGCGCCTACAAGCGGGCAGACCAAGTGCGCCGCCGCAATTGACAATGGAATTGCATGGCAAACGTTCATGCATTCCTACCATATCACCATCCAGACAGCGAACATATGCCACAGCATCAGGATCAGCCCATGCCGCAGCAAATCAACATCGAGCTGGGCGAAAAAGAAGCCGAAGGAATCTACTCGAACTTAGCAATCATCTCGCATTCACCGGCGGAGTTCGTCATTGACTTTACGCGGCTGTTGCCGGGAGTGCCGAAAGCGCGTGTCCACGCGCGAATCATCATGACGCCCCAGCATGCAAAGCTCTTGCTTGCAGCGCTGAGCGAGAACATCTCGCGCTATGAGCAACAGTACGGCGAGATCATCGTTGCTGACCCTGGGATGATGACTCCTCCCGAAGGGCACAAGTATCACTGATTCCCCACAAGGAGTGCTGCGAGAGTGCCTGCAGCACGCTCGGTTGCATCGGGCACTCCGAGGGAATGCGCAGCACGTGCCATTGATTGACGCCGGCGCTCATCGCCGAGCAACAGCTCGAGTGCGGGCCAGAGCTCTGCGCCGAGCGAGGCATCCTCGATGACCACTGCTCCTCCAGTTTGCGCGAGGACCTTTGCGTTATGGTGCTGCTCGCGATTGGCTGCATGGGGATAGGGCACGAGAATTGCTGCTTTTCCGAGCGCTGCAAGCTCAGCGACAGTGCTTCCCCCTGCGCGACTGAGAACCAGTTCCGCTGCTGCGTACGCCGATGCCATATCCTCGATGAACGGGCGTGCTACAATCCCAGCGTTGAGTGGTGGAGAATAGTTCGCACCTGTTTGCCAGAGGATCTGCCACCCTGCCGCAAGGATACGATCGCGTATGGCTTCGATAGCGCTGTTGATTGACTGCGCTCCGAGTGATCCACCGAGTACAAGGAGCACTGGGCGCTCAGGATCAAGTCCGAAGCTCCCTCGTGCGATACGGGGATCAATTCGTGTGCGGAGCTCTGGACGAATCGGTGTACCGACAACCAACACCCGTTCCCGCACAGAGGAAGGAAAAGCATCCCGACACGCAGGAACGCTCACGAAGATGCGTTCAGCCCACTGGGCAACCATTCGATTGACCTTGCCTGGTATGGCATTGATTTCGACGAGCACAATGGGTACGTTCGCCCAGCGCGCAGCGATTGCAACAGGGAGACTTACATAGGTACCAGCCAGCAGTGCCACACGTGGCTGTACCATGGAGAGGGTGTGTGCAACGCGTGCTATCGAGATTGGCAGCCGCCATGCGAGCGAGTACGTCCGAGCCGAGCGCAATCCGTAGTACCCACGCATTGGGATTGGAACGAAGCGGTACCCACGCGCGGGAATGACACGTCCTTCGATGCGTGACCGATTGCCAACAAAGACCGGCTCGAGCACAGCATGCGGCGGGAGTATGCGGCTCAACTGTTCAACGATTGCTAAAACTGGGAAGAGATCGCCGCCAGTCCCGCCTGCGGCGACGATGAGAGGAAGTCGGGCTTGGTTCTGCATTTTTGCTACTGCAGCAGTGTTCGGATGCACAAGAGCGCGGCATGCGCGTGCACAAAAGTATCGCGTCGGCGCTCCCCAACAATCGAGAACATGGACCAAGAACTCCGAAGCTTCCATGGATGCTCGTCTCCTTGCTACCGTCAGTATTGCGTTTGCCACAACGCTTGGACTCTACGGGCAATCTTCAGCGATACAGGCGAAGATTCTCGCTGTCGCACAAGGGCATGCAGACGATGTTCGCCGCGAGATACCTGCACTTATCAAGAAACACCCAAACGATCCGGGCGTTCTTTTTTTGAGTGCGATTGTCGAGCCGGACAGTGCGCGTGCAGTCGAAGTGTACAAGCGTATCGTGAAGGAGTTTCCCTCCGCCGAATGGGCTGATGATGCAGAGTGGCGCATCGTTCAGTACTACGCACTGCTCCGCGATACAGCAAACGCACGTGCTGCGTTGGTTGAGTTTCAGCAGCGCTTCCCGCTATCGGAGTATTTTGTCCATGCGCAAGACATTGTGCGCACGACCGTAGGGCTTGCTCCAGCGGTGGTCGACCAGCAGCGATCCTCCGAACGTGGCAGCACCAGCGACACAGCGACGCAGGAACGATACACGCTCCAGATCGGCGCCTATTCGACGAAAGAAACAGCGGAGAACGAGGCGCAGCGTTTTCGTGCGCAGCGGCTCCGTGTAGAGGTTATTGAGAAAGCTCCATCGCTCTATGCTGTCACCATAGGAGACTACACTAGCCGCGCAGCAGCCGAGAAAGCACGTCCACTGGTGGAGCAACAGTGCAACTGCACTCCGTTCATTATCCCCAAGCCACTTGCGGTCAAGCGCTCACCGAAGCACGGGACGAAATGACCTCTGTCGTACTGCTGGTGTTCTCTTTCTGGCTTCTGGTGCTTTCTGCGCGTGCAGAGATTGATACCTCTCGCGGATTGGTTGGCAGCACGCTCTGCTTTCGCCGAATGGTTACGCAAACCGATAGCTGCGTATTTCGATGTGTGGTTCGCTTGAGCAATCCGACCGTATGGTATCCGCAGAGTGCTCGTATTGGGCAGTCGGCTGCAAGCTTGCGTAGGGAAAGCGACACGCTCTGGCAGCTGGAAGCGTTGCAGGAAATTGCCGGGAGCGTTGACGTTGAACTGTGCGGCGTTGTTCTGGCAGGTTCAGATTCGGTCTGCATCGTCAGGCTCGATGCTGAGTCGCAATGTCTAAGCGATCCAGAGTCGCTCGAACAGGTGCTCATTGTTCGATCGGTGGGGCCACAACTTCCATACCTCCGCTTTGCCCGCTTGGAGGGGCCGTTCCCGATGCCGATGGTACGCGAGGAACCATTCGCAGTTATCATTGCTCTTGATGCAACATCACGAGCGGTGCTGCAGCTTTTCGACGTGCTTGGCCGCGTGGTGACACAATGGGCCTTCGAGCTTGAGCGCGGCGTTCATCGCGTAACGCTGACCCTACCAATGGGGACGTCACCTGGGCTGTACGTTCTGCGTCTTGAGAGCAGCAAGGGGTCTGCTGCAGTGCCTGTGATTGTCGAGTAGTAGAGGTTATAACTTCTTGAGTAGCTTTAGTGCGCAACTCAAGTCTCCTCCATATTCTGCTATCCATGCTGGTGGATTCTTAGGGTCAATCTGGATCCAGCGGGTGTCGTTCCCTTGTTGTCCCCCGTGTTGCTTGGCTGCATTACTCCATGCAACACTCTTTGGGATTACCCAGCAGTGTGCAGTGTCTGGTGATACACCCAGTGCGACTATGTACTGGTAGCTCTGATCGCGAATTTGTTGAAATGTGTAAATCCCATTCCTCCACAACGTTGAGAATTTCACCTCGACTCGGCAATTGTTGATGATAAGGTCGGCCTCACTATCAGGTGCTTTGTCTATAGCAATGCCGTAGTACTTGCAGAAGCGCAGGACGAGTTCTTCACCGATCTTACCAACGGTTCGGGAGGGTATTCCCACAACAAGCCACCGGAATGGACTGTGTTGCCATTGCTGGGTATCTGCGGCATACATTCCCTCAAGCTCACGAGAAATTTGAGCTAGAACATCGTAGGGTGTAACATTACTTGATCGGCTGGGCATAAGAGGGTTCGAATAACACTTGTTGGGATGAAGATCCCCGGTGCGGCTCCGGGTCAAAGTTCACCCAGGATATTTCTGGAATCCCAGCAAATCGGCGAGCCATAACGATAAGCGCATCCTGATTGTTGTCAACGAGAATGAAGTTTCGCCCAAGCTCGGCAGCGGCGATTCCAGTCGTTCCACTCCCTGCGAAGAAGTCTAAAACTGTATCGCCCGGTTTTGACGAGGCAGCAATAATGCGGCGGAGAATTCCAAGTGGTTTTTGCGTTGGGTACCCGGTTTTCTCCTTGCTATTAGTTGGAACAATCGTATGCCACCATACATCGGTTGGAAGTTTTCCGCGTGCAGCTTTCTCCGCTCCCACAAGTCCAGGAGCCATGTAAGGAATCCGCTCAATGGCTTCATCGTTGAAATAGTAGCGTTCGGGGTCTTTGGCATAGAAGAAAATGGTGTCATGTTTGGCTGGCCAACGCCGTTTGGAGCGCCCGCCATAGTCATACGCCCAAATAATCTCGTTGATGAATGCATCAATCCCGAAAATGCTGTCGAGAAGAATCTTACAGTAGTGCGCCCAACGGTAATCAATGTGGAAATAGAGGGAGCCGTGCGGTGCGAGGACCCGGTATGCTTCCTCAAGACGAGGACGGAGGAACTCAAGGTAATCATCGAACGCATCCTGGAACGCTCTTGTTCCCAGAACTGTCGCTCGATACCTGCGGTCCCCAAAACCAACACGCTCACCATCATGGGCAGCATGAACTTTTATTGTCGTCCGCTTTTGCTGCTTTCCAGTATTGAATGGAGGATCAATGTAAATAAGATCGATGCTCCCAGTCTCTATCGAGCGGAGAGCATCAAGGTTGTCTGAGTAAATGATGGTACCGCCCATCGCGCCTTGCGCTACTCTGCTGGAACAAGTAATCCGCTCGGTGTCCGCTGGACCTCGATCGCTTCGACTGGGGTGGCCTCGGAATCAATCAAGATTGGGCGTGTCCGCTTGATTTTCTCCTGGATCGTCATCAGCGCTTTGATGAGCGCTTCCGGACGCGGCGGACAGCCGGAAACGTAGACATCCACGGGCAGAAAGAGGTCAATGCCCTGCACGACCGAATAGCTACGGAACATACCGCCACTGGATGCACAGACGCCCATCGAGATCACCCATTTGGGATCAGGCATTTGGTCGTAAATCTTGCGGACAACCCATGCCATCTTGTAGGTCACCGTTCCTGCGACGATCAGCAAATCCGACTGCCGCGGCGTAAAGCCCATTTTTTCCGACCCAAAGCGCGCTACATCGAAGCGCGAGGCAGCAAACGCCATCATCTCAATGCCGCAGCACGAAATACCCAGCGGCATCGGCCAGAGGGAATTGGCTTGCGCCCAGTTGATGGCTGCTTCGACGGTGGTTGTCAAGAACCCACCGTTGGCAATTGGATTGATCACTCCCATGAGAGTGCACCTTTCTTGATGATGTACACATATCCTGCAAGCAAGAGCACCATGAACAGCACCATCGCGATGAACCCGACAGCGCCAAGCTGCCGCACCTGCACTGCCCACGGGTACATGAAGATGATCTCGATGTCGAACAAAATGAAGAGCATCGCGACCATGTAGAACTTCACCGAAAAGCGCTCCCGTGCAGTGCGGAGCGGCTCCATGCCGGATTCATACGTGGAGTTCTTCTCTTTGTTCGCGCGACGTGGCCCGATGTACTCGGCGACGAGAATATTGACGATGCCGAAAAACACACCGAGCGCGATCATCACAAAAACTGGGATGTAGAGCTCAAGCATATGTTGCTTTGAAAATGCTACTGTTACTAACGCAAAAGTACGATGTGGCGTTCCCGACCCTGGTGCAGCCGACGCTATCTTTGCGACGCAGAGTCTCTGCACGCCGCGCGGTACGTCGGTGTTCGGGTGAAAATAGCCACAGCAGAAGACGAACGATGCACGGTTCTCAGCTTGCACGTAGTTTCCCTCGCTCGATTTTTTCGGAGATGTCGGCACTTGCCCATGCCTGCGGTGCAATTAACCTTGGGCAGGGATATCCGGACTTCGGCCCTCCACCGCAGCTCCAGGATGCAGCATGCAATGCGATTCAACAAGGGCATAACCAGTATGCCGTCTCCCACGGTGAGCGCGTCCTCCGCCAAGCAATCGCTTCCCATGCAGCCCGCTGGTACGGGCAAAAGCTCGACCCAGAAACAGACATCTGCGTTACATGCGGCGCAAGCGAAGCGCTCTGGTGTGCACTCCAAGCTGTCGTCGAACCAGGCGACGAAGTGATCGTTCTCGAGCCGAGCTTCGACGTCTATGTCCCCGATGTGCGAATGGTGCGTGCGATTCCAGTTCCCGTTGTGTTGGAGCCGCCACTGTTTCGGCTCGATCCAGAGCGATTGCGCAGCCGTCTTACAAAGCGCACCCGAGCGATTATCGTCAACACGCCGCAGAACCCAACTGGCCATGTCTTTTCGGCTGAGGAGCTGCAAGCACTTGCGCAGATCTGTATCGAGCACGATCTTCTTGCGATCGTTGATGAAGTTTACGAGCACATCACCTTCGAGCCGCATGCGCACATCCGACTTGCAACACTCGAAGGAATGAGCCAGCGAACAATCACGATCTCGAGCGCTGCCAAAACATTCGCCGCAACGGGCTGGAAATGTGGGTGGGCGCTTGGTCCGGAGCCGCTCATTAGTGCAATCCGCCGTGTGCATCAGTTTACGACGTTTGCCAGCGCAACCCCATTTCAGTATGCTGTTGCAGAAGGATTGCAATTGCCTGATACGTACTTCCACGACCTTCGCGCAGACTACACCGCTCGCCGCGCACTCCTGCTTGAGGCACTTGCGGAAACGCCGCTCGTCGTCTTTCCACCAGAGGGGACCTACTACGTCGTGGCGGATATTTCGCCAGTAGCGCCCGAGATGAGCGGGTACCAGTGGTGTCGCTGGCTGGCTCAGACGGTCGGGGTGGCAGCGATTCCGCTTGAGGTGTTCTACCATGACCCAGCCTTGGGGCGATCGCTGGTGCGTTTTGCATTCTGCAAACAAGAAGAGACGCTCCGTGCCGCTGCCGAGCGCATCGTCGAACTTCGCGCAGTAGCTCCATGACGGCGACCGAACTTCCTGGCTCGTGGACACGACAAGAAATTCTTGCCCTGAGCGTACTGCGCGGTGTTCATGGTGTGGATTTGCGCCGTGCTGTCGAGAGCCGTCGTTCGCTCGAGCATGTGCTTGCCGAGCCTCCACCATGGATCGAACGCATCATTCGGCAAGAGGAGCTGTTCGATCAGCAGAACTCGGCAGCGCTCCTCGAACGCGCGCAAGAGCATGTTGCTGCACTCGCAGCATTCGGCGCACGTGCGGTCACGTTTTGGGATGAGGATTATCCCGCCTTGCTCCGTCAGATTCCCTATCCACCGATGGTGCTCTACGTTTGGGGGGCACTCCAGCAGTCCGATGCGCTGGCGATTGCGATCGTTGGTACGCGGCGATGTACCACGTATGGACGACTCTGCACCGAGCGCTTCGCACGAGAATTTGCGCAGGCAGGGTGCATCGTCGTCAGTGGATTAGCAAGCGGTATTGATTCATTTGCGCACACAGCAACACTCGACGCCAAAGGGATCACCTATGCAGTCATCGGTTCGGGGCTGGATCGGCTTAGCCCAAGCGCAGCGCGGCGTCTTGCCGAACGTATCGTCCATGCTGGAGGGGCAGTCATCAGTGAATATCCCATGGGCACTGTTGCACGCCCAGCGTATTTTCCCCAGCGGAACCGCATCATCAGTGGGATTGCCCGGGCGGTGCTGGTTGTCGAAAGCAGGCGCGAGGGTGGATCGCTCATTACCGCGCACTTTGCGCTCGACCAATCGCGCGACCTCTACGCAGTACCAGGGAATATCACCTCGCCGACAAGCGAGGGCACAAATCTCCTGATTGCTCGGCAGAAAGCAGCAATCGCAGTAAGCCCGGCTCAGGTGCTCGAAGACCTCGGAGTTGCTCCTGTGGCAACATCGTCTGTGCAGGAGCTGGAATTTCAATCGCCGTTGGAACGGCAACTCTGGGAGCTTCTCTCCGGTGAGCCTCAAAGTGCAGATGCGCTCGCTGTGCAGCTTGGCATTGGCATTGGGGAGGTGCTCAGTACCCTACTCGTGATGGAATTCCGTGGTATCGTCCGCCAACTGCCAGGCAAGCAGTTTGTCCGCAGTCGCTAAGGGGAGACATCTGCACTATGAAGGATGCAGTCCTACGGTCGGCATGGCTCAACACGTGCGAAGACATCGCACATCCTAGGCTTGAGCTGTGTACTACTCGCGACGGTGTGCAGTAGCCCAGCGCCAGCCACTTCGTACTACCAATGAACACCACAACTGCCTCCCGCTGCCAAACCGCTCATCAGTGCTTCACTGCACTCCATTTGTTGCTATGAAAAGTACGGCATCCTGGAACCATGTCTATGCGATTGACGCATTGCTCCAGGTGCACCGCTCCGGTGATTATAGGCGCAGCGATGGGAGGAGAAACCGAAGGAGCTGCTCATTGATTATTTTTGGCACGGTGTGGGTGGATGCTGTTTCCCCCTCGGCGGTAGTCGAGAGGGATGAAGAGAAGTACAACAATTCTCAGATGCGCTATGCACGGAGGCACTTTGGTTATCCACCGGTGGGGATCTGTTTCGATGTTCCTGCTGTTTGTGGTGTTGGGTAGTCCCTGGCTTGTCGCCCAAGTTGATGGCGGACGTGCTGCCTTTGGTTTCAATGCCGGGCTTGCCAAATACTTTGGTGAATTTAGTGACAATTCCTGGTGGCTCGGGGGCGATGCATTCGTTCGCTACAATATCGTTCCAATGCTTGCCCTCCAAGCACAATTCAACATTGCTAACCCGCGCTTTCGAGTCAATGTTGATAACGCGATCGCGAAGTACACCGACTACTACGGGACTGGTCCGAACGCCCGCGAGGGGGGCACCTATCCCAATGGCACGCGGATTCCCGGAGGAGAGATCGGCGAAGAAGGGCGGAATAACATTCGCATCTTTTCGCCAGAACTCCTTCTCTGTGTGAACGTGCTTCCCAGCCAGCGGTTCAATCCTTACATCTTCGGTGGGATTGGATGGATGAACTTCCAAGTACGCCCCGGTCTTGCAGGTGGCGGCGGGCTGGGGCCAAACGGTACAGTCGGAGTATTGCCCGGCCAAGCTGCAGGGCTCTACTCAACCAGTGGATTCAATGGTGGAGTCATATTCCCAACGGGGATTGGGTTCGAGTTGTACCTCTCCGACGACCTTGTCCTCAACGGACGCGGAACGTTTCGCTTCACCTCGACCTCGTGGCTTGATGACTACAACCCTGGACACATGAAAGACGCCAATGGACAACTCCTTCAAGCTCCACCAGGGACGACACCAAATAAGAAGGATGCTTTCCTAACAATTGGCATTGGCTTGAGCTACTACGTCTTCGGCAATGCCGACTTCGATGGTGACGGTATCCCCAATGGTCAAGAGCGAATCCTCGGCACCGACGAGAGCAACCCCGACACCGATGGCGATGGTTTGCCTGATGGTTTCGAGTACCGTGGGCTGCGGGTTGTCCCCAACGGATGGACCGCCGAACGCATTGCACAGTTACCAGAAACCGACGAGCGCTCCGATCCACGCAAGGCAGATACTGATGGCGATGGATTGAATGACTACGAAGAACTCGTCCGCACCCATACCAAGCTCACCATCCCCGACACCGATGCAGATGGCCTCACCGATGGTTCTGAGCTTGCACGCAAGACCGATCCACTCAAGCCCGACACCGACGGTGATGGCTTGATTGATGGCGACGAAGTGAACACAACCAAGACCGATCCACTCAAGCCCGACACTGACGCGGATGGGCTCAGCGATGGCGACGAGGTGCGCAAATACAACACGAACCCACTCGCAATCGATAGCGATGGTGACGGGCTCAGCGATGGTGAAGAAGTTAATCGAATCCACACCAATCCTACTGTTGCTGATACCGATAGCGACGGACTCCGCGATGGGGACGAGCTGCGGTCCTACCGGACCGATCCACTCAAATCTGACTCCGACAACGATAAACTTAGCGATGGAGACGAAGTCCGCACATATAAAACCGATCCACTCAAGCCCGACAGTGACGGCGACGGACTTAGCGACGGCGAGGAAGTCGCAGTGTACAAAACTAATCCGCTCAGCAGTGATAGTGACGGCGACAAGCTTAGCGACGGCGACGAAGTGCACACCTACCACACAGACCCAACAAAATCCGATACCGATGGTGATGGCCTCAGCGATGGCGATGAAGTGCTTACCTACAAAACTAACCCAACCAAGCCCGATACTGACGGTGACGGGTGCAGTGACGGCAAGGAAATTACAGAGCTGCGAACTGACCCACTCAACCCTGATACCGATGGTGATACGATCACAGATTGTGTCGATCCCTGCCCGACCGAGAAAGGTCTCGCCAGAAAAGAGGATGCCGAGAAAGCAAAAGTCAAACCTGGTTGTCCAGGTGTCATCGTTGGCACCAAGATTGACTTTCCGGACATCTTGTTCATTGTCAATACCGATGAGTTCAACTTCAAGGAGCCCTCGACGCTTGCCAGTCTGCGGAAGCTCCTCGAGTACATGCAGCAGTGCGACAATCTGGGCGTGATAATCGAAGGGCATGCATCTGAAGAAGGCAATCCCAAGCGTAACCAAGTGCTCTCCGAGTTGCGAGCCAAGAAAGTACGCCAATGGCTGATCGAACAAGGTGTTTCGCCAAACAAAATCCTCGGTGCGATCGGATACGGGACCACACGCCCGAAGATTAAAGAGCGGAAGGATATGACACCCCAAGAACGGGAAGAAGCGCGCAAAGCGAATCGCCGCATCTCAATCAGCGTCGAACGTCCCTGCTAACAGCAACGTTTCTTCCTCCCTGGAGATACACACGCGGGCAGGCTCTGCAGAGAGTCTGCCCGTATTCACACACTGTGACAGTCGTCTGCGTGCAGGTGCAGTATCTACAGGGTGCAACTTCTGCGGCTGCCAGAATGCGTGGTAACGTCTTCGATGATTTGTCATCTTTGAAGTTTTCGCTGCCATGCTGTCGTGCATGGCGCTTCTGGCACGATTCCTGAGTGGCGAAAAGCTGCATGTTGAACTTTTTTCGCAGAGAACACGATGGGAAAGATCATTGGCATTGATTTAGGCACGACCAACTCAGTCGTCGCTGTCATGGAAGGCACCCAGCCGGTCGTCATCGCCAACAGTGAAGGCAGCCGAACGACGCCGTCGGTGGTTGCATTCACCAAGACCGGCGAGCGCTTGGTCGGTCAAGCTGCCAAGCGGCAAGCAATCACGAATCCGCGGAACACGATCTACTCGATCAAACGCTTCATGGGACGCCGCTGGGACGAAGTGACCGAAGAAGCCAAGATGGTCCCCTACAAAGTTGTCCCTGGCCCGGATGGCGGTACTGTCCGCGTTGAAATTGATGGACGGCTCTACGCACCGCCCGAAATCTCGGCGATGATTTTGCAAAAGATGAAGCAAACCGCCGAGGACTACCTCGGGCAAAAAGTTACTGATGCGGTGATCACTGTGCCTGCGTACTTCAACGATGCCCAGCGCCAAGCAACCAAAGAAGCGGGAGAGATCGCTGGGCTCAACGTCCGCCGCATCATCAATGAGCCGACAGCGGCAGCGCTTGCCTACGGGCTCGATAAACGCGGCCGCACAATGACGGTTGCGGTCTATGACCTCGGCGGCGGAACGTTCGATATTTCGATTCTCGAAATCGGCGAGGGCGTCTTCGAGGTCAAATCTACCAGTGGCGATACCCACTTAGGCGGCGACAACTTCGATCAGCGCCTCATTGACTACATCGCCGATGAATTCAAGCGCCAAGAGGGAATTGATCTTCGAAACGATCCGATGGCGCTTCAGCGCTTGCGCGAAGCTGCCGAAAAAGCAAAAATCGAACTCTCACAGATGCTGCAGACTGAGATCAATCTGCCGTTTATCACCGCAACGGCGGACGGTCCAAAGCACCTGCAAATGACCATCACACGCGCCAAGTTCGAGCAGCTCTGCAACGACCTGTTCGAAAAAACGCTCAAGCCCTGCGAGCAAGCCTTGAACGCTGCCAAGCTAACCCCAGAGAAGATTGACGAGGTCATCCTCGTCGGTGGCTCGACGCGAATCCCGCGCATCCAAGAACTGGTGCGCAACTTCTTCGGCAAGGAGCCGTCGAAGAACGTCAACCCCGATGAAGTCGTCGCAATTGGTGCGGCAATTCAAGGTGCTGTTCTCGCCGGTGAAGTAACCGATGTTCTGCTGCTCGACGTTACGCCGCTGACGCTCGGCATCGAAACGCTCGGTGGTGTGATGACACCGATGATTCCAGCGAACACGACGATCCCAACGCGCAAGACGGAAATTTTCTCGACCGCGACCGATAACCAAACGTCGGTGGAAATCCACGTCCTCCAAGGCGAGCGCCCGATGGCACGCGATAACCGTTCGCTCGGACGTTTCCACCTCGACGGAATTCCGCCTGCGCCGCGTGGTGTGCCGCAAATCGAGGTAACCTTCGACATTGACGCCAACGGTATCCTGACAGTTACCGCGCGGGACAAAGCAACAGGCAAACAGCAGGACATCCGCATCACGGCATCCTCTGGCTTGAGCAAGGAGGAAATCGAACGCATGAAGCGCGAGGCACAAGAGCACGCTGCGGAAGATAAAAAGCGGCGCGAAGAAATCGAACTCCGCAACCAAGCCGATCAGCTCGTCTACCAGACGGACAAGCAACTCCAAGAACTCGGCGAGAAAATTCCTGCTGAACACCGCACGCGCATCGTGCAAGCAAAAGAGCGTCTCCAGGACGCGATCAAAAACAACCCGAACGACATTCGTCCGGCGATGGACGCGCTGACAAAAGCTTGGAACGATGCCAGCGCCGCGCTCTACCAAACAGCAGGTGCATCTGCAGCAACTGGTGGAGATGCCGCCGGCAGCACATCCGGAGGGCCCTCGAGTTCACCAGGGGTTGAAGATGCCGAATTCACTGTCGTTGACGACAAGTAAGGAGCGACGCACCACCAGCGAAAATGAGGAACGCACCCACCATTATACGGTGGGTGCGTTTTGTCTTTTCGCACAAGGCAGAGCGTTGGAGGTGAGAAGCTTCTCATCCGAAACGAAATCAGGGCGATCCCCGTAGATTCGCCCTGTGAGCCAGTGCTCACTATGTTCCACCGTAGTTTTGTTTTTGTATGCGTACCAAACAGTACATCGTCGCGATACCGTGTGTGGTGATTCGCACTGTCGGCCAGCTTCGCCGACTGGTCCGTTTCCGTACCTATGACGTGTCCCGATTTTTTGGTGCTAAGGAGATACCATGGGCAGTAAATCTCCAGCACCACTCTCGATGGTATGATCTCTACGGGAGACACTGTTGTGTTGAAGATTGTGGGTGTCCGGTCTACGAACACTCTGATCTTGAGCACTACCTGTTCGGGCACTCTCCCAATAGTGCACTTTTGGATCATTCACTTCTGATGGTGTTTTCGGAGGTGAAGAAGGCACGTGACTTCCTGGCCGAATGGTCTTCGACGTTACCGGCACGCAGCCGCGCACGTGCAATGGTCCAAAACAGTATCAACAACTTCCTATTTGTAGGAAAGTTTATCAATGTCGTAAAAACAGATGAAGATCAGAAACTTGTAGAGGACTATAAGTCGCGCCAAAACTAAGCGCGACTTTACCTGTTTGTTTCACAATATTTATGGTATGATACAATGAAGCCTAGCAATTCTCGCCGGCAACGTGTGCTGGTATTTGTGGACTCCCAGAATATTGGATGCAACCCAACCTATCGGCTCAACCCACACAAATTCAAAGAGTGGTTAGCGGAGAAGGGGGAGCTTGTGTGTCTTGAGGCGTTCTTCAAAGATTGTCTAAAGACCATAGTACCTCGTCTTCAGTGGAAGGAGGCAGGATTCAGAATCCGCTCCGTACGACCGTGGGAAAATCAAAATGGTGCTACGAAGGGTGATATTGATAAAGTTATGATGTTTCACCTGGGAAAGGCACTTGTTGAAAATGAAGTACGAAAAGGTGATTTGGTCGTGCTCGTCACCGGAGACGGTGATTTTGACTTCATCGTAGAGTACTTGTGCAATCAGGATATTGATGTTCAGGTCGTTGCGTTCGCAGACTATACTGCACCGCCGCTGAAAATTCACGCCACTGAATTCATACCGCTTGAACAACTCGAGAAGGAGCTTTTAGATAAAAAACAAGATAGCTCCAATGGTCCCGTTGAGACCGATAAAGTTAATGGCTATCACACGGCTCAAACTTGAGAGCCGACATTACAACGTCGAGGGCGTGGGGGCTGACCGTACGGGTCAGTCCTCCCCTTGCGCTTTAGTAAAACCTGGCTGGCCATCGAACTCCGGAAGCTTTTCGATGTGCATCCACCGGTGCACAGCGCCGACCTTCTGCAAGAGAGTGTAGATGTCTTGGTCGGTTAAGTCTGCGTTAGGATCGCGAGCGATGAAGCGGCAGCGGTAGTGGTCCACGCAGTCAGTCAGTGTGCCTTTGTCGGGATAGACCTGCGTACCCCGGTTGGAGATCATTTTGAGCTTGAGTGCGGTCCCTTCAGCAAGTGCTTCGAGCGATTGTCCAAGCGGCACAGGCAGCAGCTCGCTCTCGATGAAAATGTCAGCCCCAACAACGCGCCGCTTCGTAGGGTGGATCGTTGCCAATGCCGGCGATGGTCGTGGAATCACCAGCGGCTTGTACTCTCGGACAGGGGCTGTGCGTGGCGTTTTTCCAAAATTCGCGATAATCGCCTCAGTGTATTCAGTGGTCGTACATGCAAGGCCACTGTCGTAGCCGACGACATCGCCGGTGCGGCATTTGCCTTCTTCGAGCGTGACCAGCAATGCGTTCTCGATTGTTGCAGCAGCATCGAACTTGCCCAGATAGCGAAGCATCATCACACCGCTCAAGATGACGGCGGTTGGGTTGATGAGGTTCTTGCCAGCGTACTTCGGTGCAGTACCGTGGACAGCTTCGAAGATGGCAACCTCACTTCCGAGATTAGCGCTCGGTGCAAAGCCTAAGCCGCCGATGAGAGCGCTGGTAAGGTCGGAGAGAATGTCCCCGTTCATGTTCGTCGTCACGATGATGTCGAATTGCTCCGGCTTCTTGACGAGCTGGTGCGCGCAGTTATCAACGATGACATGCCAGGCTTGGATGTCCGGATACTCCTTCGCAACGGCTTCGAACGTGCGTTTGAACATCCCCTCGGTGAGCTTCATGATGTTCGACTTCGTTGCACACGCAACGCTTTTCCGCCCTTCGCTACGGGCGAGCTCAAAGGCCAGCCGAGTGACTTTCTCGCTCCCTTTGTGGCTGATGAGCTTGAGACATTGAGCGACGCTCGGCGTTTGCATGTGCTCGATGCCTGCGTAGAGGTCCTCAACGTTTTCGCGGACGACGACCAAGTCAATCCCGCGTCCGCTGTATGGCGTCGGGACACCTGGCATCTCACGGACAGGGCGGACGTTGGCAAACGTTTCGAAGAGTTTCCGCAGGGTAACGTTCGCAGATTTTTCGCCATAGCCGACCGGTGTCCCGAGCGGTCCTTTGAGGACGCAGCGGGTCCGCCGAATCGAATCAATCGTCTCGCGGGGGACCCCCGAAGGAATTCCGCGTTTGAAGACGCTTTCGCCAGCGTCACAGATTTCCCACTCGATTCCTGCCCCAACTGCGTCAATGATCCGGCGCGCACTCTCGATGCACTCAGGGCCAATTCCATCGCCAGGAATGAGTGTAACGGGGATCTTCGTTAGCTCAGCCATAGAACCTTGCTCATCGGTTGTGGACAATCGAATGCATCAACGCACCGCGGTGCGGTGATGCGCGGCAAACAAACAGCAAAAATACAATGCACCTGTCACGAATGCCGGTCGCTCGTGCCGAGAGGAAAGGGAGAGCGGTAGCGTAGCGTGCGCAGAAAAAGCTTTGCAGTTGCTGCCTGACGATGCCCAGTCTGTGAGGGGAAGCCAACACTCGAGCGATACGATTATTCCACGAGGTCATCGGACTCGACCTGGGCCAGCAGTTCGGCGACAGTGCTGGCCAGCCGCCGTTCTGCTTTGATCGGCATGCGCTGGTAGCTATCGAGCCCGCCAGTGACGTTGTAGGGTGGCTGCCGAATCCACGTGTATGGAAATTGCTTGCGCATCTGATGGTCAATTTACCCCTACGGCGACAGGAGCATTTATGCTACCAACCGCAGATTCTCCTACCAAAGCGGTGTTGGCTGATGCACGCACGTAGAAACAGCAGCCGGCCAAGGGTTCTTACGCGGTGCTGGGCGGCTCTGGACACGGGACACAGAAGGTTTCAATGTGCATCGCGCGCCCGCTCGAGACATCAGCGGTAACGACTGCGCCACTGATGCGCCAATCGCCCTCGGCAAGCTCATACTTGTGCGCCGTCTGGGAGAGAAACCGTCGGAGCGCTACCTCTGTTGCCATACCGATGACCGAGTTGAACGCACCGCTCATGCCAACATCCGTCACAAACGCTGTGCCATTGGGAAGAATCTGCGCATCGTTGGTTTGGACGTGGGTATGAGTTCCGAGCACGGCGGTGACTTTCCCATCCAGGTATCGAGCCAGTGCGATTTTTTCTGCTGTTGCTTCGGCGTGCATATCCACGACGATGAGTGGAGTTTGCTGGCGGAGCTGCTCAGCAGCGCGCAAGCCAGCGCGGAAGGGGCAATCAATCGGGGGCATAAACACGCGACCTTGGAGCTGCATCACTGCCACCATACCGCGTGGGGTCTCGATGACAACCGTCCCGTTGCCAGGATTCCCTGGCGGGTAGTTCAGCGGTCGGAGTACACGCGGATTGCTGCTCAGCAGCGGGCGCGCCTTCCAATTTTCCCACACATGGTTGCCGGTTGTGATGACATCGGCGCCCGCTGCGAAGAGCTGATCGGCTTCGCGCTTGCTGGGACCCTTGCCCTCCCATGCATTTTCTGCGTTGACGATGACCAAATCCGCTCCATAGCGCAGGCGAAGCTCGCCGAGCATCGCAGCCACGCATGCGACAGCCCGGCCACCGACGACATCACCGATGAACAGAGCGGTAAACGGCGAATCCATCGGATCAAGTGGAGTACGTGGTTAGATTGCTGCGCTACGAAGATAGCCTTGCAGCGGCTCTATCTCCTTCGAGCGGCAGGTTTACGCAAGCAGTAGGTAGGCAAGCGCAACAGCCATTCCAACGCGGAGCACCCGCAGAACGCTCGGTTGCGTCACCACACTTCGCACGCGCTGCCACGCGAGGATACTCCCGAGCGTCGCTATAACGATGGTAGCCGCGGCCAGCAACCCTTCGCCGAGCGAAAGCATCTTGAAATGCGTCCGACCGATGCTGTCGAACCACGGCGTGCCAAACAGCAGGAGGAGGTGGAGGACGTACACTGCAAGTGCCTGCTTGCCAAAAAGTACCAGGTGGGATTCAACAGAGCGAAGGAGCGGCAACGCGAGCGAGACCGTTGCGATGAACAGGAGGGCAACTCCCTGACGAATACCGACACCGATCGGAGTATAGCGGTAGAGATCTACCTCGCCGATCGGCAACCACATCCCTACTAGTGCGCCGACGAGCACCAATGCACTACCGCCGAAAAAGCACACCTGACGTATCAATCGGATGCGATCGCCGCTCTGGAGCATGAGCCAGCACCCAAGCCACGCGCCGAGCAGCATGTAGGCACTGAACGGGAAAATCGGAAAGAGCGATCCACCCTCGTAGCTGACGTATGCCGCCAGCAGCGATGGCAAATGCTCGTACCACGCGATGCGATGCACCAGCGGCGTTGCCACCGCGATGGCAATTCCCCCAATCAGAACAGCCCGACGGAAGCCATCCTGTCGGGGGAACAACACCGCAAGAATAACCAGCAAAAGCAAGCTCGCACTAACCAGTTGCAGAATGTTCACCTGCACGGATGCACGCCACGTCGCCTCATCAACAAACGGCAAGTCGAAGATGTGCCGAGCTGGAAACACCAGCAAATACCCAATCGCTGCAAGCTGGAGCGCACGAATTACACGTCGCTGGAGCACGGTGCGATCAGCTCTGCCGCGTTCATTTCGGCGAAGCGTCAACGCAAAGAGCATTCCCGATATCGTCAAAAACACGGGAGCAGTAATGCCGCGCCACCAGTGCCATGCAGACCAAGGTAGTTGGGTCACGTCGAGCTCCGATGGACGCACAAGTGCATCGAGTACATGCCCAACCATCATCAGCAGCATGGCGATGAACTTGGCGGCGTCGAGTTCGTAGAGTCGGTTGGTCTGTGCTTGCTGCATCGGGCGTTCCAGCGGAATGCACATTAGAGAACGCACAAAATTGCACGTGATTTTCTGAATGGGTGATGAATCGCCGTTCAGCGGCGAGTATTTTTGTTGCGCACGCAGTGATGTGCTCATGACGTAGCCAAGCCTCAGCGAACCCCGGATGTACACCGTTCGACTGCCAAACTTCGAAGGTCCGCTCGAACTGCTGCTCTACTTTGTCAAGCGGGACGAGCTGGACATCTACGACATTCCGATCGCCCGCATCACGGAGGAGTTCTTGGCGTACATCCGCCTCATGCAGCTTCTCGACTTAGAGTTGGCGGGCGAATTCTTGGTGATGGCTGCAACACTCATGCAAATCAAAGCCCGGATGCTCCTGCCCCGTCCAGAGCCAGCTGACGGCACTGCGGCATCCGAGGATCCGCGCACCGAACTTGTCCAGCAACTCATCGAGTATTCGCGCTACCGCGATGTTGCCGAGGAACTCGGGGAGCGCTACGAGCAGCAACGCTACATCTACTACCGCCGCATGCTTGCAGCGCAACCGCTGCCAGCAGAGGCGACCTATCGCAATGCGACGCTCTTCGATTTGCTCGAAGCACTCTACGGGGTACTCAGTCGGCATGTCGGGCAAAGCCAGCCAACGTTCGTTCAGCTTGAACGCGAGCAGTACGACGTCGGCGAACAAATAAGGCTCGTGCTCGCCAGGCTCGCCGAGCAGCCGCGGTGCAGCTTCCGTGCAATGGTGAGCGGTCGCTCCCGTCCGTACATCGTCGCGACGTTTCTTGCGTTGCTCGAACTGTGCAAGAACGGATCAATCTCGCTTCGGCAGCTCGAGGGTGAGAGCGACATCATCATCGAAGCTCCGCATGCAGATCAATCTGCCGGTGATCAAGCTGAACATGTACCACTCCCTGCCGAGAACACATGAGGCTTCCGTTCGACGTGCCGTTTGCAGAACTTTCACGTCAGCGTCAATGCCGCATCCTCGAAGCAATCATCTTTGCAAGCGATGCGCCGGTGACGCTCGAGCAGCTCCGCGCGGCATTCGGGGTTGCTCCGACCGATGAAAACTTCCCTCAGCTCATCCGCGAGCGCGTGGCGGACATCAATCTCGAGCTGGAGGCGACCGACCGACCGTACCGTATCGTGCCGATCGCCGGTGGATGGCAGTTCGCAACGCTTCCGGAGGATGGGGCGCTCCTTGCGGAGTTTTTCCAACGGCGGGAGCAGCGGCGCTTTTCTCGTGCTGCGCTCGAAGTGCTCGCTATCGTCGCCTACAAGCAACCGGTCACCAAAGGTGAAGTAGATGCCATCCGTGGAGTCAATTCGAGCGAAGTCATCGCCAGCTTACTCGAGCGCGGTTTGCTTAGCATCGCCGGCCGCTCCAGCGGGATTGGGAAGCCGCTGCTCTATGGAACGACCGATGAATTCCTGCGGACCTTCGGCCTTGCATCGCTCGATGATCTTCCCAAGCCGCGCGAGATTGATGAACTCTTCCGACGCAAAGCTGAGGAGTTCGCTCTCGAGCTGGAACAGCTTCCTGCAGGCGGCTCGCGGCGGCTTGTGGAACTCATCGAGCAACTGCTGGCGCGGTCGGAGGATGGCACCGGCTCGCTGGATTCCACAAGCACTGAGGCTACACCGTGATGTTCCCGTTCGTTCGTGCTGCAATCGCGCTCGGTCTTGCGCTGGTTGCATGGCAACTGTTGGCACTGGTGCGCCGCTTGCTCCGGCGACGCCAGATGCTGCTTTCCGCACGGATCATTCGAGTGCTCGAGGTTGCGGTGCTGTGGTATGGCGTCGGTGGTGCAGTGGTTGCGCTTTTGCCGGAAATCGAATGGCTCTCTTCAGTCTGGCAAGAGCGCATTGCAATCACAGTCGGTACGCTTATCACCGCGTTTACTGCAACCCGCATCGTGCGTGAGGCACTGAGTGCGAGCATCAACAAAGACCGCGCCTCGCCACTTGCAGCAACGTTCATGCGCTCGATTGCGTACGCCGCAATCTACACCATCGCGCTCGTCATCATTCTCGCGACGTTGGGGGTCAATATTTCAGCGATGGTTGCCGCAATCGGTGCTGGGGGACTGGTCATTGGTTTAGCACTCCAAGAAACGCTGACGAACTTTTTCGCCGGACTCTACATCCTCCTGACCGGCAAGTTCAAGGTTGGCGACTACGTGCAGTTCGACACATACGAAGGCACCGTCGAAGACATCACCTGGCGGACGACGCTGCTCCGCCCGGTTTCGCGGGCAGTCATTGTCGTTCCCAATCAGCGCATGGCAAGTTCGGTGCTGACAGTCTTCCGTGCCACTGAGTCACCAGTAGTCTTTCGACTCGAGTTTCTACTCCATCCATCGGCTGACTTTGCGCAAGCGGAAGCAGCAGTCGCCAACGCCCACCGAGCACTGATCGAATCTGGAACCGTCCGCGGACTTGTTGATCAGGAGCTACTCATTCGCTATGGCGACAGTAGCTCGCAGGGTGTTCGCTTCGCGGTTTTAGTTGCTGTCGAGAACATTGACCTCCTCTGGGATGCACGACCAGTGGTCATGCGCACATTCCTGGAAGCATTACGTGCCGCCAATATCCCGCTGGTCATCCTCCGGCAGTAGTTTTGCGCCCTGTTTGACACCAGCAGGAAATCCACGATGGCAAAGGCTATCACGCCCCGGCACGTTGACTACGCTGAATGGTACAACGACCTGGTTATCCGCGGTGGACTGGCTGATTACTCGGCCGTGCGCGGCTGCATGATCATCAAGCCGCTCGGCTATGCTCTCTGGGAGAACATGCGTGCTGTGCTCGATCGGATGTTCAAGGAAACTGGCCACGTCAATGCATACTTCCCGCTGTTCATCCCCAAGAGTTTCCTTAGTCGCGAGGCGCAGCACGTCGAAGGGTTCGCAAAGGAGTGCGCCGTCGTCACACACCACCGCTTAAAGCTCGCCGACGATGGCAGCGGCGTTGTCGTAGACCCCGAGGCCAAACTCGAGGAAGAACTCATCGTCCGCCCAACATCGGAAACGATCATCTGGCACACGTACCGCGATTGGATCCAGAGCTACCGCGATTTGCCGCTCCTGATCAACCAATGGGCAAACGTGGTGCGGTGGGAACTCCGCACCCGTCCGTTTCTGCGGACTGCCGAATTCCTCTGGCAAGAAGGGCACACTGCGCATGCAACCCGGCAGGAAGCAATCGCCGAAGCCGAGCGCATGCTCGATGTCTATGCTCGCTTTGCTGAGGAATACATGGCAATGCCCGTTGTCCGTGGTATCAAAACCCCCTCGGAACGGTTCGCCGGTGCGGAGGAGACCTACTGCATCGAAGCGCTCATGCAGGATGGCAAAGCGCTCCAGGCAGGCACCTCGCACTTTTTGGGACAGAACTTTGCCAAAGCGTTCGATGTCACGTTCCTCGACCAGAACAACCAGCGGCAGTACGTCTGGGCGACGTCATGGGGTGTTTCAACGCGGCTGATCGGTGCGCTCGTGATGACGCATTCGGACGATGATGGCTTGGTACTCCCGCCACGCCTTGCGCCGCTCCAAGTGGTCATCATCACCATTCCAACGGTCGAGGAACCACAAATGACCGTTGCACTCCAGATCGCCGATGCACTGCGCCAGCTGGGTATCAGCGTCGAAATTGACACTGACGACACCAAGCGGGCTGGCTTCAAGTTCGCAGAGTACGAGCTCCGCGGCGTCCCAGTTCGCATCGCGATTGGCAAACGAGACGTTGAACATGGCACCGTCGAAATCGCGCGCCGCGACACGAAAGAAAAAGTCACCATCTCCTCCGAGAGCGCGCCGGATTATGTTCGCGCACTCCTGGAGGAGATTCAACGTTCGTTGCTCGATCGCGCCAAGCGATTTGTCGCCGCCAACACGCACTACGTGGATACGTTCGAAGACTTCGAGCGGATCCTCGAGGAACGGGGCGGCTTCGTTATGGCGCACTGGGATGGCACCGCCCAGACCGAAGCGCTCATTAAGGAACGCACGAAAGCGACGATCCGATGCATCCCGCTCAACGCTGAACCCGAAGAAGGGCGGTGCATCGTGACGGGGAAACCCTCGCATCGGCGAGTGCTTTTTGCACGCGCGTACTGACGATGGCATGCCGCTGGCTGCGGTGCCGTTGAGCGCATGTTTCACCATTGCGCACTGATCCAATGCAGCCGCCCAGTGATGGACTTTTTGTCGTTGGTGATGTCCACGGCTGCCTCTACACGTTCGCCGAGATGCTCAAGCACTGGAACACCGAACGCGAAGTGCTTGTGCAGGTGGGCGACCTCATCAGTGGTGGCGCGCATTCTCCGGAGGTTGTCGCTTTTGCGCGGCAGGTGGTGCGCCAGTATCCCGAGCGCGCAGTGTTTCTCTTGGGTAATCACGAGCAGCGTGCGATCGAGTACTTCGAGCGTCAGGTGCCGAACGAATGGCTGCTGTCGGATGGCAACGACGTCATCGCATCCTATGCCCGGCGAGGATTCTCGCTCGCGGGCGATGTCGAGTGGTTCCGCTCCCTGCCGCTGTTCTGGGAAACCAACGCTGTGTTTGTTTCCCATGCCGGCATTGGCGCAACCGAGGATCCCTACAACCGCCATAACCCTTCCGGTGTGGTCTGGAATCGTGGGCCAGTGCAGAACATCGGCAAACTCCAGATCATCGGCCACGTTCCGGTCGAAGAGCCAAGCTACAGCCGCACCGAGCACTGCTGGCGCATTGATACGAACGCTCGACGAGGGAAGAAGCTCAGCGCGCTCCGTTTGGACGGGGAAGGAAATGTCCTCGAGATCATCAGCCTGCCGGTAAACGCCCGCGATCGCGTGCAGCCAGGCCAGTAGCAGCAGCGTTGCCAGCCCTCCTTCCAATGCACACACTCCGGATAGAATCCAACTTTGACGAAAGGAGCGAGAGACTAATTTCGTGGGAGTTCCCGCGATTGCTTCGACTCCAATGTCCAACGAACGCATCGAACGCTCATACCACCGCCAAACGCTCGACGGCAGTGTGTCGCTCCCTGAGGTGCACCGGAGCGTTCAGCTCGACGGTCGGCGTGGCTGGAAGCGGCTGGTTGCCTTTTTAGGGCCAGCATACTTGGTCAGTGTCGGGTACATGGACCCGGGCAATTGGGCGACTGACTTGGAAGGTGGTGCACGCTTTGGCTACGCGTTGCTGTGGGTGCTGCTCCTGTCGAATCTGATTGCGCTGCTGGTACAAACGCTTGCCGCACGGCTTGGTATCGCCAGTGGACGCGATCTTGCCCAAGCATGCCGGGAGCAGTATCCGCGACCGATAGCGTATGGGCTCTGGGTGCTCGCCGAAGTTGCGATCGCTGCCTGCGACCTTGCTGAGCTGCTGGGCACCGCGATTGGGTTGCATCTTCTCTTTGGCATCCCTACGCTTGTGGGTGTGCTCATTACCGGTGCCGATTCGCTCTTGCTCCTGGCAATTCAAAATCTCGGCGTGCGGCGATTCGAAGCCTTCATTCTCTCGCTGGTCTTCATCGTTGGAATGTGCTTTCTCGTCGAGCTGGTGCTCGCCCAACCCAGCCCAGCGGAAATAGTGACCGGCTTTGTGCCAACGCTGCCCAATGGAGCGCTCTACGTTGCACTCGGCATTATCGGTGCGACGGTGATGCCACACAACTTATACCTCCACTCCGCGCTCGTCCAGACTCGCGCCTTCGATCAGACCAGCCAAGGCCGACGCGAAGCCTGCCGCTACAACTTGGTGGATACAGCAGTAGCGCTCAACGCAGCGTTCTTTGTCAATGCTGCCATCTTGGTCCTTGCTGCCAGCGTCTTCTACGCTCGCGGCATCGAGGTGACTGAGCTCGAACAGGCGCACGCTTTACTCGAACCCTTGCTCGGGACGGTGCTGGCAAGTACAGCGTTCGCCGTGGCGCTCCTCGCTGCTGGGCAAAGCTCGACACTCACCGGCACACTCGCTGGGCAAATCGTGATGGAAGGCTTCATTCGATTTCGCATGCGGCCGTTTCTGCGGCGGCTTATTACGCGCCTCATCGCAATTGTGCCCGCAGTTGCAGTTCTCGTGACGATGGGCGAGCGTGGAACGTACCAGCTGCTCATCCTCAGCCAGGTCATCTTGAGCATCCAGCTGCCGTTTGCGATTATTCCGCTGGTGCACTTTACCTCGTCGCGCGAGCTGATGGGCGAGCACGTCAGTCCACGGTGGGTGCAAGCGCTCGGCTGGGTTGCAGCAGCGATCGTCGTCGCGCTCAACGTTCGGCTGGCAGTTGGCACTGTTGCCGAATGGCTTGCCGTTGGGGGGCCTGCCCTCCAGGTGCTCGTTATTGCCGGTGCCTCTGCTCTTGCTGCACTGCTGATGGCGACGTTCCTCCTTCCGCTGCTACGCCGCTTGCAACACAAGCCGCAGCGGAGCTGGCGAGATGTGCTCAGCCGAGTCGAGGCCGCGCTCGAACGCCATCCGCAGTATCGCACCATTGCGGCAGCACTGGCGCACGATGAAAAAGATCCCGCGATTATCCAGCATGCGGTGCGGCTTGCTGAGCAGCACAGCGCCCGCCTTGTGCTCCTTCACATCGTCGAAGGTGCCGTTGGGACGGTGTATCCTGCAGCCTACGATGCTGAAGCGCGCGCCGACGAAGAGTATCTCGAACAGCTCTGTTCTGCAATCAGTGCGCGTGGCGTCGAGTGCTCAAGCATGATCGGCTATGGGAACGTCCCGCGCGAGCTGGTGCGACTGGTCAAAGAATGCAGTGCCGACGTGCTCGTCATGGGTGGGCACCGCCACCGCGGTTGGAAGGACCTGCTCTTCGGCGCGACAGTTTCTCCCGTGCGTCATGCGCTCGGCATTCCGGTGATCATCGTCTGATTGATGTTGCGTTCACACTTCGAGCACAAGCCATGCGATTTGGATTTCGCCGACCCTCCCTGCGCAAGCGCATCGCCGCCCGCACGTCGTGGAAACGCTACGTCCGCCACTCGCTCGGTCTGAAGATGCCGCGTGGCTATGGATGGCTGACAAATCCGCGCCGCGCACTCTACAACCGCCTCTACAGCCGAACGACGCGCCCGACCTGCCTGGTGGCAATCGTCGCACTTGTTGCAGCAATCGTTGCTGGTAGTGCGGTCGCTGCTGCTCTGTTGCAGTAGCTGGGTTGTTGTACCTCTGGTGAGGAGTTCCGATGCTGCGATGGATCATTCTTGCCGCGATTGCAGGTGTGGCTGTACAGTCGCAGCAGCTTGCAGTGCGCACCGTTGCCACGAATTTGGATACGCCGTGGGAAATTCTCTGGGGTCCGGATGGCTGGCTCTGGGTCACCGAACGCCCAGGGCGGATCAGTCGCATCAACCCCGAAACCGGCGAGCAGCGGACGCTTGCAATGCTCGCGGACGTGTATGAGCAGGGCGAAAGCGGCATGCTCGGTATGGCGCTCCACCCAAATTTTGCCGATTCGCCGCATGTGTTCGTTGCATACACCTGGCGGGAAGGATCGCAGATTCTCGAACGGATCGTGCGCTTTACCTACGACGGCTCGACGCTCGGCGACATGCGCATCCTGCTCGATCGCATTCCGGGGGCAACGATCCACGACGGCTGCCGCTTGCTCATCCTGCCTGATCGAACGCTCTTGGTGACAACCGGTGATGCGAACGTCGCCTCCCGCGCGCAGGACCTCCAAAGCTTGAGTGGCAAAGTTCTCCGCCTTCGGCTCGATGGAACAATCCCGGACGATAACCCCTTCCCGGGCAACCCTGTTTGGTCGCTTGGTCACCGCAACGCCCAAGGGCTTGCCTGGCACGAGGGCATCCTTTACAGCTCCGAACACGGCCCAAATAGCGACGACGAAATCAACATCATCGAGCGCGGCCGGAACTACGGCTGGCCGGATGTGATGGGCTACTGTGATTCTCCCACGGAAGCAGAGTTCTGCCGTACCCATGCAGTTGCCGAACCCATCGCTGCATGGACGCCGACCGTTGCGCCGTGCGGCCTTGCGTACTACGCTGGCGGGCAGATTCCCCAGTGGGAGAATTCGTTACTGCTAACAACGCTGAAAGCATCGCGGCTGATTGTGCTCACGCTCGATTCGACCCGTCGCCGTGTGGTCAGCCAGCAGCAGTACTTGGCTGGCCAGCTCGGTAGGCTCCGCTGCGTCTGTGTCTCGCCCGATGGCCGCATTTTCCTTGGAACAAGCAATCGCGACGGACGCGGTTCGCCGCAGCCGAACGATGATCGCATCGTCGAACTTGCAATAGCCACAAGCGCTGTTCCCGAGCAGCCCACAGGTTCCTGGTGGGTTGCCGTTGGGAGCACTGCACTGGGCAATGTTCTCACAGTACCAGTGCCAGAACCAGGTCCACTGCGGCTGGAACTGGCCGATCTCGGTGGGCGGTGGCAGCGCACGTGGGACTTCGGCGCAGTTGCACAGGGTGAGCTGCAAGTGGTGCTTTCGACGATTGGCTTGCCCAGCGGAGTTTACCTGCTCACCCTTGCTGGGGGAAACCGCCCACCACTGCGGCAGTTGGTTATCCTGGCCAACTAACGCCGCTGCGACTCCTCCCGCAGAAGTTGGCGGATCGGCTCCAAATGCCGCACAAGAATTGCCAGGCAGATGACGATGACAGCGAGCTTGAACTCGACAGTAGCAAACGGCTCGAAGTTCGCCGTTGCATGGAGCAACGCACCGGGAGTATTCACGATTAGGATTGCAGTGCCGAGCGTACCGGTGACGTTGCCGACGTGGACGTGCCGGCGGATGGCGTAGTATCCAGTCAGGTACATCACCAGCCACAGCACGAGTGGCAGCGGATTGATCGCCAGCGAGACACCCGCAGCCGGGGCAAGGCCTCGGCCGCCACGCCCTCCGAGAAAGATGCTCCAATTGTGCCCAAGCACCACGGACGTCCCTGCTGCTACTACGCCGAGGAAGCCGCTGGCCAGCATGCGCGCCAGTGCAACTGCCGCCACCGCTTTGCCAACATCGGCGAGTGCAACGAGGATGCCGATCCACGCTTTTCCGGTGACGTCGTAGCTGTTGCGCGCGCCGATGTTCGTGCTCCCTTCATGGCGGAGATCTTTGCCGCTTGCGAGCCGGACGATAATCCACGCTGTGGGGATCGAGCCGAGGAGATACCCACACGCAGCAGCTGCGATGTCGCCGAGGGAAATGCTCATGGCTACTCCCACTCGATGGTCGCAGGGGGCTTGGAGGTGATATCGTAGCAGACGCGGTTGATGCCGCGCACCTGGCTGGTAATGCGGTTTGCTAGACGGCCGAGGAGTTCGTGTGGCATTGGGTACCAATCGGCGGTCATGCCGTCGGTGCTGGTGACAGCGCGCAACACGCACAGATGTTCATAGGTGCGGCTATCGCCCATGACGCCGACGGTTTGAATTGGCACCAGCACCGCGAACGCTTGCCAAATCTCAGTGTAAAGCCCGGCAGCGCGGAGTTCGGTGATGTAGATATCGTCGGCCTTGCGGAGCAGCTCGAGCCGCTCGTGCGTGACCTCACCGATGATGCGGATAGCAAGCCCAGGACCGGGGAAGGGGTGACGTTCCAGGAACCACTGGGGTACTCCGAGCGCACGACCGATTGCGCGGACCTCGTCTTTGAACAGCTCGCGGAAGGGCTCCACCAGCTGCAAGTTCATCGTCTCGGGCAAGCCGCCGACGTTGTGGTGGGTCTTGATCGTTGCTGAAGGGCCCGCAACGCTCTGGGATTCGATGACGTCTGGATAGAGCGTTCCTTGCGCCAGAAATGCAACGTCGGGGAAGCGTGCAGCCTCGCGCTCGAAGACCTCGATGAACGTGTGGCCGATAATTTTTCGCTTTTCTTCGGGATCAGTCACACCGCGGAGACGCTCCAGAAATAGTTCCTCTGCATGGACGACGGTGATGGGAATATCGAAATGCTCGCGGAAGAGCTGTTCGATCGTGTGGCTTTCGCCAGCACGCATCAAGCCGGTATCAACGTGGATGCAGTGGAGCTGCTCGCCGATTGCGCGGTGGATCAGGACTGCTGCAACGGTGGAATCTACCCCGCCACTCAACGCGCAGAGTACGCCGCGCGATCCGACCTGATGGCGAATCTGCTCGATCGTCGTGGCGATAATGTGTTCGGGCGTCCACGTGCCGCTTGCGCCGGCGATTCGACGAGCGAAGTTTTCGAGCATGCGTGCGCCGTCGGCGGTGTGGTGCACTTCGGGGTGGAATTGCAATCCCCAGAGAGGAAGCCTCCGGTGGCGGATTGCTGCGTAGGGAGCGTTCTCGGTGCGCGCGATTGGCTCGTAGTCCTGCGGGAGCTGGCTGATGGCGTCGCCATGGCTCATCCAGACGACCGTCGGCGATGGCACACCTTCGAAGAGCGGATCGGTGCGCTCAATGAATAACTCGGCGCGGCCGTACTCCCGGCGTTCGGCGGGGGTGACGCTCCCACCGGCTTGGTAGGCAAGGAGCTGCAAGCCGTAGCAAATTCCGAGCACTGGGACGGCATGGTGCTCTGCGAGCGTGCGGACGTCGAACTCGAGCCGAGGCGCGTCCGGAGCATAGACGCTTGCTGGTCCGCCGGAGAGAATGATGCCGCGCGGTCGAGCTTCCAGCAGTGCATCAAGCGTTACTGCAGTGCATGGGACGATCTCGGCATAGACGCCGCACTCACGGATGCGGCGCGCGATCAGTTGGGTTACTTGCGAACCAAAGTCAATGATGAGAATGCGCTCGTTCCGGATCATACAGAATGAATGTGTACCGCTCACAAAGTTACGAGGAAGCGTACCGCGGAGGGTTTGTCGCGTTACGACCTGCCGAAGCACTTACACTTGCGCGACTCAACTACGCGAGTACAGCACAGCACTGGCACTTTCACTCTGTGCATTGGGTTGACTCATTGCAAAACGACATCGCTGGAACATTACGATCCTCCGAGACAACGATCCCCTGAAACAATATCCAGTAGCTTTTGTGCGTAAGAGTATCCTGAATATGTATCCAGTGATGATGGTGATTGCGTCTGTAGGTCAGAGGTGAGTCTGAAAAGTTGTTATAACTGCCATAGTAAAAAACTAGGTTTCTTCCTGAGTGTACATGCGAAAAACGCATAATTTTGACAGTATTTGCGAAAGAAAAAAGCTTTTCTCTCGTAGGGTGGGTGAAAGTGGGTGACAAGTATTGCATCGAGCAACCATCGTTTCCCAGTACGACTTCATCAGCACCTGGGGACTGCTGCCAGGTGTCGCAATTCTGCTGGGATTTGGCGCGCTCGATCTGGTGAGCATCTCTGCAAATCAGGGGATCGTTGCAGCGCTGCGGTTCCTCGAGATTCTGCCCCTCCTTCTGCTGTGGCTAGTTCGGAAGCATCCGCTCATCGTCTGCGGGCTGCGGGGATTCTACACGCTCAACCTGTGGTGGCTTGGAACAAGCGTGCTGCTGATCATTGCCGCAGTGCCACCGTTAGATCCAGTGCACCGCGCGTACGTCGTTTCGCTCCCGATGGTTGTGCTGACGTTGTTCATTGCGAAACCGTACTGGCGGCTTGCGCTCACGTGTGCGGCAGTGCTCGCAGCTGAGTACGCCGTGCTCGTGTTTGGAATCGGCGTTGATCCACTCCTTCTCGGTGGTGACTGGAGAGGTGTCGCTGGTGTCGAGCTTGTGCTGCTGTCGGCTCTCACGATCGGTGCGATTACGTGTTATGTTATCGAGACTGGCGAACGCCGCGAATTTGTCGCTCAGCACATCTTGCGTGAAGCCAGAGCATGTTTAGCAGCGCAGAAAGAGGAATTGGCCGATACGCTCAGCTCGCTGGAAGTCGCCAACAAAGAACTACGCCTCGTAGCCAGAGAGCGGAGCGAGTTGACAGCGATTGCTGCCCACGATCTGAAAAATCCGCTGGCAGGAATCAAGCTCCAGCTGGAGCTGCTCCAGCGCTACAGCCGCCGAATGTCGCCTGAGCAGTTCGAAGCAACGCTCCAGACGATGACCGACGCTGCCGAACGTATGCTGTCGATCGTCAGCACATTCCTCGATCACCACGCGATCGAAACGGGGAATTTCCAAGTCAAGCGTTCGACGTTCGATCTCGGCGAGGTTCTCGCTGCCGCGATCAAGCAGCTCCAACCGCGGAGCGCTGCCAAAGGAATCACGCTTTGCTTCGAGCATCAGACGGCGATGGTGCATGCCGATCCGAACCTTGTGCTCCACGTTGCGGAAAACCTTATCTCGAATGCCATCAAATTTTCTCCACTCAATTCGATCGTTGAGATCTTCCTGGCCGATCGGAGGGACGCCATGGTTACATTCTGCGTCCGGGACCAAGGACCTGGTCTGACGGAAAGCGATCAGGCGAAGCTCTTTGGTGCATTCCAACGACTCTCTGCCAAACCGACTGGCGGCGAAAGCTCCACTGGACTTGGGCTTTCGATAACCAAGCGAATGGTCGAAGCGATGTGCGGATGCATCTGGTGCGAATCGGAGCCTGGCAAGGGCGCGACGTTTTTCGTAGCGCTGCCAGCAGCAAATCAGCAATCAACCAACGGCACTCATGCTGTGATGCTGGCGAGCGTAGAAGCGCACCCGCAGTGCGACTCTGTGCAGACTTCGGTTCCTGATCGTGTGCTTGCTGGCTAATCGAACAGAGAGAAACTTTTAGCCTGGCAAGCGCAGGCTGCAGTCGAGCCGAACCGAGCGCCGCATGCCAAGATGGGTGCTGCTTACAGCAGTGCTGTTCCGTCGAAGGAAAAGATTGGGCTTTTTTCCGCTTAGTGTTTTAGGAGAGGTTTGGTGCGTTGAGTCATTGCCAAATGAGGAGGTACGGAGATTGTTTCTTCAGATAAAACTTGACTCCATGGTAATTTGGTAGCATGATCGTGTGGCATAGCGCACTTTGGGCAATCCTCCGTAAAGAAGTGCTCAGTCTTCGCCGCACTCGCCAGTGGGTAGCGGCAGAAGCATACTTTGTCGTCGGGGCGGTGCTCGTTGTGCTCTTTGCATTCCCGCCCGTAGCACTCGATGCGGACGTTCGCGCTGGGTTAGTGTGGGTGGTGCTCTACTTTGCTGCGATGATGACCGTTGCCCGTTCCTACACGATCGAGCAGGATCGTGGGACGTTGCTCTACCTGATGCACACAGCGCCGAACGATGCGGTCTATTGGGGCAAGCTCGCAAGCGCAATCGTCTGGGTGATGGCGGTGGGTTTGAGCCAGTGGCTCCTTATGACACTGGTGGGGTTGATTCCCTTCGCAGTGGCCGTTGCGGTTGCGATGCTCGCTGGCTGCGCGGCAATCGGTGGCGCAACCTCGCTGCTGGCAGCGATCGTTGCAGCGACGCAGATGCGCGGTTGGGTGTTCGCGGCAATAGCGTTCCCGATTGTGCTGCCGATTTTGTTCCTCGGGGTGGAGTCAGTTGCGACAGCGCTTGCTGGTGGCGGTCTTGGCGCGATTGCACCTGAGCTTGGAATCATGCTGCTCTACATGCTCATGGTCAGCATCGTTGCGTGGTGGCTATTCCCCCTCGTGTGGAGTCGGAACTGATGGGGTTGCAGCGGCGGCTGACGGTGGCGCACACCACGGCGCTCAATGTCATTGACATGGTCGGCATCGGGCCGTTCATCGTCATGTCCTCGGTGATGGCGGCAATGGGCGGGCCGCACGCGGTGCTGGCGTGGATTATCGGTGCGCTGCTGGCCTACGCCGATGCGATGGTATGGGCAGAGCTTGGCGCAGCATTCCCAGAAGCAGGCGGTAGCTATGCGTTCCTGCGTGTACTCTACGGCCCAGAGCGTTGGGGGCGTGTGGTGGCGTTTCTGTTCATCTGGCAGACGGTGTTCCAGTCGTCGTTCGTTGTCGCCTCCGGCGCGATTGGCTTTACCAACTACGTACAGTACCTTGTGCCGCTGTCGGGAGGGTGGGAGAGGAAAGCTGTTGCTGCAGTGGTCATTGTGCTCATCATCGCAGCGCTCTATCGGCGGATCGAAACGATCGGCAGAATTTCACTGGGGTTGGGAGTTGTGGTCATCGGCACGCTCGTGTGGGTCATCGTTGCGGGTGTTGTTGGCGGCGATTGGTCGTTCCTCGGCGACATTCCTCGCTCGATCGGTCGCCTGGGTGGGTTGGGCGAGGCAATGCAGAGCAGCGTCTATGCGATTTTGGGGTACTACAACGTCTGCCATTTGGGCGCGGAAGTCATCGAGCCGGAGAAAACCATCCCACGGAGCATGTTCGCTTCGATTGCGATTGTGACCACGCTCTACGTCGCGATGCAGCTTTCGGTCGAGAGTCTTGTCAGCTGGAGGGAGTCGCGGCCGGATCAGTTCATCGTCAGCATAGCGATCGAGCGAGTTTGGGGGCAGAGCGCCGCGGTGATAGCGACCGTTCTCGTGCTCATCGTTGCGCTCAGTTCGCTCTACTCGGTTGTGCTGGGATACTCGCGCATTCCCTATGCAGCAGCTCGCGATGGGAACTTCTTCCGCTTTTTTGCGCGGCTCCATCCGACGAAGAATTTCCCCCATGTGTCGCTGCTTGCAATTGGCAGCATTTCTATGATCCTGGTGCTGGTGTTCGATGGGCTGCGCATGGTTGTGGCAAGTATCCTTACGCTCCGCATCCTCGTTCAGTTTGTCGGGCAAGCAGTCGGCTTGCTGCTCTATCACCGACGCAACCGGCAGGCACGGTTCCCCTTCCGTATGGCGTTCTATCCACTGCCGGCGATCGTGGCAATTGCGCTGTGGGTATGGCTGTTTGCGGTGCGTCCGCCCACGGCAATTGCAACGGGGCTCGGTGTGCTCGCAGTGGGGGTGGTTGTCTATTTTCTCGTGGCACGGCTCAATAGCTGGTTCCCGTTCGACGGTCTCGCCGAGCGCTCACCAATGAGTGACCTGCGATGAATGTCATCAAAATCGGTGGCTCCACGCTTCGCACTGCGAAAGATTTCGAGCGTCTGGCCGCGCGTCTGGCTGCACATCATCCGCCACCGGCGGTGGTGGTCGTCTCTGCGCTGCCGATGGTAACGCGTCAGCTCGAACAGGCCGCGCGTCTTGCCGAGCAGCGCCAGCTAGCGGAGGCGCTCGAGGTGCTCGGCTGTATCGTGCGGCACCACGAGGAGCTTGCCGGCGTGGTGCTCAGCGACTCAGCAATACGCCAGGCGCTTGCGATGCTCGCCGGTGAACTGCAGCAGCGGACCGAGCGGCTTCTGCGCGGAGTGTCGCTCACCGGCGAACTGACCCCGCGCACCCTCGATCGCATCGTGAGTGTCGGCGAAAAGTTAGCGCTTCACTTGGTCCACAATGCTCTCTCGCAGCGCGGGCTGTCAGTTGCTACTCTTCCCGCTTCCGAGCTGATCATGACCGATGCAGCCTTCGGCAATGCCGCACCGCTGGAGGATGCCATCGCCGAGCGTGTCCGGCAACGACTGCTGCCAGCATTCGATCGTGCAGACTACATCCTCACCGAAGGCTTCGTCGGTGCAACGCTCGATGGAGAGACAACGACGATGGGGAAAGAAAGCTCGACGCTTACGGCGGCCTTGCTTGCTCGGCAGCTCAGTGCACGCGAACTTGTGCTCTATACACCGGTGTCAGGAATCTTCACTGCTGATCCAATGGAGGTTGCCTCCGCTCGGCGGATTGATCACCTCCACTACGACGATGCCGAGCGTCTTGCCCGCGCGGGGCTGAAGCTGCTTTTCCCCACGATGATTGCGCCGCTTCGTGCGGCGACGAGCAGGCTCCGCATTACCGCACTCGATGCTTCGAGTAACGAAGGAACGCAGATTGATGCCGAACAGGAAGATGGGGACAGTCCGTTCGTTGTCATGTGTGATGTGCTTGAGTGCGTCCAGCTGGCCAGGAGCGAGAAAACTCACCTTCTGGAGCACCCACCGAGCCGGACGATCGTTTCAGCGGTCGAGTTCGGAGGAAATGCGTTCCTTGTGGGCGAACCTGGAGCACTTTTGGGCTACCGTCACCATGCTTCGGTGCATCAGTGCCAGTACGTCCGGGTCTGGGCGCGATGGAAGGCGCAGTCTCGGCGCTCGGATCTTGTGCGCCACATTGCAGAAATCGCTGGCATCGAAGCGATGGCTGTCTCGTTTACCGAACGGGACGTTCTCGCTAGTGCGATTACTTCGTCGTCTGCCCCAGTGCTGCCAGCACTGCACGAGGTGTTGCTGCGCCTGTTGGAGTAAGGCGCCGCGCTTCCAGCCAGTGTGCGAGCGAAAGCCAGCCAATCCCACCGAAGCCGAGCAGAAACAGAAGCTGGAAAGGAAGCGCTGCCAGCTCTCTATACGAGAGGGAGATGAAAATGCTTGCCAGAAAGTACACGCCTACGAGCAGCTCAAGCACCACCGAACCGCGAAGGCGCGTGCGAGCGTACTTGCGCGTCCGCCAATCGTCGGTCGTCGAGAGGATGCGATACTTCGGTGTGCGTGTGAACTCCGAGCGTTTGCCGAAGAGCGCTTCGAGGACCGCCTTTGTGTTGTTGATGGCAAGCCCCATGCTTCCCGCCATAAAAAGCGGGAAGAGCAACACCCGTCGCTGCCAATCCTCGTGGATGGTGCGTTGAGAGTAAAGGTAGAACAGGAAGGTGCCGACCGATGCAATGACGAAGATGGACATCAGCGTAAAGAGTTCGTCGTAGCCGCCGACGAGGTTCTTGATGAGCACCATCGGTAAGTTGAGCAGCGCAACAAGGAGGATGAACGGGAAGACAATGTTGCTGGTCAAGTGCACGGTTGCTTCGAGTTTGACGCGCAAAGGCAAACGAGCACGCCACACTGCAGGGAGGAGTTTTTTGGCAACTTCGACAGCACCCTTGGTCCAGCGGAATTGCTGTGATTTGAGTGCGTTGATGTCTGCTGGGAGCTCGGCCGGCGAGGTGACGTCGGCTAAGAACACAAAGCGCCAGCCCCGCAGTTGTGCGCGATAGCTCAAGTCGAGATCTTCTGCAAGTGTGTCGCTGTGCCAGTTGCCAGCATCTTCGATGCACGTGCGGCGCCAGATACCAGCAGTGCCGTTGAAGTTGATGAAAAAGCCTGCTTTGTAGCGTACCTGCTGCTCGATGACAAAATGCCCGTCGAGCGCAAGTGCCTGCGCTTGCGTCAGCAGCGAGTAGTTTTCGTTGAGGTGCTCCCAGCGTGTTTGCACCATTCCGACTCGTGGATCGGCAAAGAACGGGAGCGTCCGCTTGAGAAAATCTGGCTTTGGAACAAAGTCTGCGTCGAAGATTGCGATGAATTCCCCGCGTGCCATGGCTAAGCCGTGACGCAGTGCACCCGCCTTATAGCCAGTGCGCTCGGTGCGGTGGATGTAGGTAATGTCGAACCCTTGCTGGCGATAGTACTCGACGCGTCGCTGCGCGATGTGCTGCGTTTCGTCAGTAGAGTCGTCGAGCACTTGGATTTCGAGCTTGTCGCGTGGGTAGTCCAGCTGGGTGACTACATCGAGCAAGCGTTCGACGACGTACACCTCGTTGTAGATCGGTAGCTGTACCGTCACCACTGGAAGCGGATCGAGCATTTCGACCGGCGGCGTGGGGGACTGCGATGCAGTACGGCGATAGTAGTAGAGCATCACCAAGCTATGGACTCCAAATGCAAAGAGCACGATGAGCGAAGCAACGTACACTGCGACGACCAGATCGGCAATGTCTTCAAGGAAAAGCATACTTGTCTGCTGGAACGTTCACCAATCGCTAACGACTGCCAAGAGCACGTCGGCGGTGATTTGTTCGAGCGCAGTGCGAATCGCTTGGTCGCGGGCGGTGGCAGCCTGCGCAATTGGGAAGAACTGTTCGCTGGTGAACGTGCGGCGGAAAATGGTGCGCCCTTTGACGGCGTCGAAGTACTCGACCTCGAGACTGACGCGCAGTTTCCGCTCGCGTTCGATTTCGCCTGGCCGCAGCGTAACGGGTTCTTCCGTTATGCTTGTGAGTGCAGCTCGAAGCTCAGCGTTGCCATCGCGATCGACAAGTTGCAGTGTGTTATCGTTGCGAAAGCGCTCGATGAGCAGCTGAGTGGCGACTTCTCGCCAGATGGGTTGCCCAAAGCTGCTGCGGTCGGTAACTGTTGCGATCGCGATGGTCTTCAAATGCGGGGGCACGCTGCCACCAGTGAACGAATAGCACCCACCAGCGATGAGCACTACGCTCAACAGCAAACTTACCAGGCAAATCCTAAGCTGGCAATGACAACACAATGAAAACTTTGTCATCACGTGCACAGTCCTCTTATGTGCGGAAGAGCGATTGGTCCTGCAGAAACGGATTCGAGCGGCGTTCCTCTCCGATTGTTGTTGCCTCCATGTGGCCGGGGTAACAGACGTAGTCATCCGGTAGCGAGAGTAGCTCGCGATGAATCGAAGCGGTGAGCTGTTCATAGTCACCACCTGGAAGATCAGTTCGCCCGATGCTCCCCGCAAAGAGGGTGTCGCCGCAAAAGACTGCCCGCGCACTGTGCTCGATGAACACGACGCTCCCTTCCGTGTGACCGGGGACGTGGCGTACCTCGAAGCGGAGCGCGCCAAGCTCGAGCACGTCGCCATGATGCACGTAGCCGCCGACATCAACAGCTTCCAGCTTCAGCGGCAGTGGAAAGACTGTGTGTGCGTTCGGATCGCGGAGCCGATACGCATCGAGCGGATGGACGAGTACGGGGATGCCGAGCGATGCCGCAAGTGTCGCTGCATCGGCTGTATGGTCCCAGTGCGTGTGGGTCAGCCAAAGCGCCTGAGCTGCAAGGCCAGTTTCCGCAAGACGTCTGCGGTACCAGAGGGCTGAATCCATCGGCGCATCAATGAGCACTGCAAGCTTTGCGTGCAAATCGGCGACCAGATATGCATTCGTTGCAACTGGGCCGGCAGCGATTGTTTCCAGGTGGAGCATGTTCTATGCAGTGGAAAAGTGAGTGTTCGCGTCCGCATAGCTGAGCAGGTGCTCTCGGAGCCGCGCATGCTCGGAGCGGCGAAAATGTGGATCGTGCTCGAGCAATCTCACCGCGTCCTGGCGTGCTTGGGCGATGATGTCAGCATCACTTGCCAAATCCACAAAGCGAAAGTCCGGCATCCCGGCTTGGCGAGTGCCGAGCATATCGCCCGGTCCACGCAGGCGCATATCGGCTTCGGCGATCAAAAAACCGTTGGTGGTTTGCGCCATCGTTCGGAGGCGGACGACTGCCGGCGGCTCGTCATCGCGCGGCGGGCTCTGGACCATCTGAGCAAGTGCAGGCTCGGTGATGAGCAAACACGTAGCAGGCGCAGTGCCACGTCCGACGCGCCCTCGGAGCTGGTGGAGCTGGGCAAGCCCAAAGCGCTCAGCGTGCTCGATGAGCATCACGGCGGCGTTGGGAACGTCAATGCCAACTTCAATGACGGTTGTCGCGACTAAAATGTCGTAGTCGCCAGCGGCGAAGCGCTCCATCACGTGTTCTTTTTCGTTCCAGCTCATCTGGCCGTGAACAAGTGCCAACCGCTCAGTGGGAAACTGCTCGCGTGCAAGCCGCTCGAACTCAGCGCTCGCTGCCTTCAGTTGAACGCGTTCGGATTCCTCGACGAGAGGATAGACGATGAACGCTTGCCGGTGAGCGCGGACTTCGGTGCGAATGATCTCGTAGGCGCGGTCGAGTTGGTCGTGCCCGAGCACGAGCGTTCGGACAGGCTGGCGTCCAGCGGGGAGTTCATCGAGCGTTGTGACGTCGAGATCGCCGTAGAGCGTCATCGTCAGCGTGCGCGGGATGGGCGTTGCACTCATCACGAGCACGTGTGGCTGGAATGGCTCTGGATGCGAAGCACTGGCAAGCTGTTCGAGCCGCGCTCGCTGAACGACGCCGAAGCGGTGCTGCTCGTCAATGACGACTAACCCGACGCGATGGTACCGCTGCACCTCTGTGGCTGATTCTGCAAAGAGCGCGTGTGTGCCGACGACAATCTGCGCGTGGCCACTGGCGATGGCATGAGCAGTTGCACGCCGCTCAGCTGGCGATTGGCTGCCGACGAGCTTGACGACCTCGAGATCGAGCGTGCTGGTGAGTCGTCGGATCGTCCGCCAATGCTGTTCAGCGAGGACTTCGGTTGGAACAGCCAGCAGCGATTGGTACCCTGCATCGGTGGTTGCAAGCATTGCAGCGAGCGCGACGAGCGTTTTCCCCGCGCCGACGTCGCCCTGCAGAAGGCGGTGCATCGGACGGCCGCTTGCCAGATCGGTGGCAATCGTTTCGATAGCGCGCCGCTGTGCGCCAGTAAGGGAGAACGGGAGCGCACGGCAAAGCTGCTCCCACCGTGGACTTGCCGCTGCGATCACAGGCGCCGGGCTCCTGCGCTTGCGTTCACGACCGACCGCAAGCAGGAGCTCGAAAAAGAAAATCTCCTGGTACTTCATGCGGTGATGGGCGCGTTCGAGCGCCTGGTGGCTGGCAGGAAAGTGTAGATTCTCGAATGCCTCTCGAAGGCTCGGAAGCAGACGCTCCTGGCGGAGTGACAGTGGTAGTGGATCGGCAATGACCGTGTGGACGCTTTCCAATGCTGTGCGAACAAGCTGCCGGAGTGCGCTCTGCGTAATGCCGCGCGATCGCATTGGCTCAGTCAAGCGGTAGAGCGGGAGAATTCCCTGGGCAAGTGTTGCATCGTCATCCTCCTCGACTGGTTCGAGTTGTGGATGCGTAAATGTCACTCGGCGCAGACGATCGAGCTCAGGAACACCAGTGATGATGTACCGTTTGCCGATGCTCAGCACTCGCCGGTAGTACTGGTGCCCATTCCAGAAGTGCAGCGCGCCATACGTACCGGTCTCATCGCGGATGATCGCTTCGAGCAGTGTCCGCTGCGAGCGAAATCGCTTCTCGGCGATGCGCTCGACGGTGACGATGATACTGACCTCCCTACGGAGAACGCTGACAGACTCGCGCTCACGAGCAAAGAGCGCCGGCATCAGCATCGGCTCAGCGATCGAGCGGAGCGAGCGCTGCGACGTCCGTTCGATATACGCACGCGGCACGTAGTAGAGCAAGTCCTCGATGGTCCGCACACCAGCAGCCGCCAGAACCTCGGCGCGTCGAGGGCCGACGCCCTTGAGATATTGGACCGGCGTTTGGAGCGGAGAATCTTTCTTCATCGAGCGACGCACTCTCGGAGTGGAACGTTCGTCATAGCGCCCTTGTTCACCACAGGCTTTCGAATGATGCAGGTTCGTTCGGACATCCGCAACGTTGCCATCATCGCACACGTTGACCACGGCAAGACGACGCTCGTAGACCAAATCTTGCGCCAAGCAGGACTCTTCCGCGATGGACAGGTTCTTGCCGAGCGCATGCTCGACTCCAATGCGCTCGAGCGCGAAAAGGGCATCACCATCATGGCGAAAAATACCGCAGTCGAGTGGAATGGCGTCACGATCAACATCGTGGATACGCCGGGCCACGCCGATTTCGGTGGCGAAGTCGAGCGTGCGCTCTCGATGGTTGATGGCGTCCTTGTTTTGGTAGATGCTGCCGAAGGTCCGCTTCCACAGACGAAGTTCGTTGTGCGCAAGGCAATCGAGCGGCAACTGCCGGCAATTATCGTCATCAACAAAATTGATCGCAGCGATGCACGCCCACGCGAGGTGCTCGATCAGGTGCACGAACTGTTCCTCGCCCTTGGTGCGGGATTGGAAGCGCTCGATATGCCGGTCCTCTACGCTGTCGGGCGCGATGGCGTCGCCTCGTGGCGACTCGATGAGCAGGGCGCAAATTTGGTTCCGCTCTTCGAAGCGATCCTCGAACACATACCGCCGCCAGCCTACCATCCAGACGAGCCATTCCAGATGATCGTCTCGGCACTCGATTGGAACGACTACGTCGGGCGCCTTGCTATTGGTCGCATCCACCGCGGACGTATCCGCGTCGGTGATCAAGCGGTCCTGCTCTCGACCGATGGTGGGAGCATGCCGCTGCGGATAACGAAGTTGATGGCATTTCGGGGGCTTGAGCGCGTCGAGATTGAGCAGGCAGAAGCAGGCGACATCATCTGTCTGGCGGGAATCGAAACTGTTCGCATTGGTGATACCATCGCAGCAGCAGAGCGACCGGAGCCGCTGCCGCCTGTGGTGGTCGAGGAGCCAACCGTTGCGATGCAGTTCATGGTGAACACCTCACCGCTGGCAGGGAAGGAAGGGAAGTTCGTGACGACGCCGAAGCTGCGCGATCGGCTCTGGCGCGAGCTTCGGACGAATGTCTCGCTCCGCATCGAGGAAACCGATCAACCGGATGTGTTCCGTGTGCTCGGCCGCGGAGAGCTGCAAATGGCAGTGCTCATCGAAACGATGCGCCGCGAAGGGTACGAACTTGCCGTCTCGCAACCGGAGATTCTTTTCCAGCGTGATGCCGAAGGCAAACTGCTCGAGCCGATCGAGCATGTGGTCATTGACGTGCCGGCAGAATTTAGCGGTAGCGTTATCGAATCGCTCGGACGTCGGCGTGGGGAGATGCTCGCGATGCTGCCGATTGGAGATGCTGTCCGCTTGGAGTTCAGCGTCCCTGCGCGCGGATTGCTTGGCTTCCGCACTGAGTTTATGACGCTCACGCGCGGAGAAGGCGTTCTGCACCACACCTTCGCCGGCTACGAGCCGTACCGCGGGGACATCGCTCGCCGAACGCGTGGCAGTCTGGTTGCGCTCGAAGATGGTATCGCCACAGCCTACGCGCTCGAAAGCATCCAAGAGCGCGGAGTGCTCTTCATTTCGCCGGGCGAACGCGTCTATGAAGGCATGGTCATCGGGGAGCATGCCAGAGAAGGCGACCTTGTCGTCAATCCGTGCAAAGCAAAACATTTGACGAACATGCGCTCGAGCGGCTCCGAGGGGCTTGTGCGTCTTGCTCCACCACGCACGATGACACTGGAGCAGTACCTGGAATTCTTGAACGACGACGAGCTGCTCGAAGTCACTCCGCTTTCGCTCCGTATTCGCAAACGGATTCTGAACACCAACGAACGCCAGCGCCATCAAAAGCGCAGCCGTGCGGTGGCGGAAAGTATGGCGTAATTTGCGGCTGACCAAATTTCACAAACTGAATGCATAGCATGCGTCTTGTTTCCATCGGCAGTGTCTGTGCGCTGCTCGTTACAGCGAACCTTCTCGCCCAAGCGCCTCTGAAGCGCTCCCAGCAGCAGCAATCGGTACGGAACCAGCAGGGTGCTACTTACCGACTTCAGCCGAAGCAAGGAGTACCGTACGCATTCGACAACACCGTCCACATCACGCAAACACTCCACGTGATGGACATCGAGCAACCGATTCACTCGAGGGTTACGATGCGGCAGGAGGTAGTGCCCACAAGCGTTAGTGATTCGATCGTTCAGCTTGTCCTCCGTCAGCGTGGGGTGCAACTCGAGCTGAGCGGCCTTGCGCAAATGGGGGCGAGTGATTCGACGATGTCGCTGCCGGAGTTGGAAGCACTCGAAACGCACATCGAGTGTACCCGGCTCGGCAAAGTTGTCCGGCAATCAATCGTTGCAAGCGATAGTGGCGTTGCTGCTGCATCGAGCATCCGTCGCCAAGCAATTGAGCAGCTCACCGGCGGTGGCGTGCGCGTACAGTTTCTGGTTGAGTTTCCCGATGAGCCTCTCCGTCCTGGGATGGAATGGACGCGGACGTCAAGCGATACAATTGAAGTTGGTATTGCAAGCCAACGGATTGTGACGAACATGGAGTTGCGCTATACGTACGGGGGGCTCCTCGATACGCTTGGGCGGCGGTGTTTTGTCGTGCAGGTCGAGTCGGTGCGCTACCTGTTGAGCGGAACTTCCGAGCAGATGGGCATGACGATGGGGATCAGTGGTGACGGCGTCCTCCGCGCTCGCTACCTCATCGAACAGGCGACAGGCTTGCCGCTCCTGATCGAGACGGTTGCGCAGATTGATCAACGCATGACGCTCTACGACCAAGGCAACACAGTTGTGCCGATGAATATCGACGTCCAGGGGCGAATGGTACGCCGACTCTGATGCGCTGGGTTCTCCTTGTTGTGACACTCTTGCTCTTCTCTGCGCATATGCGTGGATGGGCACAACACTGTTTCCAATGGCAATTGGAGGCAGGAACGCACCTGCGATTTCACGTCGAGGCATACGATACGGTTGCACTTGTCGGCGAGCCAGCGCTCTTCCGCCATCGGAGCGAGGAGTGGAGAGTTGCGTGTGACAGCACACATGGTGACACACTCTTCCTCCGGCAGTGGCTCGAACGCTACAGGGCCCGCGAGTGGACGGAACGAGGCGATAGCAGCACCCGCACGACGATTCCCCATGTGGGAGTAACAACGCGGCTCGTGCTGACGCGTCGAGGCTGGCGAGTCCGGGTAACGAGCAGCATAGCTGGTGGCATGAGTGTGGTCCCTGGTGGCACCTTCGGCCCCGTTTTCTTTGTCCCGCTCGACAGTAGCTGCACTGCGTGTGGTCGCGCGCAGTGGCTTGTCGAGCAGCGTGATACGCTCGTGGAGTACGCTGTTCCCCCTGCGCACCTTGTACGCCTCTATCTTGGCAGCGTGGATTCCTGCTCTGCCGATGGGATTCCGCGCGTGCTGAGCTTTGCCGAAACATCCTCGGCTGAGCATCTGCTGCCGATCGAAGGGGGTGCGATGCATACTGCTGCGTGGATGTTGTCGCATGGCGTGGTCGAACTCGATCCAGCTACCCAGCTACCACGACGGCTGTTCTACGCTACTGAGCAGCGACTCCGCATTACGCATCCGCGTCCTGGCACTACGCGGCATGGCACTCAACGAACGAGCCTTTCAGCGGTCGTAGAGGTAGTGATCCCAGACGGAATGTCGAGGTAGTCGTTTCGGTTCACAGTGTACGCAAGATTTGAATGCGCACAATCCACTGCTAGTCCAATAGCCACCGTCTCACTGCTATTGCAACGAGGAAGCAGTCGGATGTATTTTTGCAATGGCAGCTTTTTGCTCCTTCGAGCAGGAGAGGTGGGTGAGTGGCTGAAACCAACGGTTTGCTAAACCGTCGTAGTGGTATAAACCGCTACCGCGGGTTCGAATCCCGCCCTCTCCGCACAAGATGGCTGGTGCTGGCGTCGTAATTTCGGCGCCAGCGTTTTTTTTTGCACAGGAACCTCGCCTATGCAGCCGGAACACCTACGCGCAGTGGTTTACGTCCTGTCGTCTGTTGCGTTCATCATCGGACTCAAGCAACTATCGCATCCACGATCAGCGCGACGCGGCAATCTCATTGCTGCTGCTGGGATGTTGCTTGCCATCGTGGCAACAATGGCGATGCCCACGAGCGAAGGCAGGATGCTCGGCAACATCGGGCTGATCCTTGCTGCAATGGCGCTAGGGACCTTGATCGGCTGGATCAGTGCGCGCCGCGTTCCGATGACCGCGATGCCGCAGATGGTGTCGCTGTTCAACGGCATGGGGGGCGGGTGCGCAGCAGCCATCGCACTGCTGGAAATGGTGCACGCATCCGAAGATGGAACGCGCCTTGAGCCAGCTGCCGCGAGCATGATCGCTGCGAGCGCGATTATCGGGAGCGTCTCACTCAGTGGATCGCTTGTTGCGTTTGCAAAGCTGCAAGGCATCCTCGAACGCTCATTTCGCTTCCGTGGGCAGAACGTTGCCAATAGTGCGATTGCCGCTGCTGCACTCGTGCTCAGTGGCATCGTTGTGGCTCAAGGAGAAGCAAATCCTGCAATGCTTGCTGGTTCAGTCGCACTTGCGTTGCTCTATGGAATCGCGTTTGTGGTCCCAATCGGCGGTGCAGATATGCCCGTGGTGATCTCGTTCCTGAACTCCTGCACCGGTGTTGCTGCTGCATTCGGTGGACTCTACTATCGTAACCACGTCATGCTCACCGGTGGGATTGTCGTCGGGGCTGCCGGGATGCTCCTGACGCTGCTGATGGCACGCGCGATGAACCGCTCGGTGCTGAACGTGCTCTTTTCACACTTCGGAGAAACTGCAGGAGCCAGCGGCGGAGCTTCGCACCGTACGATGCGGAGCATCACGCCGGATGATGCTGCGGTCTTGCTTGGCTATGCACGGGATGTTGTGATTGTGCCGGGGTATGGCTTGGCGGTTGCGCAAGGGCAACATGCCCTGGTCAAGCTCGCAAGTGAGTTAGAGCGGCGCGGCGTTCGCGTGCGCTATGCGATCCATCCTGTCGCAGGGCGGATGCCGGGGCATATGAACGTTCTCCTGGCAGAGGCGAACGTGCCCTACGAGCAACTGGTCGAAATGGAAGCAATCAATCCCGACATGCCGCAGGTGGACGTCGTCCTCGTCGTCGGTGCAAACGACGTCGTCAATCCTGCTGCCCGGACCGATCCCTCGAGCCCGCTCTGGGGCATGCCGATCATTGATGCAGATCGCGCACGGAATGTCATCGTTATCAAGCGGAGCATGAATCCAGGCTACGCTGGTGTCGATAACGCACTGTTCTACCTTCCGAACACCTCGATGCTCTTCGGCGACGCCAAAGCAATGCTCGAAGCAGTACTCGAAAACGTCAAGAGCCTCTGATGCTGCATTCGGAGTTGCTGGCGAAGTAATTTTGCTTGTGTAGTGTATTCGTGCGCGATTGAGCGTCTCCATCGCTAGAGCACCGGTACTGTCTCAACAAGAGAACAGATGATACTTTCCGACACAGAGATTCTCCGCCACATCGAGCAAGGCACGATCGTGATCGAGCCATTTCGGCGGGAGTGTCTCGGCACCAATAGCTACGACGTCCACTTGGGAAAAACGCTTGCCGTCTATCGCGACGCGCTGCTCGATGCGCGCCGACATAATCCGGTTGACTACATCGAGATTCCCGATGATGGCTACGTCCTCGAGCCACATCGTTTCTACTTGGGCGTCACCGAAGAGTACACCGAAACACACCTACACGTCCCGTTTCTGGAAGGGAAGTCCTCCGTCGGCCGACTCGGTATTGACATCCACGCAACTGCTGGGAAAGGCGACGTTGGGTTCTGCAATCACTGGACGCTCGAAATCTCTGTCAAGCAACCGGTGCGCGTCTATGCGGGCATGCCGATTGGGCAGCTCATCTACTTCGAAGTTCGCGGAACTGTCGGAACACCCTACGATAGAAAATCGAGCGCCAAGTACCAGAAGCGTTCGCCGCTGCCGGTGGAATCCATGATGTGGCGCAATTTCACCGAAAACCAATAATGCGCCGGTGTGCACATTGGGTCTTGCTTCTATTGGCATTCTCATGTATGCCACCGCCCCCAGAGCACGTCGAACGCGTGGATGCAAGACTTGCGTTTATTGAACTGCAGCATGATGAATTCCTCCGCACGCCGGAAGGAGACCTTGCGCTGCCGCTTCCGCCAGGATGGACGCTCCTGCCGCTGGCCAGCGACCTTGCCGATGGAACGATTGGAGTGGTGCTCGATTCGGCGATGACGGCAGCAGTCGTCGTGCAACGAGTGCAGCCGACCGAAACGATCGCTGCTGCACTCGAGCGTGGCGACGTGCGGGGCCTTGCACGTGCGTGCTTTGAGCGGCGCTTGCAGCGGACGGGGAATACCATCCGACTGCTTTCGGATTTCCGTCTTGTTGCACGAGATAGCATGCGGCTTGGCACATACGAGTTTGTCGAAAGCGTTCGTGATACTACCACGCACCGTCGGACACGCGTTGCAGTTGTACCAACGTCAATGGGTGGGATTTACGAGGTGGCGCTTTCTCCGCTGATGCTCTCGCTCGACCGTGTGCCAGAGGAACGGATGCTCGATAGTGTGTTCGTGTACGTGATGCAGATTCTCCGCGTGCCATGACCAAGCAGTACCGATGGTGGGAGTATGCCATTCGCGCAATGGCGATCGTTGCCGTCACGGTGTGGTACGGGACACTCTTTCTGCTCCGGCGGATGCTTGGAGCTGCTCCAACGTTGACGTACAGGATTTTTCCGCGGTGGGCTCGAGCAGTCCTTCGGGCGGCAGGTGTCGAGCTCCAGGTCAAGGGGAGCGAGCTGCTCGACCGCGAAGGTGGCAGATACGTCTTCGTTGCAAATCATGCATCGCTCTTCGATATTCCCGTTCTCCTGGTTGCGTCGCCGTTGCCAGTGCGCATCGTTTACAAACGCGAACTCGAACGTGTGCCGTTTTTGGGGTGGGCACTGCGCTCTTCGACGTTTCTCGCGGTTGAACGGCAACGGTGGCAATCGGCGGGGAAGGCGGTCCGCCACGCACTCGATACGCTCAAGACGGATCCAGCGGCACTGCTGGTATTCCCTGAAGGGACACGCAGCGCCGATGGCAGGCTCGGTGAGTTCCGCCGCGGTGCGTTCGTGCTCGCGTTCGAGTCGAAGCGTGCGATCGTTCCGATTGCAGTGGTGGGTACAGCAGCGATCCTCCCGCGCGGTACGCTGCGGTTTTCCGGTGGGACGGTCCGAGTAGAATTCCTTCCTCCAATGGTTCCTCCACCAATGGAAACGAGGGCTGACGAGCGGGCATGGATTGCAGCACTCCGCGAGCAAATCGCCGATGTCGTGGGGAAAGCATTCGAGTAACACAGCCGTAACACTGCGCTTGTCGTACGGCAACGGGAATGCCTAATTTTCGCGGTACATCAACATGCACGTTTTGTAAAATTGCACTGCACCGCAGACTTTCCCACCTGCGAACTAGTCGAGTACGCTCTCTCCCACTGGGCCCTGCTGCAGATCTGTGCAGCGATGGGCGTAGCGTTTGTTCCACAACTGCGTTGATGTCCTATGCATCTTGTTGCACTCTTTCTGTTGCTTGCTGGTATTGCCTATGGGCAAGGTGTGACGACTGCCACGATTTACGGCAAGGTGACTGCGCCGAGCGGCGAACCGCTTGCTGGCGCAACAGTTGTTGCACGGCATGAGCCGTCGGGTACCGTCTATGGCGCTACGACGCGACGGAACGGTGAGTATACGATCCCAGGAATGCGCGTCGGCGGGCCGTACACTCTCCGTGTTTCAATCGTCGGGTATCAGAAGCAGGAGCGTGGAGGCATCTATTTGCAACTGTCGCAAAGTCTCCGGCAGGATTTCGTTCTTTCAGCACAGGAGGTTCAGGGAAAAGAAGTACTCGTCGTCGCTGAACAAAGCCGCTTGCTGAACGCGTCGAGGACCGGAGCAGAAACAGCAATTGATCAGCGGACGACCGTAACGCTGCCTACAATTACTCGGCGGATCGAAGATATCACCCGCTTGACACCACAGATGGGCGCCAACATGACGTTCGCTGGGCAAGATAATCGCCTCAACAACATTACTGTCGATGGTGCCTACTTCAACAACTCGTTCGGGCTGGCCGGCCAGCCTGGTGACCGAACCGGGGTAGCGCCGATTTCTCTCGATGCAATCGAGCAGATTCAAGTCAACGTTGCACCGTACGATGTACGGCAGGGTAACTTCGTCGGTGCGGGGGTTAACACTGTCACCCGTAGCGGAACCAACCAGTGGACAGGCTCGCTCTACTACTTTTTCCGCAATCAAGATTTCGTTGGCACAAAAGCACAGGATGCAGTGATCAACCCGGGTACGTTCCGGTACTCGATGGTGGGAGCGCGTGTTGGCGGCCCAATCCTGCGCGACAAGTGGTTTTTCTTCACAAACTTCGAAACGGAAGCACTCACGCAACCCGGGACGACGTTCCGCGCCAATCGTGGTGAACCAGTCGGGGGCAACATCACGCGCGTGCGTGCATCGTCGCTTGATTCGCTCAGCGCGTTTCTCCGAGATCGCTTCGGGTATGAAACAGGACCCTACGAAGGGTACGACTTCAAAACGCCTGCGCTGCGATTTCTCCTTCGCTCCGATTACAACCTCGATGAACGCAACAAGCTAACGCTCCGCTACGTGCATCTGGATTCTCGAACCGACGTGCTGCTGTCGAACTCTTCCTCGCTGGGATTCGGCAACCGGCGAACGAATCTGGATGCGCTCAACTTCAAGAACTCGAACTATGCAATTCTGGAAAACATCCGCTCGTTGGTCGGGGAATGGAATGCAATCCTCGGAGAGAATATGGCCAATCAGCTCATAGTCGGCTACTCCCACCACGATGAGAGCCGTGAGCAGCCGGGGACACTCTTTCCGTTCGTTGACATTCTGGAAAATGGCACGACATACACCTCGTTCGGTACCGAACCGTTTACGCCAAACAACGAGTTGCGCTACTGGACACTCCAGCTACAGAACAACTTCACCTACTACGCCGGAGAGCACACGCTCACCTTCGGTTTGAGTGCAGAGCGGTATCAATCGGAGAATGTTTTCTTCCCTGGCTCGCAGAGCGTGTACGTGTATAACTCGCTCCAAGATTTTTACACCGATGCACTCGATTATCTAGCAAATCCCAATCGGACGACCTCGCCCGTGACGCTACGCCGATTCCAGGTACGGTGGTCGAATATCCCAGGCTTGACAAAACCAATTCAGCCGCTCAAGGTCTGGTACGGTGGCATCTACGCGCAAGACGAGTGGAACGTCCTGCCATCTTTGCGGCTGACGGCAGGGTTGCGTGTTGATGTGCCGTTCTTCGAGAACACCGGCTACCACAATCCGCAAGTTGATACTCTCACCTTCCGCGATGAGAATGGCAACGCAGTGCGGTACCGCACCGATAAGATGCCCGATCCGAACCCACTGTTTTCGCCGCGCCTTGGGTTCAACTGGGATGTCTCAGGTGATCGAACGACCATTCTTCGCGGTGGAACGGGGATCTTCACTGCACGTCCAGCGTACGTATGGATTTCGAATCAGATTGGCAACAACGGTGTCCTTACCGGCTTTGAGCAGCTCGATAATACGACTGCACGGCCATTCCATCCCGATCCGAACCATTATAAGCCAACGAACGTCTCCGGCCAGCCCGCCCGTAGCTACGAGCTCGCACTCACCGACCCAGGGTTCCGCTTCCCACAACTGTGGCGTTCCACGCTCGGCGTCGATCAGCAATTGCCGTTTGGATTTGTCGGAACTGCAGAATTCCTCTACGCGCGCGATGTCAACGGCATCTACTACATCAACGCCAATCTCAAGCCTGCCGACACGGTATTTTCAGGCCCAGATAACCGTCCGCGGTGGACCAGCGGGAATCGCATCAACTCGATGGTTACCAGCGCGGTCGTGCTGAAAAACCAAAACGTCGGCTACTCATGGAACATCGCGTTCTCGCTCGAACGGCCGTGGATGGATAATTGGTACTTCAAAGCAGGCTACAGCTACGGTGTGGCGAAAAACACCGTCGATCCTGGCTCGATTGCCTTCGGTTCGTGGAACAACAATCCGCACGCAGGCGATCCGAATAATCCAGGGCTCGGTTTCTCTGCGAACTCACCTGGCCATCGCGCATTTGCCACCGCATCCTACCGCTTCGAATATTTGAGTATCGGGGCGACGACGCTCTCGGTCTTCCTCAACGGTCAGACAAATGGCAATGCGAGCTATGTCTACGCCGGGGACCTCAATGGCGATGGCGGAACAAGCAACGACCTTATCTACATCCCGCGCGATAAAAGCGAGATGAATTTCCAAGATTACAGCGTCAACGTCAACGGGCAGAACGTGACGTTTACCGCCCAACAGCAAGCCGATGCCTGGGAAGCATACATCGAGCAAGACCCATACTTGAGCAAGAACCGAGGGGAATACGCTGAGCGTGGCGCGCTGTTTTTCCCCATGGTTTGGCGGGCGGATCTGAGCCTTACGCAAGAGATAGCGGGTGATCTGTTGGGGAACCGGCAAGGACTTCAGCTCCGACTCGATATTCTCAACTTCACCAATCTTCTCAACAAGGACTGGGGTGTTGGGCAAATTCCCGTCACGACGCAGCCGCTCATTGCCCGCGGAGTTGATAGCCAACGCCGACCGATCTACCGTCTCCGCAACATTGGCGATAAACTCATTGATCGGACCTTCCAGCAGTCGGCTACGATCAACGACGTCTATCGCATTCAGCTCAGCCTACGCTACACGTTCAACTAATCACGAATCGCAGGCAACGCTCATCATCGAACGCACAAGCAGCCACAGGAGCTATTCCTGTGGCTGCTTGCACATCTTACCGAGTTGACAGGGTCACCTCCTCCATGCCCCTGTGCCGCGGGTGTTGCGGTCAACTCGGCAAGCTGTTTACCATTCAATCCCGAACGAACAAAAGCCTTGCCGTCCGATCAAGCTCGGGACGTACCGTGGCTGAACCACGTCGAGCGCGTTATTGAGGCCTGCGGCGATGGTGAGTTTGGCGTTGTTTCCTGCAAGTGGAATTTTCTTTTCGATGCCAAGATTGACCAACCAGTAGCCTGCTACAAGCTCGGCAGGGGTATCGAGCAGCTGGCCAAGATGTTGTGTGCCACTGTAAATTTCCGGATTCGATGCGCGCTGGAGATCGCCGAATGCACCGACGTACTGCGTGCGGACATTCGCACGAAGGTGCCACGGTAGAACGTCCCACTGGAGGCGAAATGTTCCAGAGTGGAATGGCCGGTACCACAAGCCGTAGTATTCACTTCGCGTCAGGCGGTGGAACTCTCCTGTTGAGGGGATCAAGTAGCCAGCCGTTCCGGCAGCGATTGCATCGAACACCCGCTCGTCGTAGGCTGCAAGCCATTGGTATGACCCCTGCACGGAAATGCGGTGCTGCCCAAGCTCTACGCTCGACGAGGCCATCAGCAGCAGGCCATACGTCTGCACTGCAGCGACATTCCGATACGTAAACACCAGTGGAAATTGTTGGTACGGATAGTACTCGATCAGATCCCGGACTCGATTGAAGAAAAGCAGTGCATCGAAGAACACGTGTTGGAATGGCACAGTGCCGAGCGCGAGAGTATCGAATGCAATGGTTGTGCCTGCCATCAGCGTAAGTGATTGTTCGGGCCGGAGGTCGAGTCCGAGCATCCGCGCACCGAGCAATTGATACCCAGCGCCTGCAGGGCTGAAGCGAATGTAAAGCTGGCGCATATCCGGTGCACGGAAGCCTTCGCCGACTGTTGCCGTAAGTGCAATGCGGGATGATAGTGCGTAGCGTACCGAAAGCCGAGGAAGCAACGGCAGGCCGGCAAGTATCAAAGACCGCGGAACGCCGAATGCACTTGTCCAATCGGATCGGAGCGAGAGTGCATACGAGAGCTGGTCGTTTGGGTTGCCTTCCCACTGCACAAACGCAGCAAGGGTGCGGTAGAACGGGCGATCAGGATAACGGCTGCCACTTGCATCATCGTAGAGCAATTCCACCCCTGCCATCGCACGGTTGCGAAGCGAGACCATTCGATCGTACTGCACGAATACCCGTCCAGTTTGGCGTTCGAATGAATCTGTGCTATCGGTTGCTGCGTGCGATGCTGCAGCAAAGGTGTAGCCTTCGCGGTATGCAGTGCCATACAGTTGCGCGGTAACTCGTCCGAACGTGCTGAGCCATTCGACGCCAGCGCCGAGCGAACGATCGAGGATGCCAAGCGTTCCATTGACGGTAGTAACATCGCCAGCTTGTGCCTGGAGAAGCTCCCCGCGTGTTGTGCTTGCGAAAACGCGTGCCGATGCTGTCGCGCGGAACGCAGACGATGGCATCCACCGCAGTCGCCCACTGAGCGTGTAGTCGTTGCTTGCCGGGTACGGGAATTGACTGGTATCTTGTCCAATACCGAATGCCGGCATCCCTCGCACCACGCCGAGCAGACCAGCCTCGAGTGCATCGGACCCGTAGAGCTGCTCGGCTTGTAGTTCTGAAGCACCACGGTAGAGGTAACGCCCGAACATACGCCCATGCCAGCCTTCGTCCGGACGGCGGGTGATGATGTTGATAACGCCCGCGAGCGCATCGCCACCGTAGAGGCTCGACAGCGGCCCTCGCACTACTTCGACGCGATCAACGTTGCCAACCGATAGCCGCTGAAGATCGAGTACGCCGCCCACGCGGCCAGTAAGCGGCTGCCCGTCAACGAGAATGAGCGTATAGTCCGGGCCGAGACCCATCATCTGAACACCGCTTCGCACACTACCGGGGGCAATGAGCAACCCCGGCTGTTCGCGCAGTAGCTCACCGACAGTTGAAATTGCAGTGCCGCGGACCTGCTCGCCGCCGACGACTTCAACTCGCACAGGTGCTCGTTCAATGGGGGTTTCTGCCCGCGTTCCTGTTACGACGATCGCTTTCGTCTGGTACGAAACTGTGTCGGGGGATGTCAAGCCGTTGGGCACTGGCTGTGCCACAAGATCGAATCCAACGAGGATTGAGGTCAGGAGAATACTGCCGAGCATCGCGAGGAGAGGATGTTGGCGATGCAAAAATACGTCGCACGGTCAAAGTTTGTAAATACACGTATTCGCCTCAGTAGCGGAAGTGTTTGATCGGCTCGCCCTTTTCACCAATTTCCGTCATCGCCTCGATGCCGATTTGCAGGTGCAGATCAGCGTACTGTTCGGTGACTTTGCGGTCGGAGTCAGCTGTTTTGACCCCCTCCGGCATCAGCGGAATGTCTGACACAAGCAGCAGAGCACCACGGGAAATTTCGTTTGCGTGGCCGACGATGAAGATCGTTGCTGTCTCCATGTCAATGCCGATGACTGAAAGCTTCCGGAGCCGCTCGCGGAATGCATCATCCCATTCCCACACGCGGCGATTGGTGGTGTACACAACACCTGTTCGGTAGTCGTGGCCATGGGCAATGATTTTGTCGGAGACAAACTTATGCAGCTTGAACGAGGGCAGAGCAGGTACTTCCGGCGGAAGGTAGTCGTTGCTCGTGCCCTCGCCACGGATGGCTGCAATCGGCAAGATGAAATGCCCAATTTCCGTCGAGGTCTTCAGTCCACCGCACTTGCCTAAGAACAACACACCTCGCGGTGCACGGGCGACGAGCAGATCCATAATGGTCGCTGCATTTGCCGAGCCCATGCCGAAGTTGATAATCGTTAGCCCCGCGCTGTTGGTGGCGGTCTGCATCGGTTTGCCTTCTCCGCGAATGTCGCACCCGAAGCGCTCGGCGAAGCGAACGATGTAGTCGTGGAAGTTCGTCAGCAGGATGTAGTCGCCGAATTCATCAATCGCAGTTCCTGTGTAACGCGGAAGCCAGTTGCGTGCGATCTCAAGTTTGGTCTTCATCGGTAGAGCGCAGGCAGAAAATCCATACGTTCCAACGTGTTTTGAGCCTTCGAGCAAAATTAGCCATGGAGCGCTCCGTGCGGGCAGTAACATCGCCGCAACATCGGCAAGCTTCGCCACTGAGCTCCACAAGCTGGCGTGTGCGAGTATATTTGCCGGCATTCTCCACACCATCCGAGAGGATACGATGGCGTCGAAGAAATCAAAGCCGAAAAAATCGTCGGGCGCAACGGCTGCTTCCACCGTGAAGAAGGCGGCTGGAAAAGCATCCACCACAGCAGTGCGATCGAAGAAGGCATCACAGAAGAAGATGAGCGCAAGCAAAGCACCTTCGCCGACCAAAACGGCAACAAAACGCACAAGTGCGAACGCGTCCAAATTAGCTACTTCGGCTACCAAATCAACTCTGAAGAAAGCCGCTGTGAAAAAAGCGACTGCTACAAAAGCCTCCTCTCGAACTGTAGCCAAACGGTCAGTAGTGAAAAAAGTCTCGTCCACAGCGACCGGAAAGAATGTAGCTGCACGCGGTACCAAGACAACTGCAACACGCAGTAGGGCAACGAAGGCGAAAGCATCCACGCTCACGACGAAAACTGTCAAGAAAGCCACTAAGAAAGCCACCAAGAAAGCCACAACCCGGAGCATATCATCGGCAGCAGCTGCAACGAAGGCGGCATCGCCAGCGCGAAGTGCAACAACCGAGCGTGCCGTTCGTCACCGCGCGCCGCAGTCTGCCACACCTACGACCACAACCGCCATGGCAAAACGCAGTACGCCTAAAAACGCTCAATCATCGAAGGTTGAGCTGCCACAGAAGAAGAGTGCGGCGGCGAAGCCCAAGGAAAGTGCTGCTACCAAAAGGAGCAGTGTCGGAACAAATGCACGACGGCCTGCTGCTCCGGATCGGGAGCAGGCTGCAGCACCAGTGCAGCAGCCCGCACCGAAGCCTGCTGTTCGCTACTCTGACGAGGAACTCGAAGAGTTTCGTCAGATCATCCTTGCAGAACGCGAGAAAACGCTCGACGAACTTCGCATGCTCCGTGAGCGGTTGGAGGACCTGACCAACTACGAAACCTCGGAAGAAACGGGAATCTACTCGATGCACATGGCTGAGCAAGGCTCCGAAGCCTACGAGCGCGAAAAAACATACGCGCAGATCCAACGCATGACCGACTACCTCCGCAAACTCGACGAAGCGCTCAAGCGTATCGAGGATAAAACCTATGGCATCTGCCGAATGTGTGGCATCCTCATCGCCAAGGAGCGGCTCCGTGCGGTTCCGATCACAACGCTCTCTGCTTCCTGGAAACTGCGTGGCAAGTGCCCCGACGATGGGATTGACCGAGTCGGCCCAGATCTCGGCAGCGAGTAAAAGAACAGTCTGCTACTTATCCAAGTCCCGCATCGTCCGTGATAGCGGCAACTCCTAAGTAGCAGACGTTCCGAGCATGCGCTCCGGTGGAGCATGAGCGCGCTGGGCACTCCGTTGCCCGCAAGTCAGTGCTCAGCCGAGTGCGTCCCTGCTCTCACTACTGAGCCTCCTCTGTAGCGTTGAGTGTGAATTCTCCGGGGTTCACCGTCTTCGTAAACGTCAGTTGCAGGATGTGCGTGTTACCGACGTTGTCGTAGATCGTTACCGATGCTTGAGCAGTTTCGCCAGCGGCGAGTGTTGCGCTCAGGTTGCCGCTGAGCGAAATTGTTCCCGTCTGACGAGGAGTAGAACGAACTCTTGGGTCAATATGCAAGGTGGAACGTTGCTGTACAAGCATAGTGAAATCTTTTGCATCTCTAACTCGGTACTGACGCTGGCGAAGCCGACCAAGGACGTCTCGCTCCTGCATGCGTTCGATCAAGCGCTGCTCGGCACGCTCACGTTCCGTACGGACAGCATCGAGTTCCTGCTCAAGCGTGCGGATCTGCTCGGCAAGGCTCCGCCGGTGCGCATCGAGCATCTGTAGGTGGTGTGCTGCTGTTGTGGTGCTCTGCTCTTGCTCATCGAGCATGCGTCGGTGGAGCTGCTCGATTGCAGCACGCAAGGACTGCTCTTCTGCCGCAAGTCGGGCTACTTCATACTCGGCTTGCTCGGCATGGTGTTTGCGGTAGCGGAGGAGTGTCTCGAGCCGAAATCGAAAGTGCGCCATCGCCGTTCTCCAGGCTAGTACGTGGCTGCCTTCGCACTATCGAATAGTATCGGCGCGAAGGCTGGAAACCTGAGTACCTGCCGCAACAACTGCGCCAATTCCGCGCTATTGATGTTTTGCCATTGCAGCCAGCGCGTGGCAGAGAGCGTCGAGGTCTTCTTGGGAATACCACCCGCAGTGACCGATGCGGAAGAGCATATCGCGGAAGCGTTCCTGCCCCCGTGCAACGAGGATGCCGTGTTCAGCTTCGAGTCGTTCGACAAGGTCGGGAACGTGATCGGGCACGTACGCGACTGTCACTGCATTCGAGCTACACTCCCCGAAGAGGCGATAGCCCGCGGTCTGCAAACACGCGCGTATCGAAGACGCCAAGGATGCATAGCGCTCCCACCGACGTGGCAATCCTTCCTGTTCGATGAGTTCAAGTGCAGCATCGAGTGCAGCAAGGAGCGTTACCGCAGGAGTAAACGGTGTCGTTGCCCGCTTGAGTGAATCGAGCGCAGTTCGAAGGTCAAAGTACAGCGTCTCAGGATGCGGCAAGAATGCTGATTGCGCACGACTGCTGACTGCAACAAGTCCCAGTCCAGGCAATCCGCCGACGCCTTTTTGAGATGATGCGATGACGACGTCAATGCCAGCAGCGTCCATGCGCACCGGATGGATGCCCAGCGAGCTGGTTGCATCTACGCAGACGAGGATCTCTGGTGCGTGCACTCGTACAATTGGGAGAAGTTCCTCCAGCCGAGCGAGGACGCCCGTTGACGTTTCTGAGTGAACAATCCACAGGCTCCGTGCATTCGGAGCAGTGCGGAGCGTCCGCTCGAGCGCATCGAGCGCGATATTTTCGCCCCACGCCGATTCGACGCGATGGACACGCGCGCCGAAACGCTCAAGCATTTGGGCCCACCGATGACTAAAGCGGCCACCGACGCAGACAATTGCTTCCGACCCGCGATCATGGAGCATACGCGCGACTGCTTCGTGTGCGCCAGTTGCCGAGCACGTCAGCACTGCAACGGGGCTGCTCGTTTCGAAGAGCATCTGCAGCCGAGCGTGCACGCGCTCGAGTAGCTCGGCAAACGCGCGGTGCCGGTGGTAGAGCGGCTGCTGGGCAGTCGCCTCGAGCACTACGGGATGAACAGGGACCGGTCCGGGGGTAAAGAGGCGTCGAGCGGCGTGCATTGAACGTTTCCGTCAGTACAACAACGTGTGCGATGCGAAAATCGGATCCTTCTCGGCTGCAGCACCGAGCGTTGATGGTTGCGACGATTTTTGCCTTGACTGTGATGGTTGGCGTTGGGACTTCGACGATGCCGCCAGCACTGGCCGCTGTGCAACGGACATTCGGCGTTTCGCCAGATGTGGCGGGAATGCTGCTGGCTGTTTTTACACTCCCAGGCTTGGTGCTGACCCCGCTGGGTGGTTACCTTGCCGATCGCGTTGGGCGGCGTGGCGTCCTTGTGGGTTCGCTGTTACTGTTTGCGGCAGCTGGCGCTGCAGCACTCAGCGCAGAGCGTTTCGAGCACCTCGTTGTCGTGCGCATAATCCAGGGAATTGGAGCAGCATCGCTTGGTGCGCTCAACGTTACGCTCATCAGCGATTTCTTCGATGGGCACGAGCGCGTGCGGCTGCTTGGGTTTAACCACAGCGTGCTCTCGATCGGGACGGCAATATTGCCAATTATCAGTGGGTGGCTTGCGGGCGCCAATTGGCGCCTGCCGTTCGCGTTACCGATCGTCGGCGTCATTGTTGCTGCAGGTGTGCTCCTGTTCATTCCACCATATTCGCATACTCCAGCCATCAGCAGTGATGCGCCTTCTGACGGTCGGGTCAATCGTCTTGCCCTCGCGTTGCTTCTGGGCATTAGTGTTGCAACGTATGCGGTGCTGTTCGGTCCGTTTCTCAACTACCTGCAGGAGCGCATTCGTGTACTGGAACCAGAGGGTCCGGCGCTCTATGAACGCATTGGGGCGATGGTCGGGCTCATGTCGGTTGCGACAACGCTCGGAGCACTTGGTGTAGGGCGACTCAGCCAACGCTTTCCGCTGCACCAGTTGCTCATCATCGCGTGCGTACTCTACTCGGCAGCTCTTGTGCTCTTCGTTGCAGTGCCGACGTATGCGTTGCTGGTGATTCCAACGGTGCTGTTTGGGTTGGCGCAGTCGCTCAACCAACCAGTGGTGCAATCGTTGGTGGCATGTTTGGCATCAGCGGAGCGCCGAGGCACGGTTCTTTCACTCAATCGCACAGCAGCACTCCTTGGACAGACGGTAGGTCCGCTTCTGTTTGGAGCTGTCTATCGGAGCGGAGGTCTGGAGATGGTCTTCATCGTTGGTGCTGCATTGATGCTCGCGTGTGCTGGTGCGCTCTGGTGGCGACGGCTCTAACGTGCTGCAATTAGCTGGCACACTGCTTGCAGCTCAAGGAGTAGGACGACTATCACTCCAGCCACGGATGGCACAACGACCAGCATTACCCTCCACTCCAGCAGGTACTGCGCAGGCGCTTTCGCCAGGTATCGAAACAATACTCAGCGGAATGAGCCGCTACCGGGATCTTGCGCTTGTCGCCGGTATCCTCGGTGTACTCGGCCTGCTCATCATCCCATTGCCACCATTCTTGCTCGATCTCCTGCTCGGGCTGAACATCGCGCTTTCGGTGCTCATCTTGATGGTGGTAGTCTATATCTCCTCGCCGCTCGAGATCAGCACGTTCCCGACAGTTCTGCTGGTCGCAACGCTCTTTCGGCTCGGGATGAATATCGCCTCGACGCGGCTCATCTTGAGCGAGGCCTCTGCAGGGAAGATCATCCATGCATTCGGTACGTTCGTCGTCAGCGGCAACTTCGTCGTTGGCATGGTGGTGTTCCTGATTCTGCTGGTCATCAACTTCGTGGTGATCATCAAAGGCTCGACGCGGATTGCAGAAGTTGCCGCACGCTTTACGCTCGATGCGCTCCCCGGCAAACAGATGAGCATTGATGCCGATTTGAACGCCGGCTTCATTGACGAAAAGGAAGCGCGCCGCCGCCGCGAGCAACTCCAGCGGGAGGCAGAGTTCTACGGTGCAATGGACGGTGCGTCGAAGTTCGTCAAGGGAGATGCCATCGCAGGGTTGGTTATTACGGGAATCAACATTCTCGGTGGCTTTGCAATCGGTGTGCTCCAGCGTGGGATGGACTTGAGCGCCGCACTGAAAACCTACACCATTTTGACCATCGGCGATGGCTTGGTTTCGCAAGTGCCGGCCCTGCTGATCTCCGTTGCTGCAGGTCTCATTATTTCCCGTACAAGTTCTGAGTCGTCGTTCGATAAAGATTTGAGCACGCAACTGACAGGCAGAGCACGTCCGCTCTTGGTTGTCGCCGGTGTTGCCATTGCGATGGGCTTGCTGCCGGGCTTTCCTTTCCTGCCATTTGCACTGCTGGGCATCTCAATCGGGAGCATCGGTCTGGTGAGGCAACGGCAGGCACAGTCTGCGGAACGGGAAAAGCTGCGGGAAGAACTGGCGCAAGCCGAGGTGGCGAAAAAAGCGCCCGAGCAACCGATCGAGGAGCTCATCAAAGTCGATCCTGTCGAGGTTGAGATTGGATTGAATCTCTTGCCGTTGGCCGACGAGCAGCAAGGCGGCGATCTTTTCCGGCGCATCGCGAACATTCGCCGGCAGTTAGCAAGCGAGTTGGGCGTGATTCTGCCGCCAGTTCGTGTTCGGGATAATCTCGCTCTGGAGCCTGACGAGTACGTCATCAAACTTCGCGGCAATATCGTCGCGCGCAATCGGCTCTACGTCGGGATGCTCCTGGCCATGAATCCGGGTACAGCCGAAGGGACGCTCCGCGGCATCGAGGTACAAGAACCTGTCTTCGGACTGCCGGCGACGTGGATTCCGCTCCACGAGCGCGAGAATGCCGAGCTGGAGGGCTTTACCGTCGTTGAACCGGCAACAGTGTTGGCAACGCACTTGGCGGAGATACTGCGGCGCAACGCCGATCGGCTCCTCAGCCGGCAAGACGTCCGCCAACTCATCGAAGCGCTCAAGAAGGACTACCCCGCGCTCGTCGAAGAAATCACACCCGATACACTTCCGCTGGGGACCGTGCAGAAAGTGCTGCAGAACCTGCTGCGCGAGCAAATTCCAATCCGCGATTTGCCGACGATTCTGGAAGCACTGCTCGAGTACGTCAAGGTCACCAAGAACACCGACGTCCTGACCGAGTACGTGCGCCATCACCTCGGCGAGACAATCAAACGCCTGTTCCAGGATTCCAACGGTGTCATCCACGCAGCAAGCCTCGACCCGGCAATCGAGAATCTGCTGACAACGACGCTCCAAAACAACACCGCAGCACAATCGAGTCCGACGTTAGGATTAGCGCCAGAGGTCGTCCGCGCGATCCTCCGCAGCGCAGGCGTTGCGCTCGATCACCTGACAATGCTCGGCTACCAGCCACTGGTCATTTGTTCGGCACCGATTCGGCCGTACCTCTATCGCCTGCTGCGGACGCAGTATCCGATCGTAAGTGTCATCAGCTATAGCGAGCTTCCGCCCGAAACAGATGTGGACATCGTCACCCGCATAGCGCTCAAGGAGCAGGCAGAGCCAGTTGCTGCGTAGGCAGGCTCACTGCTCAGGGCGTTTCGATCTCTTCCCAGCGCCGTTCATCGAAGATGAGCTGGCGGCAGAGTTCCCGACCGCGTTCGTCAATGGTGTAGAGCGGAACAATCCGCGAGGCGTGGACGATTGCTAAATCGAGTCCGGCTTCGACAGCGTAGTGAAGGAACACCGAGTTGAGAATGTGGCGAATACGCGGCGCCAGTCCGAATGAGCAGTTGCTGATGCCCAGGATGGTTGCAGCACGTGGCATGCGCTCTTTGATTTGTCGGATTGCTTCCAGTGTGGCTTTCGCGCTCTGCCGCAGGTCTTCCTGTCCTGAGCCAAGTGGGAACGTCAGTGGATCGAAGATGAGATCTTCCTCGCGTAGTCCGTGGACGCCGACTGCATGATTTCGAATGCGCTCGGCGATGGCGACTTTTTTCTCGGTGGTGTAGGCTTGGCCTTCCTCGTCGATCGAGAGCGCAATGACCGCAGCGCCGAATCGTTTGGCAAGACGCAAGATTTGGTCAGCCTTTTCGGTGCCGTCTTCGAAGTTGATCGAGTTGATAATTGCCCGCCCGCCGTAGAGCTTGAGTGCTTCCTCGATGACGGCTACTTCCGTTGAGTCAATCATCAGCGGCGCGGTTACCTGTGTGCGAAAGCGACGGATGACCTCGTGCATATCGCGGCGCTCGTCGCGTCCGACGTAGGCAACGCAGACGTCGAGGATGTGTGCGCCTTCGCGGATTTGTTCATTAGCCATGGCAACCATCGCATCGTAGTGTTCGGCAAGCAGCAGCGTCCGAAATTGCTTGGAGCCATTGGCATTGCAGCGCTCGCCGACAAGCAGTGGCGGCTGCTCGATGTGGAGTGGAACGCTGGTGTAGAGTGAGCTGACGCTCGGCGCAAAGCGAACGCACCTGCGGCGATCCGACTCGCGCTGAGCTACTTCTGGGCGTGCGTTGTAGTCAGCCAGCCACTCGGCCAGGACGCGGATGTGCTCGTGCGTCGTCCCGCAACATCCACCGATGATGCGGACGCCGAAATCGCGCACGTAGCGCTGCATCCAAACGAGCAGTTCGTCTGGACGGAGGTGGTAGTGCGCTCGGCCACCGATGTTCTCCGGAATCCCGGCGTTCGGCATGACAAAGACCGGTTTCGGGGAATGTGCGGTGAGATAGCGGACGTGTTCTTCCATCTCCTTCGGGCCAGTGGCGCAATTCATGCCGAAGGCAACGATGCTCTCGTAGGGTTCGAACGTCGTCAATGCAGCGGCGATGTCGGTGCCCATGAGCATGGTGCCGGTCGTTTCGATGGTGACGCTGACGATGATTGGGATAACGCCCCCGCGCCAATCGGGCGCTGAATTTCTGCGCCATTCGGCAATTGCATGCTCAGCGCCAGCGAGTGCTGCCTTGATTTGGAGCGGATCTTGGCAGGTTTCGATGCAAAGGAGATCAACGCCTCCTTCGATCAGACCGCGGGCTTGCGTGGAAAATGCTTCTGCCGCTTGGTCGAAGCTGATGTGCCCAAGCGATGGGAGCTTTGTACCAGGTCCCATCGAACCAGCAACGAATCGCGGCCGCCTGTGGCTGGAGTAAGCATCTGCTGCGCGACGTGCAAGCGCTGCAGCCGTGTAGGAAATTTCGTAGGCACGATCGGCGATTCCGTACTCTGCCAGTACGATCGCCGACGAACCGAACGAATTTGTTTCGATGACGTCCGCACCTGCCGATAAATAGGCACGATGGATCTGTTCGATCACGTCTGGGCGTGTCAGGCAGAGCATTTCGTTGCAGCCTTCGAATTGTCTGCCGCCGAAATCCTCGCTCGAAAGTTCGTAACGTTGGATTGTCGTTCCCATCGCACCATCGAAGAGCAGAACACGCTCGTCGAGCGCGCTGAGAAATGGATGCGGTGTACTCATCGCGTACAATGCATGCGTGGCACTCGTGGTGCAAAATATGGTGGTCGCTGCACAGGACTGCACGCACAGGAGGCTATCGAGGGAGGATGGAATTCGAGATTCGAGATGTGCCTGCGGAGAGAATGTCTCAGGGGTTAGTTTTTCTCGAGCGAGGCCTTACAGCCGGACGGGATCGTGCGAGCTGCGATGCGCCTCGAACCGCTCCCCGCAGATACTCCGGTCCGAGATAAATTGCCAGTCGTATCCGCGCACGATGGAGTCGTTGCCGTGTTGTCGCCTCGTTGCAATGGAGGATCGAGGCAATGTCTGCGACATCGAACCCGAACGCACTCAATAGCAATATGACAACATCATCGACTTTCAGTGCACCCAGTGCACCGACGAGATCGGTGTGGAGAGCGACTCTTGAGAAAACATCCTCACATGGATCGCGGAGATCGCGGTCGGAGGCGGTATCTGCGGGGGACCATACACGTTCCTGCTCCAGTGGAGCTTGGTCTGCATGTTGCGATGCTCTGGCTTGCTGCTGATTGCGTCGACGGCGGATATTGGAGAGCTCTCCACCTGTCCAGCGGAGAATCTTTTTGCAAAGCTGATCATCGGGAAGTGGTGCCAGCGTTTCTTCGTGGTCCAAACAACGCACGATTGCAGTGTGGAAGGCATCCATGCAATCATCCATGCTCCATGTTCGGTAGCGAGCATGGAGCAACGACATGCACCGATCGTAGATGATCGCGACGCGCTGGCGCCATTCTACGCTCGGCATTGGATTGCTCGACTTGCGTTGATTGCCGCGACGACTCATGGATCACTTCCTTCAATCGTACCGGGACGGATCGTCGTCAAATTCAGCGATGCTTCGTCTTGGTTATGCGCGCAGTGCTGGGAGTACCGAACGAGAGAACAATTCCAACGATAATGGTGCAAAATGCAAAAACTTGAAAGATGATTTGCTCTGTGTGCCTCAGGTCTCCGCGCAAAATGATGCTCAAAAAACGCTCGATGCCGACTCCTACAAAATACAGAGACACGAGCTTCCCGGGTGCGCACCGTCGTTTTACTTCCACCAGACTTAGTATCAATAGCGCGAAGAATGCGATGGCTTCCTCGAATTGAAGAGGGTGAATGCGCGCTCCTTTCAAAGGAGATAACGACCATTCAGAGGGTATGCTCACCGGTATCGTTGTCAATGCACCATAACAACATCCTGCCAATGCACACGCAAGTTTACCAACAAAATGTAATAGCAACAGTGAAGGTATATCAGTGCATCGAACCGAAATTGAGGACAGAGATGCCGTCCAGCTACAACGCAAAGAGCGAACACTGATACTACTCCAACAATACTTGTCTCTCCACCGATAAGTGTATCTTGGTCGGCGCCGGCTCCTTCGATCATCATCATCCCTGCGATTCGGGCAGCGACGACAAAAGCGATGAGCATACACCACCACACCCAATGGTATTGTCCATAACTCAAGCACCACCTGATTGTCACAATGCGCAAGAGCAAAAAAGAAAGAGCTCCTCCACATGCCAGGAGGAGCGTGTACGATGGGACTTCCCATCGCCAAATTGGAATGAACGGATGCATGTTATTTCATGGACCTATCACGCGTTTTAGCGGACCATGCATTCAATCGAAGAAGACTTAGCGAGCACGAAGAGATATTTCTTCCCGCCGTAGTAGGCTTCTTCCGCAACACCGCGGGCGAGTCGAATCGAAATTTTTCTTGCATTCCTCAACACGGAGGACGGTACGGTATAAAAGCCATTGTCTGCGACAATTTCGGTGATTCCTCTTCCGAGGCTACCGTCGAGCGTTGCCAGCACGAGGACTGTGATCATGACATAGTCTGTCGAATCTGGCGATGGGGTCCATGCAATCGTAACATTGTCACTGCGGTTGAGTGTATCCATCAGTTCAGGCTGTTCAATGTTCACTTGAGGCGTGTTGAGCGAGAGTGTGTGGGTGTAGGTGGTACCATCGATGGTCCATTCGAATGTGTTCAGTTGTGTGTCGAAGTACAGGGGCATGTCAAAGGCCTGATATGAGTACTCGCCTCCCCCGCCGTACACGCCTAACGTATGGCCATTGACGCTTGCTCCAGTGATGCTGCATGCCCTTCCGAAGTAGGCAGTCACTCCAGTGTACTTCCGATGTCGGATTGCGAGGAGTATGCTGTCAAGAGCGGCGCCCTCGCCTGTCGGGACATCTTCCCCATGATTCCACCACTCCTCGGTTTCGTGAGCGTACCATTGGCCTCCATCGTAGTTGCCAGTTCCGACATTCAGTAAATCAATGTTACCCTTCAGACGCTTCGGTGTCGTGGTTTCCGGCGTCATGAACTGATTACATCCTGCTGACCACACGAGCATGAGTGCCCCAACTGTAGCGAGCAACGAGTAGTGGAGAAAGGTGTACCCTTTCATCATAACCTCCATTAGAAGTTTAACATTGAAAAAGTACGCATCGAGACTCTGCGTGTGTATCTATCTCATTGGTAGAAACAAGGATCGCATCTCAAGACGATTGCTTCATTCGTTTCGCTCGCATCACATTCTTCACGAAGCGATCCTGTATAAGAGCAGGTACGTATAGCGAACCTACCATCCGATAATCTACAAACGATGTCATATGTGATAGTTATAGATGTTGACCTACGTGGAAGATAATAGCAGTCCGGATTTGGTGGTGGCGAATTCCTCACTTGCCGCAGGATATTATCACCAGATGCGACACGATACATTGAATAGATCACATTCGACTGTCCCGTGTTTGTGATACAACCACATTCCGAACTGGGTGGAATTCCCACAGTGATGCATCGCCTGATATTACCATCACAACAAGCAGTCACTCCTGACCACAATGCAGCAACTGCAAGTACAGCAACACTCAGTAGCATGAGAGTATTGCTCAGCAACGTATAAATGCTGTGTCGGTGGTGCATTGTACGCACGAGCGATATTCCACAATCTCTCTACCGTGTATATAGTCACGAAAGCGCTTATTGTGACAGCGTGGAATCACCATTTTTTCGACATGGCATCTCTGGATGCTATTCCACACATCACGAGGAGCCTGTCTCGATGAGTCGGGCACGCGAAGGACTCTCACCAATTTCGAATTGCATCGATCCGTTCGCGCAAGCGCTGCTTGAACTGTTCGGCGCTCAAGTTCGTCCCGAAGCCGAAATCGTCCATCGGGTCCTGCACGATCCCATCGACGACAGGGTAGATGCCAAATCCATAGGAGCTTTCTCCCGATCCTTCCCATTCAACGCGAATTGGATCCAAGGTGTAATGATCCACTTGCGTCGTGTCTGTCGAGCGGCATCCCATGCTGTAGCGTAGGAATACGATGTATTCGCATCCAGGTGAGAGTATTTCGCCTAACAAAGCGGGAGAGACTATGTTGCCCATCGAATCTGTTTCAACATCGACGACATCCCCATCCCCACGTCGGGACCAGTGTGGACAGTATGTAAACTGCAGGCACCGTCCACTGTCGAGCGTTTGACGGTTATTGGTAAGCCAGCCACGCAAAAATGCCGTATTGCACAGCGGCGCAACCTGACCCTTGATGACATCCTGCACCAGGCACGATGTAGTAATGCACATACTTTTCTCACGTAATTCTGGCGGTGCTGGAAGTCGTGTCTGTACGGTGTCGACTACCATGATATGGAGGATATAGTGCGATTGCAGCAACGCACGATCTCTACGAGCTGCTTTGATGTTGTCCGCTGCTTTGATGATGTTCTCCAGCAAAATATCCTGCCACATCAGTGGTGCTGGTTCAGTGATTCGGAATTTCCAGATCCGAGAAATGTACAACATTGGATCATAATCAGCCATCGCATACCAGATACGGGTGATCGTCTTGAGTGTATCGTTCCAAGAAGTTTGGCGCTTGAGGAACTCGACCAATTGGCCCTCCGCACCCGGCGGAATACGGTACTGAAACGTATCCAATGCGATGTATCCGAGCAGGACATCGTATGGCATGTAGATGGATACGGGAGGCTTCTGCATCGGTCGTTGCAATGTGTACACCAGATATGGGTACGCTGGATTGCATGGATTGACTGGTTGTGCCACCGTATGTCCATCAAGGACCACGAGCATCGCGATCAACAGAGACGCTATCATGGTAACCTCCGAATTAAAATGGTCGTACTGTTGCGTGCATCGAGTGACGAAAGAACGGCAATGTAAGTGCCAATAGGCAATGTCTCGATTGAGAATGGAAGCGACATCGGATTCCAATTCGTTTGCGAGAGAATTAGTTTGCCACTAAATATCAAAAATAGCAAGGTGAGAAAGAGGAGGAACAAGGATGAATGTGCATGTAAGTTCTGGATCGGTTCGATATTCAAAATTCGTGACAGGTACAATACTGGGACAATATAGCTTCGCAAACATGCACTTGTCATCGATAGACAGCTCTTGCGCATCATTTGCGCTGGCGTAAGCATCCATAATCCCGCTGCTTTGCTCTTGAGCGGGGCAGTTACTATCATTGTAATGTCGTAATCCTAAGAAGTGCCCAGCTTCATGGGTTAGAACGTCACATAAGTTGTATCCACGGTGATAAGGATATATTCCTTTGGTATTTCTTTGAATCTCGTTTACATACAATACATTCTCTCGTAGTTGGCTATTAAAGAGGAATGAATGTGGATTGCCATCTTCATCATATCTGAGAAACTCAGGGGTAAAGTTTACCATGATATACGATGATTCACAATGAGGCTGACAATTCTGACCATAGGAAATGTTCAACCTTGTATAAGCGATAGTCCTGGTTGGATCCTGTGTGAAAAGACGCGCGTCCTTGATAAACCCGACGCGTAATGTGCATTGACAAGGTAGAGACTGCAAGCCACAAATACAATACCACCTGTCTATGCAATTAAAATCATTTATGACAAGATCACTCTGAAAGACAACTACCTCTTCTCCGTTGATTCGCAACGATATTGTATTTGGTGGCTGGTAACTTGCTGGATCGAATTCATCGAGGTAATATCCTAAACACACTTTACCGGTAAACAAAACCGGATGCCATGGATCATTAACATCGTGCGGATTCTCAATGCAACGTACTTCGCGACGAATTTCATTAGGATTGCGAAAAAGATAAGGATACTTCTTGTTCGGGCAGTTGATCGGCTCCCCGCACGGTTGGGCGAGGCAGTGCGTTGCACACTCGATGCATAGGAACAGTGCGATGCCGAACGTCCTGAGAATACCGCCATGACCTGTCACAGCACCGATGAACAGACGTGGAGTTGAGCATCCTCCCGCTGCGAAAATCTTCCACGCTGCATCTTTGGGCAAACGAGAAGTCATCGCCACCACCGGATGGAGTTGAACATTGTTGCGTGAAACGGAACAGGTAATTTCACCCTGCTCCTCTACAGTGTACGTAGTCACGAAAGCGCTCATCGTGACAGCGTGGATCACCATTTTTTCGAAATGTCATCTCTGGATGCTATTCCACACATTACGAGGAGCCTGTCTCGATGAGTCGCAGCACGCGAGGGACTCTCACCAATTTCGAATTGCAGCGATCCGTTCGCGCAAGCGCAGCTTGAATTGTTCGGCGCTCAAGTTTGTGCCGAAGCCGAAATCATCCATTGGGTCCTGCACGATCCCTTCGACGATAGGGTAGATGCCATGCCCACAGGATGTACGTTCGGATGGACGATTATTGATATCGATTGGAGTGAGATAGTAGAAAACACTACTATCGCTCCAACAAGCAATGTTAAAGTCGAGCATTACGATCGCTTCGGTACCAGGTACCAAGATGCGACCTAACACCTCGCTTTCGTTGAGGTCTGCCACATCAATATCATTGCCTCCGACAAATCGGAACCAGTTTGGTGAATAGCTGAAGAGAATACACTGCACGTGATCGTTGCTAACCGTACTTTGACTGAACGCATTGCGCAGCGGTAAGAATACTCGCTTCGTCGGTCCTTCATCACCACAGGGTACCAACACTTGGCCTTTGAGTACATCGAGAACTTCTGCTGAAACAATTATACTTGTGTAAGTGGAGTGTAACTCCATTGTGTCCAGGACTCGCACATGGAGGATGTAGCTTGAGGTAAATAATGCACGATACAGTCGCTGTTTTTGAAGGGTATCTTTCCAAATTGTCGGTATGAGTGTTTTCCGGATCTCACTGCTAATAATCCACGGGGAGTTTGAGCCGCCGCGCATGTACATGATCGCCGACCGGAGGAGGATTGGGTCGTAGTCAGCCATTGCGTAATAGACTCGAAGAATTTTTCGCGTGGTATCTGTGAGCGTTTGCTGGCGCTGGAGGAGCGCAAGAGCCTGTTCTTGTCCTTGGGGTCTCGGTGCACGATGCAAGGAGTCAAGTGCCACATAGCCCAGCAGCACGTCATAAGGCATGTAGATACTCAGCGGTGGGTATACCGCAGGGTCGTCGATACGGTAGACAAGATTCTCAATGTACGGTTCATCGCAGGGAAGCTGTGCGAGGGCGAGCATATGCATCCCTACCATACCACCAACAACCAATGAGACGATGCGATGCAGTGCCATGGGAAAGCCTCCAGAAGTCAAACAGTACACTTGGACGTTATTGCAGAGACATGAGCGTATATTTCACGGTTGTTCGCTGAGAATCGATAGCTAAAAAATATACTCCTTGGGCCAACTGTCGGGTATGGATTAGTACGAAATTACCGTTTCGTTCTGCATGGATGGGGTAGCACCGTCCGAAAACATCGTACAAGCGAAACTGCAGATCACCGGAGGTTAGGAGGGGAGGAAGTGGGAGCACAATGGAGCCATCCCTTAGAACAACATTGCCTGGGGTATGATCCTCTTCGACGGGAACAATCCCTGGGCAGTAGAGTTTCGCGTAGGCGCACCGATCGTCTTGGCTCAGGTCCCGGCGCGGCTGGTTCGCGACTGCAGTCGCATTCATGATTCCATTTGCCGGTGGACAATCAGTGTGATGCCCAAGTCCATACAGATGACCTATTTCGTGAATCAGAACTTCGCATAAGTTCCAGGCAATTAGAGTGTCACTTGCTCTATTCCTTACTGTTTCCCATAACATATCATTATAGACAATCCTTGGGTATCTACCCCCCCCCAATGGAAACAAAAAACGTTTTGTCATATTTACTACAATAACTGAGCCTGGGTTTAGGGGAGATGCTTCGCAAAAGAGCTCGCATGTGTTGCTTTGCCACTCCCTCCACGCAAGTGCAATGGCTCGATCGACGTATTTCCGGATTAAACCATCATTTTCATCTGTAACAAATCGGACTTCGATTCTACACCTGCATGGATCTTGCTCTCTCCCACACACACAGTCCCATTTACCTTCTGCACAATCGAAATCATTGACTACCAGGTCTGGGCGAAATACTGCGGCTTCGCCACCGCCTCGCAAAGGCCATACGTATGTCGTCGCTGGTTGATACATTGGCACATTCGAAAGAAATAAGCAAATACGACCACTGGCGCGAAGAGGCATCCAGCCTTGCCGGTAGGACCATGGGTTTCGAGCGCAGGCGTTCACGAACCCAGAAGGGGTACAAAAAGTGTAGGAGTACGCCCGGTCAGGACAATTTATCACTTCGCCGCACGGTTGGGCGAGGCAGTGCGTTGCACACTCGATGCATAACGACAGAGCAATGCCGAGCTTCCAGAGATAGCCACCGCATCCTGTTACACCTCCAATGATCTTATTCAGTGCGGAGCGTTTTCGTGCTACAATCAGCATCCAGACTGCATTGCTGGGCAAACGTAACGTCATCGCCACCACCGGATGGAGTTGAACATTGTTGCGTGAAACGGAACAGGTAATTTCACCCTGCTCCTCTACAGTGTATGTAGTCACGAAAGCGCTCATCGTGACAGCGTAGATCACCATTTTTTCGAAATTTCATCTCTGGATGCTATTCCACACATTACGAGGAGCCTGTCTCGATGAGTCGCGGCACGCGAAGGACTCTCACCAATTTCGAATTGCAGCGATCCGTTCGCGCAAGCGCTGCTTGAACTGCTCGACGCTCAAATTTGTGCCGAAGCCGAAATCGTCCATCGGGTCCTGCACGATTCCATCGACGACAGGGTAGATGCCCTGGCCGCAAGATGTACGTTCAGATGGACGGTTTGAAATAACGATCGGAGCAAGACTGTAAAATACACTACTATCACCAATACATAAAACGCCAAATTTGAGCATGACGATTGCTTCAGTACCTGGTACTAAAATGCGGCCCAACTCCTCCGTTTCATTGAGGAACGCCCAATCAATGTCATCGCCGCCTACATATCGGAACCAATTGGGTGAATAGCTGAAGAGAATGCACCGCGATGGATCGTTACTCAGCGTAAGGTTACCGATCGCATTAGGTTTTGGCAAGGAGACTTGCCTGAGCCCTTCATCGCCACATGGTACCAAGACCTGACCTTTGATTACATCGAGTACTTCTGCAGAGACAACGATCTCCGTATAAGTAGTGTGGAACTCAATTGTGTCTATGACTCGCACGTGGAGGATGTAGTCTGATGTAAATAATCCCCGGTACAGTCGCTGTTTTTGAAGGGTATCTTTCCAAATTGTCGGTATGAGTTTTTTCCGGATCTCGCTACTAATAACCCATGGGGAGTTTGCGCTTCCACGCATGTACATAATCGCTGATTGGAAGAGAATCGGGTTGTAGTCAGCCATTGCGTAGTAGACACGAAGAATTTTTCGCGCGGTATCTGTGAGGGTTTGCTGGCGCTGGAAGAGCGCGAGAACCTGTTGTTCCCCTTGTGGTCTGGGTGCACGATGCAACGAATCAAGCGCCACATATCCCAGCAGCACGTCATAGGGCATGTAGATACTCAACGGCGGGTACACCGAAGGGTCCTCAATGCGGTAGACCAGGAGCTGATTAATGGATGGAACATCACAGGGCAGCTGCGCGTGGGCGAGCATTTGCAACCATACCATACCACCAACGACCACCGCTACGATGCGATGCACTGCCATGGGAAAGCCTCCGAAAGTGAAACAATCCGCTTGGATTTAGTGCTGAATGATAAGAGAATATTTCACCATCATTTGTTGTTGATACTCAAACGCTAAAATATACACTCCTTGGGCCAAGTGTCTGGTTTGGATTTGTACGTGATTACCGTGCCGCTCTGCATGGACGGGATAGCACCGACCGAGAACATCATACAGGCGTATCTGCAGCTCACCGGAGGTTGTGATGAGAGGAAGAGGCACCACGAGAGAGCCATCGTTGAGAACAACATTGCCCGAGACAAGATTCTCTTCGACGGGAACAATGTCTGCGCAGTACAGCTTCGCATATGCACACCGATCGTCTTGGCTCAGGTCCCGACGCCTCTGGTTAGGTACCGCAGTCGCATTCATTACTCCAGTTGCAGGAGGACAATCAGTGTGATGCCCAAGTCCGTAATGATGACCAATCTCGTGTATCAATACCTCACAAAAGTTGTATGCCCTAAGCGTATCGCTTGCTCTGTTGTTTACTGTTTCCCATAATTGTTCATTGTAGACAATGTTTCGTGGATACCTGCCTTGCGTGGGAAACAAAAATCTCCTTGTCATGTTGACCACGATAATTGAGCCAGGGTTGAGTGGGGATGCTTCGCAGGAGAGCTCACACGTATTGGGATCCGCATAGCTCCATGCTAAAGCTATAGCATAATCAACGTAGTCCTGGATAAAAGGGTCATATGGGTTTGACACGAACCTCACCTCAATTCTGCATTGACAGGAACGATTCTGCGTACCGCATACGCATTCCCATTTACGCTCAGCACATTCGAAGTCGTTCCATACCAGGTCTGGACGGAATACTTCTGCAGTACCGCCATTCCGCAGCGGCCAAAGGTAAGTAGTGGTAGGTTGGTACTGCGGTTGACTGGCCAGAAACAGGCATATCCGGCCAGTTGCATGAAGCGGTCTCCATCCTTGCTGGTTTCTCCATGGGTCCGTGGCACACACATTCTGAATTCCCGACGGCGTGCAAAATCGATACGAGTAGGCACGATTAGGGCAGTTGATCGGCTCCCCGCACGGTTGTGCTGGGCAGTGCGTTGCACCCTCGATCCACAACGACAGTGCAATGCCGAGCTTCCAGAGATAGCCACCGCATCCTGCTACACCGCCAATGATCGTATTCAGTGCGGAGCGTTTTCGTGCTACAATCAGCATCCAGACAGCATTGCTGGGCAAACGTAACGTCATCGCCACCACCGGATGGAGTTGAACATTGTTGCGCGAAACGGAACAGGTAATTTCACCCTGCTCCCCTACCGTGTATGTAGTCACGAAAGCGCTTATTGTGACAGCGTGGTTCGCCATTTGGGCATCTTCCGGCTGTAGCACAGTGGTGGCAAGACTTCGTGAGTGTAATAGTCACGAGATCCTCTCATGTGACAGCGCGTGGGTGCGTGTTTCGGTGGTACTTGTCGCACAGTGAACGGCCATTTCCTCCTGGGGCAAATCTGCACTATGCATCGAGTGCACCGTGCAACTTTTCCTCCTGCTCTGCGTTTGTGTGCGCGTCGCTGTCGAACAATCATCGGACGCTCGATGAAGCGATTGATCCTTTTGGCTGTGCTGACATCGCTCTCGCTTGGGCAAACGGCAGGTGATTCGGTCAGAGTGTACACGCTCGATGAATGCATCGCGGTTGCCCTTCGCGACAATCCCACGCTTGCACGAGAGCAGAAGAACATCGAGATCGGGCAGAGCGCGCTTACCCGTGCATTCGGCGCATATCTTCCATCGCTGGGTGCATCGGCAGGATACTCACGCCAGCTCAACGTTGAAGGAGGACGTGCGGTCAACATCGGCGGGCAAGTGTTCGTACTCGGCCCACCTGAGCCCAATTCCTACTCGCTCAGTGCTGTTGCATCGTACACGCTCTTCAACGGCTTTTCCCGCGAGGCGAGCTACAGCCAGGCGCAGCACGAGCTGTCGGCAGCGAGCATGAGCTATGAACGGACACGCCAGCAGATCATCGTCCAGGTACGGACGCAATACTACGACGTACTCCGCGCGATGCAAACGGTGCGCATTCGCCATGAAAATCTCGAACTGGGCAAACAGGAGCTTGCTCGCGTCCGAGCGCTCTACGATGCCGGGCGTGTCCCGATTACCACTGTCTATGCGCAGGAAGCCGATCTTGGTACGCGTGAGTTAGAGGTACTCACTGCGGAGAACGCTCTCGCTCAAGCGAAAGCAGTGCTCCTTGCGACAATGGGGCAACCGCCTGACATGAACGCTGAGTTTGCGGAATTGTCGGTTCCCACAACCGTCAGCGATAGCGACATAGCAGCGTTTCGGAAAGAGATCGGTTCGCCGCCTGCTGCAGTTGCGACTGCGCTGGAGCGGCGCAGTGACTGGCGCGCTCTCGAAGCACGTATTCGGGCAGCTGATGATGCGGTCTCGATTGCACAAGCAGCCTTTCTGCCTCTTGTGAGCTTGAACAGTGGCTGGTCCTGGTCCAACACGCGGGTGGCACAGTTTGCGGAGTTTGGGCGTTACTTTGTCAGTCTCAGCGTGCAAGTGCCCATCTTCGATAACTTCGGCGCAGCTACGCAGCGACAGCAAGCGGTTCTCCAGATGGAACAGCGCCAGCTCGACCAGCGACAGCTCGAACTCCAGATTCGCACCGAGGTTCGCCAAGCGCACTTAGAGCTCGATGCTGCGGAAAAGCAGCTCGACATTACCGCGCGTGCTCTCAGAGCTGCTGAGCAGAACTTCAATGCAGCGCGTGAGCGCTTCCAGCTCGGCGCAGGCACGCAACTCGAATACTTGACTGCCTCCAGTCAGTTAGTCAATGCGCGCATCAATCGCATCACCGCGATCTACACCTATCACGCAGCGCGTGCACGTGTCCGCTTTGCACTGGGAATCCTCGAGTAACCACACGGAGTTTGCAACCTATGCCACAGCCATCGAAACGTCGCCGGTGGATGATTCTCGCAGTGATCGGCCTTGGAGTTGTTGGTATCGCTGCCATTGCAATCGCCAGCCGCAACTCCAGCGAAGTGATCGAAGTCCGCACCGATACCGTCGCGTTGCGGAGCATTGTGCAGGAAATTTCCGCCAGTGGGAAAATTCAACCCGAAGTCGAGGTGAAAATCTCCTCCGAAGTGAGCGGTGAAATCATCGCGCTGACGGTCAAAGAAGGTGACCGCGTTCGTAAAGGCCAATTGCTTGTGCGGATACGCCCTGACTTGCTCCAAACGCAGTTGGAGCAATTCCGCGCCGCTGTGCGTGCAGCCGATGTAGGCATCGAAATCGCAAAGGTCGAACTCGACCGCACCGAGCGTGAGCTGCGTCGTTCGGCGGAACTCTACGACAAAGGCTTCATCTCGAAGCAGGAATTCGAAACTGCAAAGGCAGCCTATGATCGCGCCGCTGGACAATACCAATCGGCACTGGCGGAAAAATCTCGTGCGCAGGCCACGCTGCGCCAAGCTGAACTTTCGTTCAATCGCACCGAGATTTATGCTCCCATCAGTGGCGTTGTCACCAAGCTCAACGTTGAGATAGGCGAAAAAGTCGTCGGGACTGCACAGATGCAGGGAACTGAGCTGCTCCGAATTGCAAACCTCGATACGATGAACGCAATCGTCGAAGTCAATGAAAACGACGTTGTGCTCATCCATTCAGGCGATACGGCTCGGGTGCGCGTTGATGCATTCCGCGATAGCGTGCTCCTGGGGCGAGTGCTGGAAATCGCCCATTCCCCGCTGGAGAAAGCCATCGGCACGCAGGATGAGGTGGTCAACTTCCAAGTGAAAATTCGTCTCGATAGCCGCGACGATCGGCTCCGGCCCGGCATGACGTGCGTTGCGGACATCCGTACTGCGCGTCGCGACAGTGCCCGTGCAGTGCCGATTGGGGCAGTGACGATCCGCTATGATGCCGATAGTACCGAGCGGAACCGAACCGCCCGCCCGGCGCGACCGCCGCAAGTAGCATTTGTCGTCAAGGGCGATCGCGTCGAGCAGCGCATCGTCCAAACTGGGATTAGCGATCGTGACTTTATCGAGATAACCGCAGGGCTTTTACCGGGTGAAGTTGTCGTCTCTGGTCCCTACAGCGCGATTGCGCGTCAGTTGCGGGATGGATCGCGCGTGCGGATCAAACGCTCGCGTTCCACTGCAGGAGAGCAGCGATGAGTGCGCATTCCCCACTGATTCTGCTCGAACAAGTCACAAAAGACTACCGCATGGGAAGCGAGATCGTCCATGCGCTCCGCGGCGTTGACCTTTCGATCGAGCCGAACGAGTACGTCGCGATCATGGGGCCGTCGGGCTCTGGAAAATCCACGCTGATGAACATCCTCGGCTGCTTGGATTGGCCAACCAGCGGCCGCTACATCCTCGATGGAACAGACGTTTCCTCGCTCGATGATGCAGCCCTTGCCCGTATTCGCAATCAGAAGATTGGCTTTGTCTTCCAGACGTTCAACTTGCTGCCGCGCGCGACGGCACTCAAGAACGTCGAGCTTCCGCTCATCTATGCCGGTCTGAGTGCCGACGAACGCCGTCGCCGGGCACACGCTGCGCTCGAGAGCGTCGGCTTGGGCGATCGGCTTTTCCACAAACCGCCGGAGCTTTCCGGCGGGCAGCGACAGCGGGTGGCCATCGCGCGCGCACTCGTAACCAACCCTTCGATCATCTTAGCCGATGAGCCGACGGGCAACCTCGACTCGAAAACAGGTGCCGAAATCATGGCGCTCTTCGAACGCATCTGGCGCGAGGGGAATACCGTCATCCTCGTCACGCACGAAGACGACATCGCTCGCTATGCACGCCGAATTCTCCGCATTCGTGATGGGTGCATCGAATCCGACGTGCCCAACAACAGTCCAGCATCGGTCGAAGAACCGGCGGCGCAGCGATGAAGCGGCGTTTGGCAGAATATGCAGACGTCGTTACCACCGCAGCTGAATCGCTGCGGGCAAATCCGTTACGCTCGTTACTGACGGCGCTCGGAGTGACGATCGGCGTTGCGTTCGTATCGCTGATGGGCTGGGCGCTCGGCAGTCTCGATGCTGCCTGGGAATCCACACTTTCGACGCTCGGACAGGACATGCTCTACGTGGACAAGTGGAACTGGGCGGGCGGTGGGAACTGGCGTTCGGTGATGAATCGCAAGAACATCACCATTGACCAAGCCGAAGAAATTGCTCGTCGTGTGCGTGCAGCAAGCATGGTGTACATCAGTGCAGATGCGTGGGGCAAGACTGTTGTCCGTGCCGACAAGAAAGCCAGCGGACTAGTGATCGAGGGAACGATGGCACGCTTTGGGCTTCTGCCGAGCACGACGCTTGCAGAAGGGCGATTTTTCAGCGAGATGGAGGAGCAGTATGCTACCGCCGTTGCGGTCATCGGCGATGGGGTGCGGTCTGCACTCTTTGGCAATCGCTCGCCACTGGGAGAAACCATTCGCATTGAAGGGCGGCCATTTGTTGTCATCGGCGTGATGAACAAGCGGGGCACCCTCTTTACGGACTTTCTCGACCGCACGGTGTACATCCCCTTGCCAGCATTCTTCGGTCTCTACGGACGCTACAGTCGGAGCATGACCGTAGCGGTCAAGGCGCGCTCGCCCGAAGATCTCGCCGAGCTTCGCGACGACCTCCGCGGGATTGTTCGCTCTGTCCGAATGCTCTCGCCAGATGCACCTGATGATTTTGCGATCAATGAAGCGCAGGTGTTCCGCGACCAGGTGGCAAATATTCGCATGGTCATTGGGATGGTCGGCATCGGACTGACGGCGCTGTCGTTTCTCGTTGGCGTCATCGGGATTACGAACGTCATGTTCGTTGCGGTCGTCGAGCGAACCAAAGAGATCGGGATTCGCCGGGCGGTAGGTGCACGCCGACGCTCGATCCTTGCACAATTTTTGGCCGAGGCAGCGATGCTCTGCGTTGCGGGGGCAGTGGTGGGTATTGTTCTGGCAAGCGGGCTTATTGCGGCTGCTGCACTGCTTTTGCACAAGCAGATGGAATTTCTGCTGCCTTTTGTTCCGCTCGATGTTGTTGCTCTTGCGGTAGGCAGCTCGATTTGCGTTGGCGTCATTGCAGGGTTTGTTCCAGCGCTCCGCGCAGCCAGACTCGATCCTGTTGAAGCATTGCGCTACGAAGCATGACGATCCGCGAGTACCTTGTATCTGCATACGATACATTCCGCGCGCAGCCAGTGCGGACGGTGCTGACGCTCGTGAGCATCGCAATTGGTATCGTTGCGATCGTCGGGGCGGGAAGTGCTGCGACGGCGCTAGAGCATGCACTCACCAGTGAGATTGTCGCCTCGGGGAGCTATACGTTTCTCATTCAGCGCAGTCCGAGCATCATCACCAGTGGCGACGAGTGGCGCCGGTACATGCGCCGTCGCCCGATTTCATTCTCGCAGGGGATCGAGTACAAACGCCGAATGGAAGGCACCGGTGCATTGGTGTCGCTCTACAGCTTTACCAGTGCTATGACGATCCGCAGCGGCGAGCGACATACCGACCCGGATGTGACGCTCGTCGGCAGCGATGAGAACTTCTTTGCCCTGCGGAACTATCGGTTCGCACTCGGACGACCGCTCGTAGCCGATGACATCGCCCATGGGCGGATGGTCGCTGTGATCGGTAATGATGTCCGCAACGATCTTTTCCCCGACGGGGATGAGCCGATTGGCAAGGAAATCCAAATTCGCAACCAGCGGTTTACCATCGTCGGTGTGCTCGAACCCAAGGGTGGAATCTTCGGGCAGAGCCAGGATAACATGGTCATTGTGCCAATTACGGTGTTTGTCCGAACGTATGCGGAAGAGTGGATGTACTCGGTTGCGATCTTCGTTCGTGCGTCCAGCCAAGCAGCGCTCGAAGAGCTGTTCGATGAAAGCATCGGGATGATGCGGAGCATTCGCGGTCTCCGGCCGGAGCAGGAGAGCGACTTCGAGATTGAGATGCTCGCATCGCTTGCCGACAAGCTCGGCACGTTTCTGCGATTTGTTGGGTTATTCGGAGCGTTCTGTGGGGCGATCGCGTTACTTGCCGCAGGCGTTGGTATCATGAACATCATGCTCATTAGCGTCAAGGAGCGGACGCGAGAAATCGGCGTTCGCAAGGCGCTCGGTGCGACGGTGCGCTCGATCCTCTGGCAGTTTCTCATCGAGGCGGTCGTGCTCAGTCAAGTCGGGGCATTGGGAGGGATTGCTGTTGGGAGTCTGCTCGGCGCTCTGCTCTCGCGTGTTGCTGGGGTGGAGTTCGTGATTCCGTTCGGGTGGGCAGTGGGGAGTATCGCAGTCTGCACACTGGTGGGCGTTAGTTTTGGAGCGTACCCTGCCTGGCGGGCTGCAAAACTTAGCCCTATCGAGGCGCTGCGGTACGAATGAGCATCCACGACGGAGAAACTTCTGTGCAATCAGTAGCACGGCGGATTGTAGCACGACTTCACCCAGCACGCTATGTGCGCGATGGCGACTATCGAGACAGTATCGGCGCTCTCGTTGCTCGTGGCGTCGGAGGGTTCTGCATTTTCGACGGCACGCTCGACGATGTCAGCGAAACCATCGGGCAGCTTCAATCGCTTGCGCAACATCAGTTGCTGTTTGCCATTGATGCGGAGACAGGGCTTCGCATGCGAATCGAGGACGCTGTGGAGTTCCCGCACGCGTTTGCACTTGGGCTGCAGGATCCACGCGTGACCGAAGGTGTCGCCAGCGCGATTGCCGAAAGTCTGCGCTCATTGGGGATAGCGTGGAACTTTGCCCCGTGCGCTGACATTGCAAGCAACCCGCGCAATCCAATCATCGGGATCAGAGCGTTCGGAACCGAAGCGCCGCGCGTTGTCGAACACGTCCGCGCGTGGATCCGTGGACATCAGCGCCAGGGTGTGGCTGCGTGCGCGAAGCATTTCCCTGGCCATGGCGATGCAAGCACCGATTCGCACATCGAGCTGCCGATTATCACTGCGAGCGCTGATGAGCTGGTTGCACGCGAGCTTGTGCCCTTCTACGCGGCGATCAAGGATGGCGTTCGGTCGGTGATGGTGGGGCACTTCGCCGTTCCCGCACTCGACGGAAGTGGACAGATCGCGTCGCTCTCGGGAGGCATTGTCCGTGGATTGTTACGGGAACGCCTGGGGTATGGTGGCATCGTGGTGACCGACGCGCTCGACATGCGGCCAATTACCCAGCGCTTTGCAAGTGGTCAAGCGGTGACGGCCGCGTTTGCGGCGGGCTGCGACGTTGCGCTGGTGCCCGCTGATGCGCACGAAGCGATTGAGTTTGCCGAGCGTGCACTTGGCAGCGGGATGCTTTCCGTTGAGGAGCATCGGGAAGCGCTTTCGCGGCTTGATCGGCTCGCCGAGGATTTTGCAGCCATCCCACGCACGAGCATTTCCCAGAGCGAGCATGCGCAGCGAGCGCTCGAAGCGGCAGCAGGTGCGCTCCGGTTGGCAGGCGATCGTGGCGTGCTGCCGCTGACGCAGTACGCACACATTGCGGCATTTGCCCTCGTCGAACCGGATACTCCGCTCGATGCACCGACGGAGTTTTTCCGCTACCTTGCGCAGCTCTACGACGGGAACATGGACGTTGCGTTCATTTCGCGTGATATTGAGCAGTCAGATGTAGCAGCACACGCTGAGGCAATCGCACAGGCAGAATGCATCATCGTTGCAATCTTCGAGCGTCCGCGGGCGGGGCGTCCGCTCTCGCGGTGGGACGATCGAGCTCTTACCGATGCGCTCGAACGCTTAGCGGAGCAGAAGCGGCGAGTGCTTCTCATCGCCGGAACTCCAACGGTCGATCTCGCGTGGCGTTCTGATGTTGTGCTCTGGACGTTCTCCGACAGTAGTCCCTCCTGTGCTGCGGCGGCGCTCCTGCTGAGCGGAAGAATCGGTGATGACGAGGAGTAAACGCGTGGGCCAAGCGGCTGGGTATTCCGTGCCTGCGAGAGAAACTCCAGGAGCAGATGCTGCACCAGCGTCTGTGACCGTTGGCCGAAATAATCCGTCGTGTTGCCCTCTTGTTTACTCCTTCGCAGGGGGCGGCGACCACCCAGGACGTTTCCAACTGATTAGCTCGATGTCGGCGCTCCCCAAGTAGAGCTTCATTTTCGCTTTGATTGGAATACGTGCATCATCATCGCTGAACCACCCTTCGAAATAACCGGTGACGCCATAGACGCCCGTCCAATTCGCCTCGCCATCGAAGTACACCGTCCGCACTGGATACGAAACGGCATCAATCGTTGTGGGAACGACCTTGCCGGTAAAGTTGATTTTCGTCCAGGCAGTATCCTCGCGGACGATGGTGGGGATCCATGCGGTGCGTTTGCTGTAGAGAAGTTGCCGTGCGGCGTAGAGAATCGTCAGTCCATCGACGTACTTCCGCGTGATGTTGAAGGTACGTTCGTCGGTCTTCTGGCGATCCATCCACGTGGCTGTTGAGATACGGCGTTGGTCATAGTCGAACGTGTACTTGGTGTACTCACCGCTTTCCTTGTTTTGCGCCACAAACTGCAAAGAGGCAAGCGCCGTGGGCTCCATCCACGATTCATAGACGACATGGAGCGACAGGAAGGGAATCCCCGGACGTGAATCAATGAACGCTTTACACTTGACCGCTGGCTTGCCGAGCGCTTCCTGGCGCCCTTCGTTGACCAAGCGAATCGTGCCCAATTCGATGCCGATGTACGAGACACGATAGATCAACTCCTCGCCAGGAACGAGGACCTGCGCCCTTGCGATAAAAGTGGCAAGAGCGAGCAACAGAGCAACCGACCGCAGTACCATAAGAGGTTGAGGGGGAAGACTGTGGAGATAACGGAGAGCATGCGTGGTACGTGCCTGCCTTTAATTCAGTCGAGCAATTCGGGCAGCTTCGGGGAGCAGCTCGATTGCCTTCCGCAGTTGGCGGTCAAGTGGCATGTACACGAGCGAGGAGCCGTTGCTACCGAAGAGTCCATATGCCACGCGTGCTTTCAACTCGGTGCGGATGAATTCTTCGTCCTGCTTGTAGAGCTGTTCGTTCCATTCGATGCCTTTCCGTTCTGCCAGTGCACGGAGCCCCGCGATCATATCATCACCGACGGTGAACTCCTTGGCAAAGCGATAGATGTCCTCGCCGTAGCGTTGATGGAGTTCGGCGCTGTGGAGCTTGAGGTACTCGTTGGTGACGTACTCGAAAAAGACGCCTTTGCTCCGAAGCTGGCGGCTGAAGGAGTTGATGGTGTCGCTCTTGACGAAGTAATCCGGTGTGATTCCGCCACCGCCGAACACTTTCCGTCCGCTCAGAGTCCGGAAGACTGGGCGTGTCGAATCAACTTTTTCCGATTCATGCGTGATGTTTTCCGCGTCGTCGAGTTCGATACGGCCTTCGCCGCGGTAGTACTTGTCTTTGTCTTTGTACGGGCGTTGGATGAGGCGACCTGAAGGTGTGTAGTACCGCGCGATCGTTAGCCGCAACCCAGAGCCATCGCCCAGTTCGTATTGCCGCTGGACCAACCCTTTCCCGAAGGATGTCTCTCCGACGATCAATCCGCGGTCGAGGTCCTGTAACGCACCAGAGACGATCTCACTGGCTGAAGCCGAGCCACCGTTGATCAACACGACGACGGGGGTCTTCTCCAACGAGCCACCACTGGTGGATGTATAGACCTCTTCGAACTCCGGACGCCGTGCTTTTGTGTACACGATCTTGTAGCCAGCAGGGATGAACTCATCGGCGATGAGGCGAGCTTGGTCCATGTAGCCACCGGGATTATTCCGCAGGTCGAGCACGAGCCTCTTCATGCCTTGCTGCCGCAGCTTGGCGATGCCCTCCATGAACTCCTTGTAGGTCGTTGCTGCAAAACGGTTGAGCGAGATGTAGCCAATATCGGTGCCCGGCACCATGTACGTGGCCGAGACGCTGTAGAGCGGGATCTTATCGCGCGTGATGACAAAGTCGAGCAGCTTCGGTTCGCCTTCGCGTTTGATGCTCACAGTCACGACGGTCCCTTTCGGGCCGCGCAATTTTTTCGGCACATCCTCGCGGCTCATCCCAAGGGCACTTTCTCCATCAATCTTGACGATCTTATCGCCTGGAAGAATTCCCAGCTTTTCGGAGGGCCCACCAGCGATTGGGGAGACAATCGTGATCGTGTCGTTGATGATGTCGAACTCAACCCCAATGCCTTCGAAGCTCCCGCGGAAATCTTCCTCGACACGCTTCATTTCCTTCGGGGGAATGTACACCGAGTGTGGGTCGAGTTCCGCGAGCATTCCCTTGATGGCTGCTTCGGTGAGCTTTTGGGTATCCACCTCCTCGACGTAGTTCTTCGCAGCCATGTTCAAAATGGTGCTGAACTTCTCGACCTGGTCGTAGATGCTGTCGCCGGACACTACACGGGAGGTCACCAGACTGCCGATGACAATCCCGAGGACAATTGCACTGACGACGTAGAATGCAATGCGCCGCTGCATGGGGGTACTTACCTCGATGGTGACGACCTCGACCTCCTACCGGAGAATCCGATAGCGTTCGAGGACGCAAGACGGAAAGCTGCGCTCTTCGATTGCATCAACGCTGTCGGTGAACGGTGACCACGTACCGCGTTGGTGCTGCATTTGATTCGATCTCCAGTTCGACACTACCGATACTATCGCGCCAATCGCGGGTATTGACGTGCACAAGAATTTCCCCTACCTCGAGCGGATAGATGGGATTGTTGAGCACAGTTGCTGCAGCGCACTTGCACGATGGGACAACCCTCCGTATCTCGAGTGGCTCTCCACCTCGGTTGAGCACCTTCACACGGCCTTGGGCAAAGCCGGCCGAATCTGCATGCAGCTCGAGCTTCGGTGGCACCAAGTGCATTTCTGGTCCCGTCTGCAAGCCAATCATGAGCGCACACGCAATGAGTGCATCCCGCATGGCGTTTCTCCTGATGGTCCTCGCACGCACAGGACAAAACTACAGTGCGTTGCAAAAACCTTACAAAATGTCGCCAGCGCGTTTACTATTTTCGCTCGCGAAGAACGCAGTGCATCGAGGTGCGCTGCACGCGTGATGTGCGATCATCATGTTCGATCATCCACGGAGGGCTATAGCCTTCGGCTCATACCGATTCGTTCCCCTCGCAGATGGCAATGGAGCCTCCCCGCACACACCAGGCTCGTTGAGCAGCGGACGCGTCTTGGTGCTCAACCAAAGCTACGAACCGATCTTGATCTGCAACGTCCGCAAGGCTCTGCTCCTGCTGCTGCTCGACAAAGCAGAGCTAGTCGAAACACGCAACGGTGCCCTCATCCGTTCGGTGCGACATGCATACCCCTACCCGAGCGTAATTCGGTTGCATGCGTACATCCGCATGCCGTACAAAAAGGTGGAGCTTTCGCGACGGAACATTCTCCGCCGAGATGGATTTGCCTGCCAGTACTGCGGAACACGATCTGCACCGCTGACGATAGACCACGTCATCCCTCGTTCCCGTGGCGGAAGCGATTCGTGGGAGAACTTGGTGACTGCCTGCGTTCCTTGCAACAATCGAAAGGGGAATCGCACCCCCGAAGAAGCAGGCATGCGACTCCGGAATATTCCTCGCAAGCCCAATCACATCGTCTTCCTCCGCAACTTCATGGGTTCGGTCGAGCGCGAATGGCGCCCTTACCTGTTCGCTGACTGAGTGCGGGGATCGAGGCTCTCAAGGAGAACTGGCCTGCCTCCCGCGCGAAGGGATTCCACGATCGCAAAGGTCGCCAGCGTTACAGCGCGCAGCTGCTCGTAGGGTATCGGCATTGGCGCACCACTCGAGACTGCTGCCACTGTTGCCTGTAGTTCTTCGCGGTGCCCCTTGCCTGCGCCGAAGCGGTAGCGGCGCTCCTTCCCATCGCGTGCGAGCCGGATGTGATGGAAATTTTCCAAAATTGCGCTCCGTTCTTGGCAGAATACCTCGCACCATTCCTTTTCTATTGCGCGGTCGCCGTTGCTCCAATAGTGTAGCGTTCCGATTGAACCATCCGCGAAGCGAATGAGTGCCGAGACGGTGTCGTGCAGAACACCGGGCGCAATAGGCGGCAGGCCGTAGGCAACAACTTCCACGGGGAGCGAGCCTGTCAGGAACACCATGACATCGAGCGCGTGGCAGGCTTCGCCGATGATGCGTCCGCCCTGCGTAGGATCTTGGATCCAACTCGATGGCGGGAGTGCGCCTGCATTGAAGCGGTAGGAGATTGCCATCGGCGCAGCGCGATAGGCAAAGTGTTCCGCAATTGCACGGACCGCTGGGCTGAAGCGCCGATTGAACCCGACCATGACGCGCTCTCCCCACCGAGCAATCCGGCGGTCGATTTCTGCCAACTCCTCTGGCGTGCGGCAGAGCGGTTTTTCGACGAACACGGCTTTGCCTGCATCGAGCGCAGCGCAGACGTACTCGGCATGCGTATCGTGCCGCGTTGCGCAGACAGCAAGCTCAACGCGCGGATCGGCAATGACTTCGCGGACATCGGTGGTGCTCCGACGGAAGCCGAAGTGCCGCGCTGCGCTGTGTGCGCCGAGTGGTGAACGCGTTGCAATCGCTTCTAAGCGGACATCGAGCCTACGGAGGATCGGCAGTAGCGTGCTCTGCGCGAACCCTCCAGCGCCGAGGAAACCGATCCCAATCGGTGCAGTGCTGCGCTGCGAGGGAACGGGGTATTCAACGGCGCGTGCGGTTGGGAGTTCATCTGCTGCTGCAGGATAGCAGAGCAGCACGCCGAGGACGGGCTCAGTTCCTGGCTCGCTGATGAGCTGGTAGGCACGCTCGGCTTCTTCGAACGGGATGCGATGGGTGGTCAAGTGCTCGATTGCAATTGTCCGCCGAGCCAGTGCATCGAGGAATGCCGCCATGTTCCGTTGCTCCGTCCAGCGGACGTAGGCGAACGGATAGTCAACGCCGCGTTCTTCGTAGAGCGGGTCGTAGCGTCCGGGGCCGTAACTTGTTGCAATCTTGAGTTCGAGTTCCTTTTCGTAGAACGGCCCGCGGGGGACATTCATTCCAACTGCACCGACGACGACGATTGCAGCTTTTTTCCGTGCGGCAGCGATGGCAAGTTCGAGCGGTGCATTCGATGGCGTCGAAGCGGTGATGATGACGCAGTCGGCGCCGTGGCTGTTGGTTGCGCTCATGATGGCAGGTAGGCTGCCGCGCTCACTGGGAAGAACCTGATCGCATCCACTTGCACGTGCTGCATCGAAGACCTCGGAGCGAATGTCCATCCCAATCACACGGCAGCCATTGGCCCGAAGGAGAGCACACGTGAGCTGTCCCAAGAGCCCCAGCCCGATGACGAGCACTGTCTCTCCCAGCCGTGGCGACGCTTGGCGGATGCCCTGGAGCGCAATTGCACCGAGCGTGGTGTACGCTGCCTCGTCGAAACTGACGCTTTCGGGAATGCGCGCGACAAGATGTTTCGGTACGGCGATGTATTCGGCGTGGTGTGCGTATTGCGCGCCGGCACATGCAACGCGGTCGCCAGCTGCGTACTCCTGACAGCGCGACTCCACAACGATCCCAGCGGCACTGTAGCCTAATGGGCGGAAGGCATCCAGCCGCGCGCGGATGGTTGCAATCGTCGCCCCGATGCCGTTGCGGCGAAGCATGTCGATGACGGTGCGGACTTGGTCCGGATGCTTACGCGCTCGTTCCAGGAGCGATTGTTTGCCCGATTCAAGACTTGCTCGCTCGGTCCCGACGCTCACCAAGGAGCGCACCACCCGGACGAGGACCGCCCCCTCGCTGCACGTCGGGAGTGGAACGTGTTCGAGCGAAACCTTGCCGCTCTGGAGATGTTGTGCAATCTGGCGCATCATGGGAGCAAAAATAGCCGCTTCTGCCCAAGCGAGAGCTTGCCGACTGTGCAGACCCCAGCCTCGGTGTATTTCCCTGAATGCCAATGCTGCTGCTTTTGTTCAGGCAGAGGTGATAGGTCCTCCTCGCTGGAGTTCGCCCGCAAGCTGGCAGGCGAGCTCCTCGGCACTGAGATGCCGTCCGGCGATCTCTGCGCATGTGGCACTCCGCCGCCGGAGGTACTCGGAGAGGCTATCGGGGTTGGGACAATCGCGGAGGTAGTATGGAAGTCGCTCATGCCCTTTGTCAAGCAGGAGCGAGCCATGCTGGAGCAAGATGTCCCCGTAGAGCCGCTGCGCGCTGCCGAGGACCTTGCGCCCGCGCCAGAGCAGCTCGTAGCGCGCACTCGAGGCAAAGCAGAGCCATCGCGTCGGCTCGCGGTGGAGCAGGAGGGGAAAGTCTGGCTGCGTTCGTGCATAGACGAGCTCCGTTGTACCGAGCACCCTGGCAAGGACGCCGCAGAGCCACTCATGCCAGAATCGATAGACGTGCGCCTGCGTTAGTCCATCGCGTAAGCGGAGTGCGAGAGCATACGTCAGCTCGCGGGCGTGGAGGATTGCCCGACCGCCCGTCGGCCGGCGGACAAGCTCGATGCCATCAGCAACTGCCCGGGCGTGGTCAATATCCTCTTCAGGCTGATTGGCGCCAAGCGAAATGCACCACGGATGCCAGCTGTAGAAGCGGATGAGCATTCTCGAATCGTCGGAATCCGAAAGTTGTTCGGCAAGTAGAACGTCGCGGCGCATGTTCTCCCGGCCAGGATGGGAGCCGTCAAGTTGGATCTGCGCCGCTCGAAGCAGTTGGAAGAACTGATAGCGTAGCTCGCCGAATGTCATGGCGGCAATTTACATCCAGCAGTATTCGCCTGCGAACTGCTGCATTTTGCGACGCATGCTGCGACAGTATTTTTGCCTGCGCTTGTTCTATGCAGGATCGAAGACGTGTACATTGCCAAAGACGTCGTTGCTGATGTCCTCTCGCCCATCGTTGGCGATGAGCTGCGAACCTACGAGCACCACGGGCAGCTATCGGTCATCGTCGAGCGAGACGAGCTGATCGAAGTGTTCATTCAACTGCGGGATCATCCGCTGACCCGATTCGATCAGCTCCTCGATGTGACCGCGATTGATTGGCTCGATCGCAAACCTGTGCGCTTTGAGGTGGTGTACTTCCTCTACTCGATTCCGCATAAGCACCGGCTACGCGTAAAAGTGCCAGTGCCCGAGCGCGACGTCCGCGTTCCGACTGCAACGACCGTCTGGGAGAGCGCCAATTGGTACGAACGCGAGACCTACGACATGTATGGCATTCGTTTCGATGGCCATCCGGACTTGCGGCGATTCTACATGCCCGAAGATTACGTGCATCCCGAAACTGGCGAGCCGCTCTATCCTCTGCGGAAGGATTATCCGCTGATGGGCATCCCCGGTGCAGCGCCGCTTCCTGAATTCCCCGAACGCGAGCTCTGGCTCCAGCGTAGGAAGGAGTATCTGGAAAAGTACCCGCCCAATCCGCTCGATACGTCGTACACGTTCCCGCCAGAAGACAAGCACTAACGCGAGCAAGCTTCTTGGACCGGAGCTCCGCACACGCTTGCTGTGCAGGAACGATCCACGCTACCGGTCACTGCGGCGGAGAAGGTACTCTTTGAGCGCAACCGCTTGGTTGTGGTCCGGGTCGCGCGCGGAGTAGAGCAAGGTCAGTCGGTGCGTTGCAGCGATCGTGAGGAGCTGTTCGATGCGCTCGTGCCGTTCGGCAAGCTCCCTCCAATAGCGTCGCTTGAATTCCTCCCACTTTGCCGGATCGTGGTTGAACCACTTCCGAAGCTCATTGCTCGGTGCAATATCCCGGAGCCAGAGGTCTACTTGCAGGTGTACTTTTCTCAATCCGCGCGGCCAGAGGCGGTCTACCAGAACGCGGTAGCCATCCTCCGGCTCTGGAGGTAGATACACGCGCTTTGTCCGGATTGTGGGCCGCATCGTTCCAATTCAGGTGGTACTGCCTGCCACGTGCGTACCGTGGTCGTCACGATAGGTGATAGCTTGTGCGATGAGATGGAGGATAGTCGTTTCTACTTCGGTAGAGAGGCGCTGCACCGCAAAGGCAGTGGGCCAAATGTCGCCGTGATCCAGCTGGGCCGCATCGGTAAAACCCAAGGTGGCATATCGCGTACGAAATTTCGATGCACCCTGAAAAAAGCAAACCACATTGCCGTGGCTATTCGCCCACGCGGGCATGCCATACCAGGTACGCAGCTGCAAGGCTGGAAAGTGCGCGGCAATCAGCTCAACTAGCCGCTCCGCCATCAAACGGTCGGATTCGGGCATTTGGGAGATAGCTTCTATCGCTGCGGCGTGGGCGTCTTGGCCTCGGGCTCGGGCTCGTAGCTCGGCTTGGCGGGCTTTGAGAGCCGCGCGCTCCTGGGGAGAGAGCTTCATCGTCAATCCTCCGGCTTGGTATTGACAAAGTTACACAACGCCATTATTCAGCCTTCTCTTTCATGCACCTGTCCAGTTTTCGCAAAGCAGCTCCGCCTGCTCGAGGACCGTCTGCGTCGCCTTTTCTTGCTTGTCAGGCGGGTAGCCGTATTTGCGCAAGATGCGTTTGACGAACCGCCGCAGGTTAGCACGGACGTTTTCCCGCAGCGTCCAATCTAGCGAACGATTATTTCGGCCACCTCTGCCTAAGACAGTTCTGAAAGGCCGAGCTCTTTTAGAAACTCATTATGCTTAGCGCGAGCTTCTTCTATCTTGCGAGTCAACTCGGCAAGTTCTTGATGGACTTGTCGTAAATCTATTTCTGGCTCTGCTTTAGCCGTACTTACGTAGCGGGTGATGTTGAGGTTGAAGTCGTTCTGCTCGATCTCCTCTATGCTCACCCGGCGGGAATAGTGCGGTTCCTCCCGGCGGTACTGGTAAGTTTGGATGATCTTGTCCACATGTTCGGGAAGCAGCACGTTTTGCCGTTTCCGCTTCTGGTAGTGTTCTGCTGCGTTGATGAAGAGCACGTCGTCGGACTTCTTGCACTTCTTGAGCACCAGGATGCACACCGGGATGCTGGTGGAGTAAAAGAGATTCGCCGGCAGGCCGATGACCGCGTCGATGTGGTTGTCCTGCAGGAGTTTCTTCCGGATTTTGGCTTCGCTCCCTCCGCGAAAGAGCACCCCGTGCGGCATGATGATGGCCATGGTTCCTTCGCGGTGCAGGAAGTGGAAGCCGTGCAGGAGGAAGGCCAAATCCGCCGCCGATTTGGGGGCCAGCCCGTACCCCTTGAAGCGGAAATCCTCCGCCAGGGCTTCGCTGGGCTCCCAGCGGTAGCTAAAGGGAGGATTGGCCACCACCGCGTCAAATTCGATCTTCTTGGCCGGGTTCTCTTCGCGCAGGAGCGGCCAATCGTTGGTGAGCGTATCGCCGTGGAAGATCTCGAACTCGGTATCTCGCAGGCCGTGCAGCAGCATGTTCATGCGGGCCAGGTTGTAGGTGGTGAGGTTCTTCTCCTGGCCGTAGAGCTTGCCCACGCCGTCCTTGCCCATCCGGCGGCGCACGTTGAGGAGCAGCGAGCCCGAGCCGCAAGCAAAATCCAGCACCCTGCCCAGCTTGGCCCGTGGACCGTTAGCAGGGTCCTGGGCATCCAGCACGACGATGCCCGAGAGGATGCTTGAGACCGGCTGCGGGGTGTAGAACTCACCGGCCTTTTTGCCGCTGCCGGCGGCGAACTGTCCAATCAGGTACTCGTAGGCATCGCCCAAGAGATCACGCTCCTGAGGAAACTCCGCTAAGCCTTTGGCGATCTCCCCGATGATGTCGCACAGACGCTTGTTGCGCTCGGTGTAGGTTTTGCCGAGCTTCTCCGAGTCAAGGTCGATCTCCGAGAAGAGCCCCTGGAAACTGCTGCCAAAGGATTCGTTCTCGATGAACTTGAAGCCTTTTTGCAGCGTGTGCAGCAGTTCGGCATCCTGGGTGCGGGCCATCTCGGCGATGCTGCTCCAGAGGTACTCGGGTTTGATGACGTAGTGCACCTTGCGGCGCATCACTTTCTCAAACTCCTGGATGTCGTCCGGGTTCTTTTCGTACCACACCGCCAGCGGCGAACGCCGCTCGCCTGGGGCAGGCTCGGGCCAGTCCCTTCCCAGTTCCCGTTTGGCGGCTTCCTCGTAGTTGTCCGAGAGGTAGCGCAAAAAGAGGAAGGCCAGCATGTAGTCGCGGAAGTCGTCGGCGTTCATCGCGCCGCGCAGCTGGTCGGCGATGGCCCAGAGCGTCTTGCCCAGGCGGATTTGGTCGTGCTCGCTCATAGGTCAATCTCCTGTGGGAAAAGTTGCTGCATCAGGCCCTTCTTGTGGGTCTGGAGGGCCTCGAGCTGCTTCGCCTCGAGCTCGATCAGCTCATCCAGCGACGACAGGCAGTCGGCGATTTTTTGTTGTTCTCCGCTGTCCTGACTCGGGAAATAGATCAGTTTTTTCTTTAGTGTAGAGAAATGGCGCTTGTAGCCCTTTTGCTCGATTGAGTGCGCTTGCAATGACTGAAACAGGAAACGGGCATCGACTTCCTTGGTTGGCGACAGAATTTTGATCCCGTCTGCACCTTGAGCGAACGGGCTACCTGCTAGTTTCACAACGCAAGTATGGTCACCAAAAATCACCAAGGGAAAATCTCCCTTGACTACCGCGGTTTCGTCATCGGTCCATCCACAAATGTCATCTGCCGATTGATCGATAATCGGAAAACGGCCACTAGGCTGATAGTTTGATGTCTGAAGTTTTTTCGGTGGTGTGATCGTTTTGACTAATTCCCCCAACCGTTTCACCTCCCAGGGGCCGGCGTTGCGGAACTCGGGGAAGCGCAGGCGGGGGGTGGTTTCGCCCTCGCGGGGGAAAAGTTGCTGCATCAGGCCTTTCTTGTGGGCCTTGAGCGCCTCAAGCCTCTTTGCCTCAAGCTCGATCAGCTCATCCAGCGATGACAGACAGTCAGCGATTTTTTGTTGTTCGGGAAGCGTTGGAATTGATACATGCAAAGCAAATAGTAACTGGTTGCTTATTTCTTTTTGGCCAGTTCCGCCGATCAAGTCGCTTATTTGCATGTAAAACGATGGTCGCGCAAGATATGCGACAAGGAATCGTTTATCGTCGTATCGTAGAGTGTCTAAATGGAAAATGGCATTCGAGGCCACAAAACCGTCGTATTCATTCGTCACCAATGCTATGCTGCCATTATGAAAATTCTGTTTTCCAATCAGAATCTCTCCCTCCCTCACTACGTAGTAAGGTCTTCCCTTCGAATTTATCAGAGGTTTTCTGCCAGTTCGCTCTAAGCCTTTTGCATGTAGTTTGACATTCACGACTTCGTATGCATCGGACTCGATGCGTTCTTTTCGTACCTCTCGCAGTATCTCCCCCAACCTTTTCACCTTCCAGGGTCCGGCGTTGCGGAACTCGGGGAAGCGCAGGCGGGGTGTGACAGCTTTTTTCTGCTCAGGCATGGTCATACACCTCCAGGCCTGAAATTTCCTTGCCCTGGGCGAGCTTCCTGAGGAGGGGTGCAAGGTCCTGCATTAGGGCGAGTTCTTTTTGCGCCCGCGCCTTCCAGCCCAGGTCGAGCGGCTGCATGAGGTCGGTGAGGGCGTCGGGGTCGAAGATCATGCGGCGCAGGATGCCGTCGATGAAACCCTGGAGCGCCTCGGGTGCCAGGCCGTGGCGGGCGGCGATCTCGGTGAGAGCTTGCGCGTATTTCTCGGACTTGAAGCGCTCGTAGCCGGCGCGGATTTGTTGCTCGGTGAGGCCCTCGCCCTCCTTCAGGGTGTTCACATACTCGATAATCTCGTCGCGCTCGTCGAGGAACTTGGCGTTGGTGCGCAAGAGCCCGATCAGCTCGTCGCGGGTCATCTTCTGCTTTTTGGGCCCTTTGGCGCTAAAGCGCTCTATGAGCTTCATGATGTAGTCGTAGTCGATGAGCGCCGAGTCGAAGAGCACGAACTCGAAATCAAGCTGCTGAACGGGGTCGGCGGGGTCGGCGGCCTTGCCCTGCTCGGCTTTGAGCCGGGCGGCTACATCCAAGTAAACCCCCTGGAAGGCGCGCAGGGTATCGGTGGGCAGGATGTCCTCGATCTGGGTACGGGTGGCTTCGTCCAGGTCGGTGTACTGGTCGAGCTGGGTGCGCAGGCGCTGCACATCCTTAAAGTGGTTGATGAAGGCCGCGCGGGCTTCATTGCCCTTGAGGTTGGCCACCTCTTGGGGTTGGCATGCCAGCCCTTGGGATTGCATAAACGCCTGGAGCTCCTGCACCGCCTTGGCGAGCCTGCCTACCACCACCGGGGCCGGGTCCACCAGCCAGATCTCGCGGGCGCGTTCGCCGGCCTCGCCGGAAAAGAGCGTGATGGCCTCGTCCACGGCCTGCTTCTGGGCGCGGAAGTCAAGGATGTTGCCGTAGGGCTTGGCGTCGTTGAGCACCCGGTTGGTGCGCGAAAAGGCCTGAATCAGGCCGTGGTACTTGAGGTTCTTATCCACGTAGAGCGTGTTCAAATACGGCGAATCAAAGCCGGTCAGCAGCATGTCCACCACGATGGTGAGATCGATCTTCTGCTCGCGCGGCAGGTCGCGGTTGGGGTACTTCTGGTCTTTGATGCGTTTTTGGATGTCCTGGTAATAGAGGTCAAAGGTATCCAAAGAAAAGTTGGTGCCGTAGCGGGCGTTGTAGTCGGCGATGATTTCTTTGAGCGCTTCCCGTTTCTTGTCTGGATCTTTGCGGTTGTCGAGCTGCTCCTGGGGCAGGTCCTCTTGCAGCTGGGCGATGTCGCGGTTGCCGCCCGCCGGTGGGGAGAAGACACAGGCCACGTTCAGCGGCTGGAAGTCGGGGTCTTCCTGCTGCCGGTGGGCCTGGATCTCCCGAAAGAGCCGGTAGTACTCGATGGCGTCGTCGATGCTGGCGGTGGCCAGGAGCGCATTGAACCGGCGGTGGTTCGTCGCGGCGTTGTGCTTTTCCAGGATGGCCTCGACCACCTTTTGCTTGGCGAGCGTTTCGCCGGGCTTTACGGGCGCGCCCTCGGGTTTGTAGTAGTCCACGTGAAAGCGCAGCACGTTGCCGTCGTCGATGGCGTGGGTGATGGTGTAGGCGTGGAGCTGGTGGCCGAAGACATCAGCGGTGGTGACCATGCGGGCTTCCTGGCCTTGGATGGTCTTGTAGACGGCGTTGGGCTCGAAGATGGGGGTGCCGGTAAAGCCAAAGAGCTGGGCTCTCGGGAAGAACTCGCGAATGGCCTGGTGGTTTTCGCCGAACTGCGAGCGGTGGCACTCATCGAAGATGAACACCACGCGCTTATTGCGCAGAGGCTCAAGGCGCTTGCGATAGTCCTTGCGGGGGTCGGCCTCCAGCGCCAGGCCCAGCTTCTGAATGGTAGTCACGATCACCTTGTCGGCGTAGTCGTCCGAGAGAAGACGCTGCACCAGGGTTTCGGTGTTGGTGTTCTCCTCGACGCAATCCGGCTGAAAACGGTTGAACTCCTCGCGGGTCTGGCGGTCGAGGTCCTTGCGGTCCACGACAAAGAGCACCTTGTACACGTCGGGGTTGTCTTTGAGCAGGGTCGCGGCCTTGAACGAGGTCAGCGTCTTGCCCGATCCGGTGGTGTGCCAGATGTAGCCGTTGCCGCGGTTTTGCTGGATACAATCGACGATGGCCTTGACCGCATAGATCTGATACGGGCGCATCATCACGAGCCGGCGCTCGGTCTGAATCAGCACCATGTAGCGGCTGATCATCTCGGCCAGGGTGCATTTGGCCAGAAAGGCCTCGGCGAAATCGTCGAGGTGCGTCACCTTTTTGTTGTCCGCGGTGGCCCATCGGTAGATGGGCAGAAAGCGCTCATCGGCGTCGAAGCGGAAATGTTCGGCGTTGTTGTTGGCGAAGTACCAGGTGGCGCCGCGGTTGCTGACGATAAAGAGCTGCACAAAGCAGAGCAGGGTATTGGTATAGCCGTTGCCCGGATCTTGCTTGTATTCGACGATCTGCTGCATGGCCCGGCGGGGGCTGACCTCGAGGGTCTTCAGCTCGATCTGCACCAGCGGCAAGCCATTGACGAGCAAGATCACGTCATAGCGGTGAAAGCTCGAGTGGGTTTTGATGCGCAGCTGGCTCACCACCTCGAAGCTGTTCTTGCACCAATCCTTGAGGTTCACCAGCTGGTAATGCAGCGGGGTGCCGTCCTCGCGCTCGAAGGTATTGCGCTGACGCAGCCGCTCCGAACAGGCAAAGACGTCGGGGGAGATAATTTCATCCCGCAGGCGGGCGAACTCGGCATCGGTGAGCTGGACCTGATTGAGCGCCTCGAATTTCTCGCGGAAGTTGCGCTCGAGCGCTTCGCGGTCGCGGATGTCGTGGCGGTAGGCGTACCCCAGACCCTGGAGCTGTTCAATGAGTATCTCTTGGATTTGTTGTTCTTTGGTCTTGGTCATCATCTTTTCTCCTCAGTACAAAATTAGGGTGGAAAGGCCATGTCGGTCGTCGAGCGCCCAGTACTGCGTCAAGCGGATGCCATCGGGATCCGCACACCCAAAGAACAGGAGACTGTCCCCCGCTCGTTGTACGCTTCCCTTGGAGGAGATTGCCCCCTAATGCTCTTGGCAATTTTGGCAAGCTTTACTTCCCGCTATTGACCCGCCATAGGTTTGCTCCTTCAAAGGTAATACAACCTTGCTCATAACTTGATCCCCAACTTGCGCATCATCTCGAAAGTATCAATGCACGGTACGCTGAACGCTCGGCAAACATCAGGTATTTTGATTATGCGCTTGGCTTGAGGTGCAGCTACCTCCTGCGTTACTACTACACAACCCCTCGCAAGCGCATATGCCACAATCCAAGCATCGGCATTGTCTGCGTCAGCGAACTCAGCTTTGGCCGCAGGGGTGTATTGACCCTGTCCCATTACCCACTGAATTACTCTTTGATAATCGGCAAGGACTTGATTATCGGCGGTGTTCTCGAATGAGCCGTGAAAATGATTCTCTGTCCATTTCGCCAATTCATCTTTGCCATTCTCAATCTCCTTTTTAACGCGATCAATGCTCAATAGAGTCCCAGCCCCTGCGTGCTTAGCCAGTGCCTGCCAGAACCCTGGGGCTATGTCAAAGTGGTAATATGAACGGAAAGCTTGTATAAAAACGCTGGTATCCAGCACGTAGCGGTTAGGCACACCGTTCATGGCAGGCCTCCGATCAGGTGTTCCTTAAAGCGTTCAAATGTTCGGCCATAGAGGCCGGTTAGCCTGTACGCCTCGTGGTAAAGCAAAGCCCCTTCCCGCACCGCTTGAATCACCGTCTTAGCAAAGCGTCTTCCCAGGCGCATGGTTTGGGTAGCATAGAAGTTTCCCCCTTCCTCGCCCGAAGCGGGCGCTTTTCCCTCGCCGCGCTGGTAAGCTTCATAGAAAGCGAAGAAGTCCTCTCGTGTTATGAGCTGAAGGTCAAGCGCTCGTCGGGCAGCAACAATCTCACTGACCTTAAAGCGGCGCGCGATAGCCTGAAACGAATCTGATTGCCGCCGAGCTTCAGTCCAAAAGGTTCGCAAAGAATCCTCGGGAACCAGAAACTCTGCGGCGATGCGGTTGCATGCCTCTTCTAGCTTGTCCGTCGCGGGCTGTAAGTTGCGCAGGTCAAATGCAGCACTTTCACCCAACCAAACATGCGCTAGCTCGTGCGCCAGTGTGAACATTTGTGCTGCCTTGCCATCGGCGCCGTTGATGAATACCAGCGGGGCGTACTCGTCCACGAGGACAAAACCGCGAAATTCTTCTACGGATAACTTCCGCCGTGTGTTGTTGCCTACCACACTGCTGGTGACAACGAGAATGCCGGCAGCTTCAGCCCTTTCCTGCAAGAAGCGCAGCGCATCTGTCCACCTTCGTAGATTGGCTGCCCATTCTACGTTCAGACCCAGCACCTTTCGCATTTGGAGAGACACTTCCTGAGGGTCGCTGTCCACGTTTACCGAGCCAACAAACGGCAGAGCTTCATGCCCTTGCTCGATTAGGTATTCCCTCATCCATGCCTGGCGGCGCTGCATGATGTAGACCGTTTCCAACAAGTCAGGGCTTGGGGACTCTGCTGGCATTCCTTCTACCGTTCGGAAGTGGGGCATAGGCAACCGCTCTTCAGGAGGTTCAGAAAGAAAGAGATAGCCGAAAGGCACGGAGGCAGCCCTCGCAAAAGCTTCCAGCTGGCGCAGAGTGGGTTTCTCAGCACCCGAAAGCCACCGATCAAGGCGCGGGAACTTGCGCTGGAGATGGGCTCCAGCGCGCTTAACCGCCCAAGCGAGAACTTGGAGATTGGGTTCAACTCTAATGGAGGTCATAGCCCAGCTCCTTAGTGTTCTTCCAGTTCACCTCGTCGAGCCGCCGAGCCTCGACTTGTTGGGCCTTCAGTTCAGTCACGAGGCGGGCCATCTTCTCCGCGAACGGCTCTCCGTCGTCCTCGATCGCCTCGGCACCGACGTAGCGGCCGGGCGTAAGGACGTAGCCGTGCTTGCGGATCTCTTCCAGCGTGGCGCTCTTGCAAAAACCGGGCACGTCCCTGTACTCCCCTGCTTCTTTCTCTCCCCTCCATGCGTGATAGGTGTTCGCAATCCGGGCGATGTCGTCGTCGGTCAGCTCCCGATGGGTACGGTCCACCATACGGCCCATCTTGCGAGCGTCTATGAACAGCACCTGGCCCCGGCGATCTCGGAACTTGCCGTTCTTGCGGTCGCGGGCAATGAACCACAGGCACGCCGGGATCTGCGTCGAGTAAAAGAGTTGGCCCGGCAGGGCAATCATGCAGTCCACAAGATCTGCTTCGATGATGTTCTTGCGGATCTCGCCCTCGCCCGATTGGTTCGAGGACATGGAGCCGTTGGCAAGCACGAAGCCGGCAACCCCGTGAGGCGCGAGATGATGGATGATGTGCTGCACCCAGGCGAAGTTGGCTTTGCCCACCAGCGGCACGCCATATTTCCAACGCCTATCCTCCCGCAATCGCTCGCTGCCCCAGTCGGAGACGTTGAGGGGCGGATTGGCTAAGAAAGACTTTGGATATCGTCGGCCTTTCATTCTTCGAGGAAGAAGTCGTAATCGATACGTTTGACCGGATAGCTGGTCACGGTGGAAACACCCACGTTGTGCTCGAACATCAGTTCCGCAAGCCGCTCACCATCGATAAGCACAATTTTGCTGTCAATTTTCTCGACGTACTCCTGGGCTTCCTTGGTGAAGGTGGAGGTGGTCAGAAACACACCCTTGCGGGCACGGTGTCCTTGGAGCGCCCCGGCAAACTTCTGGACTTCCGGCCTACTGACGGCTTGCCCCCAGCGCTTGGCCTGGACATAAACCACATCGAACCCGAGCCGATCCTCCTTGATGATGCCGTCAATACCTTCATCGCCACTGCGCCCGATGGCCCGCGCCGCTTCCTGGAACGAACCGCCGTAACCCATGCGCACCAGTAGCTCTACGACCAAACGCTCAAAGAAGGCGGAGGAGGCACGCTTCACCTGTTCCAGTAGCTCTGCCAATAGGTTTTGTTTCAGGGTTTCGTACGCTCGTTCCAGCAACTCCTCCGGCGAAGCCGTGTTGTCCGGAGGCACGGCATCGTTAGTCGCTGTGGTGGTGTTGCTCTGCGCTATGAAAGCCCGGAACTCTTCAAACTGCTTGAGGAACTCTGAGGTGATGCGCTCGGGCTTCTGATCGAGCACATCAAGCCCGCGCTGGGTGATCCGTACCCAGCCACGACGTGGGCTTTCGAGCAAACCGGCCTTTTTCAAGTACGTTCTCGCCCAGCCAATCCGGTTGTCGAAAACCGGCTGCTGGCCGCTCGGCAAAAGCTCCCTGCGCTCTGCCTCGGTAAGCGAAAATTCGTGGGCTAATTGGTCGATCAGGTCGCGCAAGCGGCGCTCCTTACCATCCGCAAGGTACCTGAGCAGGGGCAGCATGAGTGATTGGTAATCAGGGATGGGCATAGTGCGAGCCTCCTTGCATGATGTTATGGTAACCTTGCGCGCTCGGCCTCGAGGCGGGCGTGGAGCTCCTCGAAGGCGTCGGAGATGTACTTGAGGAAGATAAGGCCAAGGACTACATGCTTGTACTCGGCGGCGTCCATCGAGCCGCGCAGGGCGTTGGCAGCTGCCCAGAGTTGGGACTTGAATCCAAGGTCGGCATTGTCACGGTTGTCTGCCCTCAAGGCCCTTACGTTCATGTCTCTTCGTTGCTGTGCGTTTCTGGTCACACAAGTTCCACCGAGGTTGTCCATGGTCAGAGCAGTTCTTTCTGCGATGTCGTAGCTCATCTTCCACAAAGTTAGCACACCATTCAAGTGCATGGAATCACTCAGCAATGAGTACCGGCAGGGAAACGTGTTGTCAATCTCACACTGCGTCATCTCCCGCAATATCGCTGCATACTAGGCGTGCGAGGCTGCTGGATGCATCACAAGGGAATGTGCAGGAGAACATCGTGTGGATAGACGCGGGCGCTTGCTCAGGGGAACGATTTGCTGAGAAGGAATATCAGTCTCGATCCTGCGCTCGGGAGTAGAACTACTACACCCGCTCCCACCACGCAACGATATGCGCAGGTTTTGGGATAATCCAATTTGCCAGCCGATCGACTGCTCGCCATAACCAGTGGGGCAACCATTGGAGTACCACGTGCGTGCGGGCAATGAGCAATGCTTTGTTGCCGAACGTCGTGTAGCCGAATCGTCCGTCCCGGAGATACTCCGCCAGCCGATGCTCATCGAAGCTGTTCAAGTGGGCGTGGAGTGGTGTTGGCTGGTTGCAGTGGATGCAGAGCACGTAGCGAATTCGCTCCCGGTAGGGTGTCGAAATCACTACGCGCCCACCTGGGCGCACGACCCGCCACATTTCTTCGAGCGTGCGTTCCGGTTCTGGGAGATGCTCGATGACCTCCGAGGCAACAGCGCAGTCGAACGTCGCATCAGCAAATGGGAGTCGCTCGCCACTGGCGACGACGGCAACATGACGCTCATCGGGCGTCTCCGCAAGGGCGCGCTGCGGGTTCGTGCGGCCAAGGTCAGTCGAACATACTGCCACACCACGCCGAACCAGCGCACGTGCAAGCCAGCCATTGCCGCAGCCGACATCGAGCACGAGCGTTGCATGCGCTGGGATTGTGCGCAGGATCACTTCTCGGAGCCGTCGCTCGTCGTGTGCGGTGGCAGCGTCCCGCTCTTCCCAGTAGTCGAATAGCTCTGCATCGCGCTCGTAGTGCGTGATAAAATGCTGCATCGTTGGGTTCTGAGGGGTTGGCAGCAGAATGGGAATTTCTCCCTCGCACGTGATGGTCTTCCCACTTTCGGTTCGGAGCGACCCGTCCGAGTGCCAACGGAGTGGCTCGCATGTGTCGGGGCTAATGAGCCGATCCCGAAGTGGGTGCGTCATCCAGCGCATCAGTAGCCAATCCGAAGTTGCACCCACCACCACCAGCGCTCCATCGGCGCATTGCCGCCTGTGCGGAGCAGATATTCCGCGCGGATGTCGAAAAAGACATTCGGGACTGGCTCCAGCGACACCCACGCCTGCATGCGACGCGTATGGCTGACGTTCCCACGCAAAAAGCGGTTGCCCACTGCAAATGGCACTGGCAGAACGTCGCCATCGCCATTGTTGGCGTCGCCGCCGACATTCCCCACGGGGACGGCGATCGTCGTTCCTGGGAGCAGGGCAGTTCGGACATGACCAGTGCTATCGAGCCAATTTTCTCCCCAGCGGATGTAGTCAGTACGCAGTGCAAGCCGCATTCGCGGCGCAAACAGCAGTGTTAGCGCCAGCGTCCAGCGATCACTATTCGGCTGCTGGAGTGCGCCGAGGACCTCGCCCTGCGACGTCCAAGAGTTGACAATTGTCCGATGCGAATACACGAATGGGTTGATCCGCGTATACTCCGCAGTAGCGATGATCGGGATGTCCGCCACGCGGAGAAGGTGAGCACCGCCGACTTGCCAGGCGTACTTGTTGTTGTTGCCGCGCCAACTGGTGTCGGCGAGGGTCGCAAAGCCGATGTCGTCAGCAAGGAGTGTTCCGTAGAGGAGCGTGCCATCGAGCGGCTGCCAGCCGATCTCGGCAGCCAGGAGTGAGTTGTCGCGCTCATTGCGCTCTCGGCTGAGCATGCCGCTGGAAACGTAGAATCCCAGTGGGTTCAGGTACGCAAGATCAATTCCGCGCCCGGAATAGACAATTGCGTCCGAGATCGCCAGCGAGAGTTGTGGCGAGGGATCTATTTGCAACCGATGCGCTGCGATGAATTTTGTCGGCACATCCTGTCCGCTGGCGTCGTTGCCGATGGCGGAGGCATGGAGGTAGCTAAAGCGGATGGGGCCGTAGTGGAGATCGAGTAGCACGTGGTCCAGTGGCGGTGAGGGTACCGACAGCAGCAATCCGCCTCCAAGTGGGGAGTATCCCCAACCGACAAGATCGCGTCCGAAGCGGATGCGGCCGAGTGACCCTTCGAACTGCACCGTACCGAGCGCACGGTCGTAGAAGCGGCGATCATCGAGGAACAGTCGCCGTGAGCGCGCCATGTCAGGGTCGGTAGCTGCGATGCGCTCTGGGATGCCTCGCATGAGTGCACCGTTGGCTAAATCGAGCAGGAAGCTCCAGTGGGTGGCAATCTGCCCAAGGGCGCGCATGCTCACGCGCCCTGTTGCGAGGGCGTCGCGGCCGTTCCACTCAAGCATGCCACCGCGCGCAGATGCTGACGCATCAACCCGCAGCGCAAGAACGCTATCGCGAACGCTGGCGATCGCACGGCGCCCTGCATGTACGGGCAGAAGTTCCCAGGCTTGCGTGAGCGTATCCGCCAGCGGCCAGTAGTATGACGCCAGGTAGCGTTGGAACGTATCCTGAGCCATGCCCTGCGGCAGAAGGTCGCCAAGTTGTGGTGGGAGAATGCTCCCGCTGCCGACGCTACGCTGGCCACGGAGGATTTGAAAAGTGAGGAGATCGCCACTTGTCGGCTCATTTGACATGTCGGCATTCTGTGACAAGCACTGCACCGAGCCAAGCACTGCGATGAGCAACGCAACTGTGCGGTTGCTATTCGGCATAGCGGCGGAATGCGATGATCGCGTTGTGTCCACCAAAACCGAAGGTGTTACTCAAGGCAACCTCGATTGGGCGTGGGCGAGCGCCACGCTCGGTCAGGTCGAGTCGGGGATCAATCTCCGGATCGCGCTCGGTAATGTTGATCGTTGGGGGAACTGTTTGGTGGACGATCGCCAGCACAGTCGCGATCGCTTCGATAGCGCCAGCAGCACCGAGGAGATGGCCAGTCATGGACTTGGTTGCGCTTACGCTCAAGCGTTCGACGTGGTCACCGAAAAAGTCCACGATCGCGCGCGCTTCGGCAGGATCGCCGACTGGCGTGGACGTAGCGTGGAGATTGATGTAGTCCACCTGGTGCGGCTCCAATCCCGCTTCCCGCAGGCATTCCGACAGTGCAAGCTTGATGCCGATGCCTTCGGGATGGCCAGCGGTGATGTGGTAGGCGTCAGCGGTTGCGCCAGCGCCGACGATTTCCGCGTAAATGCGTGCTCCTCGCGCGCGGGCATGCTCGAGTTCTTCCAGCAGCAGCGCGCCGGCTCCCTCGCCAAGCACGAAGCCGTCGCGGTCGCGGTCGAAAGGCCGCGAAGCTGTCTGGGGCGAATCGTTCCGTTCCGAGAGCGCCTTCATCGCGCTGAAGCCGCCGACTGCCGATGGTGCAATGGATGCTTCCGAACCGCCGGCGACGATTGCATCAGCCTTCCCGAGCCGAATATAGTTGAATGCCTCGATGATGCTGTGGGATGATGACGCGCACGCTGAGACCGCGCAGAAGTTCGGTCCGCGGAAGCCGTAGCGAATCGAAATGAGTCCCGCGGCAATATCGCTGATCATCTTCGGGATGAACAGCGGGCTAAAGCGCGGTGTCCCGTCGCCGCGGTAGTAACCGCCAATTTGCTCTTCGAGCGTGACCAGCCCTCCAATCCCCGAAGACCAGATGACACCGACCCGGTCTCGGTTGATGTGTTCTGCGTCAAGTTGGGCGTCGGTGATACATTCGTGTGCAGCAGCCAACGCGTAGTGACAGAATGGATCGGTGCGCCCGACCTCGCGGCGATCCATTACGCTGAGCGGATCAAAGCCTTTGACCTCGCACGCAAAGCGGGTGCGAAACTTCGATGCATCGAAGCGTGTGATCGGACCAGCACCACTTCTGCCACTCCGCAAGCCCTCCCAGTACTCTGGGACCGAGTTCCCAATTGGGGTAAGCGCACCAAGACCGGTGATGACGACGCGTCGGAGACGTTCCATACGATGTTGTCGATGGTAGAACGAATTTGCAAGAATACAAAACCAGCAGTACACACCACGATTGTTCTGCAGCGGCGGAGGCACTCTTCCCTGCCATGCGTTATCGGCTTCGCACGGTGAACAGGAGCAAGAGCGTTGTCGCTACGGAAGCGACGACGATGACCGGCTCGAGCAGATCATCCCAGAGCGAACGTGGCATTGGCGGCACTGGTGCAGCGGTCAGCTCCGAGCGAGGAAGCTCCGCAAGCGCGATGTCTGCGCGTGCTAGCACGTCCCGCCATTCTACCGCAATTGTGCGAGTGCTGTCGAGTGCAAGAAATCGGAGCTCGACGCGGGCTGTCCGCTCGATCGAATCGCGCGATGGCGCGTAGAGTCCATAGCGCACTGCACCGTCAGCAATCGCCAGTGTGCAGGGGGCGCTTGCTCGAACGGCGATACCGCGCCCGGTGAGCTTTTCGGCGACAAGCCACCGCAAGGCAGACTCCACCGGCACAACAGCAAGAGAATCGCAGCCTGAGATGCTTGCAATTTCTGCAACAGCAGCGGACGTGAGCGAGTCGAGAATGGAAAAATTCGTTCGCACCTGCGCCGGAAGTGCCAGCGGCTGCACGGCGATGACAACCAGTGCGGAGAGGAGTACACCAACGATGTGCTGCCCGTTCGGCATGCTATCGCTCCGTCGGTTGAGCAATACGCGCGTGCAGCGGACCCCGAAGGCCGCTATAGCCTGTCAATTCCGCATCAATTGTGCCGATGGGGATTCGTGTGCTGACCTTGACGGGAATTTTGCGCTCGTCGTCGCTAAGCCAAATCAAGATCCGCCCTTCGCTTTTGAAGAGTCCGCCTTCTTTGATGAGCGGCTCGATGACGATGCACCGGAACTTCCCCGCCTCGACCTCGATGGTTTGCCGTCCCAGGATCCGCACCCCGAGGTCATGCGTTTGGCGGTCGAAAAAGTTCTGCAGTTGGATGATGCTCCCTTTCGAGTACGCGCCGAGGTTGAGCGTGCGAACGTAGTAGAACGCCGAGACGATGTCGTGTACGTAGGGCGGAACGTCGAAGGTGCCTTCGGTTGTGATCGCTTTGCGATTGCGCTGGTCGAATCGGGCGTAGAAATCGCGCTGGAAATTTCCTTCGCGAATGTGCTGCTCGAATTCCCAGGGGAAAATGCCTGCAACGTCCAGGATCGTGCGGTAGCGGTCGCGCACACGGTAGAGCCAATCGAGCGCTTCAAGGGAGCGCACTTCGAAGTTGATGTCGTAGCACGGGCGCCCTTCGCGCTGAACCGGTTCGGGAGCGATCTGGAAATACGCGCGCCCAGCAGTGATGAACTTGTAGCCGACGCGATACTCGAGCCGCTCCCCAAAGCCATAGGCTTCGTTCGGCACGTAGCGGAATTCATCGCGAGCTGTTGTTGCTCCAGCAACCAGGAGTACCAACGCGGCAACGTGTGTTTTCATTGCACCCACTGGGGAAAATTGCTTCGCACCAAGACGCGAGATCTACACCAGCATTGCGCTTGCAAGCCACCACAGGGGCAGTGTCAGACCGCTTGCGAGTGTTGTCAGCGCAATCGCGGCTGCTACCTGTTCGGTCGCAAGACCGAATCGCTCGGCAACAACGAGCACGAGCATCATCGTTGGCATTGCTGCTTCGAGGATGGTCGCTTGCAGGGTCGCATCGCTGAGACCGACTGCTATGGCGAGACCGAGCGCTACAGCCGGTGCAACGATGAGCTTCAGTGCAGCAACCGGCAGAAGCATTCGCCACTGGCGAAGATACTCCCACCGTAGAGAAAGCCCAAGCACAAACATCATGAGCGGAATGACTGCGCGTGCTCCGAACGCGAGGATGCTATCAGCCAGTGGATTGAGCAGTGCTCCGCTATACCGCCAAAGCAGACCGGCAATGGCTGCCCACAGCGGTGGCAGCAACACGACCCGCTGCCAAACAAGCCCACGGGACGATTCAGAGGTTTGGGCGAGTGCAACTGCCACCCCGAGCGTCCACAGCAGCGGTGTCGAGGCAGCAAAGTCGAACAGCACGGCAACGAACACCTGCTCTGGACCAAGTGTCGCCGTCAGAACCGGGATGCCAAGGTATGTGACGTTCCCCCACGCTGCGGCCAGCAGCAGTGCAGCACGACTTCGGGAATCAAGATTTGCGCGATGCCGCAGCCAAAACGCCGCGACAGCGAGCACGCACCCGATCGTCAACGACGCAACCAGTGGCACTTGCCAGAGGGCACTGCCAACAGGTGCGTTAGCCATTGAGCGGAACGTAAGCAGAGGAAGGAGTGCAACGAAAACGAGCTCTGCTACACGGCGTCGGATGTGATCGGGCGATGGAAGCCACCCTACCCATCGCCAGGCAATGCCAAGCCCGACACATCCAACAGCAGCGAGGTTATCCATCGAGAAGGGTGCAATCGAGCAGCATCAGGTGAAGATGTCGGGCTGGTCGTCCTCGTCTTCGTCACTGAAGTAGTAGGACTCGCTGTCGTATTCGGGCCAGATGTCCTCGATGCTCTCGTAGAGGACGTCGCTATCTTCCAGCTCCATCAAGTTGTCGAGCACCTGCTGTGGAGCGCCGGTACGGTTGGCATAATCGAGCAGCTCTTCCTTCGTTGCTGGCCAAGGAGCATCTTCCAGGTACTTTGCCAGTTCAGGAGTCCAGAACATAGCACCTCCAAATGGCAGTGGAACTGTGCAATGGGGCGCGAAAATAGCAGTGCGGAGCCGAAAACGGACGCAGGCGTGCACTATTGTATCGAAGCGTTGCGCGACAGAGGCGCATCGGAAAACACCAGGACGCTCCCTTCGTGGACATCGAGTTCGACCAGGCGGTCGCGTGCTTGATTGCGGGCACCTTCGCGGCTACCGAGTTCGAGGATTTCGTCGTGGAGTTCCCAAACCAGACCACGGGTCGTCAGCCGCACCCGCGGCTGTGGAATGAGCGAGATCATCTCGCCTGGCGATGTCGGGAGCGCAAGCGAGGAAAAGACCGCACGACCAATGCGTCCACTATCGAATACTTCCAATGTCGCACGCTTGCTGTAGCGTAAGAACACACTCCAGTTGTTGAGCGTGTGCTCGAGCTCGCCACCGTTCATCCCCACGACGATGAATTCCTCGATGCCACGGTCCAAACCAAGTCGGAGTGCTTTTTCGAAGTCGGTCGAATCTTGATCGGGAACGTGGATGATTTCCGACGATGGAAATGCAGCTTCGGGATTCGGGATGCGACGCAGTGAATCAAGATCGCCTACGATGACGTGTGGAACAATCCCACGCTCAAGAAGCTGCCACGCAGAGCCATCGGCTGCGACGACGGTATCGTAGCAGAGCCGGGCAAGATCAGCCGGCGGCGGGATGATTCCACTCAAGCTCACAAGTGCACGCATGGGATGCTTCGGTGATAGAATTCGAGTCTAAAGACGCAGTCAGGCTGGTGGTGGTGTGTGCTGCTAATTTTGCTTGGAGCTAGTTGAGCAATCGAGCACATGGAACCGACACTGGCAATCTACCGTGCAGACCGTTTGGTGGTGGGCGCTCTTGTCCGTGCTGGGAGCAAGGGAGCGCGACTCGATGCTATCGGGATAGTTCGCACTCAAGAGCACGATCATGATGCACTCGAGCAACTCAAAGCACAACTGTGCGCAAGCTGTGATCCGATTCGCATCGCCCTTGTGCTCGACAGCAGCGATGCAGCAGTGGCAGCATTCCCACTTGAGGAAACGCCAAGCGAGCCTGTCGTACGCGAGCAAGCCGAATTGGAAATTGTCCAGCAGTTCCTCTCCACGCCGAGCGAAGGCTACACAGCAGAGATCTACCGCACCTGCCCGGATATCGAAGGGCGAACGATGGGCTGTGGCGTCTTTGTCCTAGCGGGGCAGCGTGCGATCGCTGCGCAGGTTGAAGAAATCTTCGGTATTCGTCCGCAGGTGACGGTTGCTGCGTTAGGAGCTGCAGCAGCATTTGCGTACAACTACCCGGAGCAGCGTGCTCAGCGTGCCGCGCTCGTGACGATCGGAATGCGATCAGTTGATCTTGCTATCGTGTGGGAGGGTCAGCTCCAGTGGTGGGGATGGCAGCATCCTGTGACAGGAACGCATGTGATGGCCGTCCAGCAGTTGGTGCGGGAGGCGATACTACACTGCGGCGATATTTCCATGCTTGTTCTTGCCGGTAGCGGTGCGCAGCGTACCCTTGTTGAGCAACTTGTGCTGGCCTACGATGGTCGCTTTCCTCATTCGGTGGGTGTGCTCGATGGCTTCCGCTTGCTCGAATGCGGTTTGCCGGATGCCCTTTGCACTGCGGCTGGGCCTTTAGGGCATGTGTTCGCTCCAGCTATTGGTGGAGCACTTCTGGAGCAGTACATCGAACCTGCCTGGCGCTTCCATGTGCCTTCGAATGCCGAGATGCCACTCCAGCAGTAGGCGGTGCTTTACGGTGTCAGTTGAATTTGCTGGCGGTATGACTCGACGGTGAATATCGGCAGTCGCTCCACTAACGCACCATGCCCAAACTTGCGCAGCACGAACGGCGGAAACTGGCGGAAGAGAATGCGCACCGATACCTCGAGCTGGCTGGCGTTCTGTAGTACCGAGGTGGGGAGGACATACCGTGCATAGCGTGCTTCGTGTGGTGGGATCGTACGGTTGACGACGGCGTCTGCATCGAAGAAAAAGTCAATCGGCCTACCGAGACGGTAGGCAATGCCATTGAACAGTACCAGCGCAGTATCAGGAGGAAGCAACCCGCGCTCGACGTATTCGCTCCCCGTCGTCCGAAGATCGCCGTTGGGATCGAGCAAGCCGCTGGCGTAGAGCGTATCGCCGCGTTCGGTGGTAACGACGAATTCCACCCATAGCTGACGTTCGAAGATCGTGCCGCTGGGGATGCTGTGTCCAACAGTTTGGTTGAAGATCCTGATCGAAATTGGCAGAGCCTGGCTCCGGGAGGCCCTCTGCGGGATGTTCCACTGCACGTTCAGAGCGTACTCGAGCGCATATTGAATCAGTGGCAGCAGTGTGTCGCGTCCGGGGAAATCGGTCAGCGCAACGCTAATGCCTTCCATGATGTGCGAATGCCGCTTCCGGATGGGACCGCCAACGGCAGCGGGCTCGTAATTCCACTTCATGTGGCAGGCTTGGCAGGTGAGATTCCGACCAGGATAGGTGCTGTTTTTCCACTCGGTGAACGTTTGCTCGACGCGGAAGCCGCGTGGATTGACCACGTCGTGGCAGCCTGCGCAGACGTCGCTTTGCTCGAAGCGCCGGTCATACACCGAACCGTGGAAATCGTTCGGAACTGGGTCAATGATGCTGCCGCTCATGACACCATCGAGACGGAAGCGCTCGATGCCGTGTCCGGGGACCTGCACGGTTGCTGCGTGGCACGTAACGCACGTGACGCCACCGCGGGAGTGGGGCGAAAGCTCGCCGCGTAAAATTCCCGTCGGGGCTTCGCCCAGCAATGTCGCTGCAGGTGAGTGACAGGCAATGCAGAACTGCCCGAGTCGTCCGCCGGTGCGCTGTTGGCCTTGCTCGTTCATTGCGTGGAACATCGGATCCACCACCGAATAGGCATGCATCGAGATTGACCATTCGCGGTAGTGATCCGGGTGACACGGCTGGCACCGCTCCGGAGGGATGAATACCTGCTGCCAGATCGCTGCGGAATCAACAGTCGGCGCGCTGACCGGCGAGCTTGGCTCTCGGCAGCTGAGCAGCAGCAATGCGAGTGCAATCGGAACGGCGGCAATGCGCACAGGCGCCCAACGCAGAGTAATCGTACATCGGATGCTGTGCAAACTAACACAGCACGCCGAAACTTTGTTTCACTGCCGCGCTCGTTCGGCAAGTTCTGCGAGCACACCGAACGCTTGGAGCGGGGTCATGCGTTCCAGGTCGAGCATCCGAAGTTGCTCGCGGATTGGATCGGGAGCGGCCTCGAAGATGGACAGCTGCACCGTCTGTTCCGCTGCGATGCGAAGTGGCTCTGGAGCCGATGGGCTGGTGCGTTCGAGCTGCGACAGGATGGTGCGCGCCCGTTCAACGATTGCGTCGGGCATTCCAGCCATCTGCGCAACGTGGATTCCGAAGGAATGGTCGCTTGTGCCGCGGACGATGCGGTGCGGAAAAAGGAGCGTCGAACCAACCTCCATGACCTCGGCTTGGTAGCAGACGATCCCTGGATAGCGCTCGGAAAGTTCGGTCAGTTCGCGGTAGTGGGTCGCAAAGAGCGTCTTTGCACCGATCTGGTGGTAAAGGTACTCGACGATTGCCCAGGCGATGGCAATTCCTTCGCGTGTTGCAGTACCGCGCCCGACTTCGTCGAGCAATATGAGGCTCTCGCGCGTGGCGTTGTTGACGATTGTTGCTGCTTCCTGCATCTCGACCAGGAACGTGCTTTCGCCGGCGCCGAGGTTGTCCTGCGCACCAACTCGTGTGAAGATGCGGTCCACAAGCGCGATCTCTGCACGCTCAGCGGGGACGAAGGAACCGGCATGGGCCATCAAGACGATCAGCCCGACCTGGCGCAAGTAGCAGGATTTCCCAGCCATGTTCGGGCCGGTGATGATGTGGATGCGTTCCTCCGGGGTGCCAAGCAGCGTTGAGTTCGGCTGGAAGTGCTGGCCCGGCGGGAGAAACGCTTCGACGACAGGATGGCGCCCAGCTTCGATGTGCACGACGCCATCAGCGCGTAGGGAGGGGCGGACGTAGCCGCGTTCGACAGCGGTCGTAGCTAGTGACTGGAAGACATCCAGCTGAGCCAGCTGGCGGGCCAGTTCCTGCAGATCGGCTACGTGCTCTGCAATTTCAGCACGAAGCTCAGCAAAGAGCTCTTGCTCGAGCACTTGCACTTGATCGGCAGCCGAAGCAATGCGCGTGGCGAGCTCATCAAGCTCCCCGGTGGTGTAGCGCTCTGCGTTGGTGAGCGTTTGCTTACGGATGAAGCTGTCGGGTACTTTAGACCGATGGGCGTTGGTAACCTCGATGTAGTAGCCGAACACATTGTTGAAGCCAAGCTTGAGGGAGCCAATCCCAGTTTGCTGGCGGAGCTGCTCCTGGTAGCGAGCCAGCCACTCTTTCCCGTGGTAGAGCGCCTCGAGTGCTGCATCGAGCTGTGGGTTGTAACCAGGACGGAAGACGCCGCCACTGCCGAGCTGTGCGCTCGGCTGGTCGACGATGGCGCGCTCGATCCGCTCGCGCAAGTATTCCATCGGCGGAAGGCTGTCCAACAGCGTCCGGAGCGGTCCGGAGTCCAGGTGCACTGTCAGACGCGCCAGGAGTGGCACTTGCCCAAGCACCGTTGCCAGACTCCGCACCTCGCGCGGGGTGGCGCGGGCGGTGCAGATTTTCGTTACCAGTCGTTCGACGTCCCCGATAGGTTCGAGCAGTGTCCGCACGCGGTGGCGTAACTCTTCGTGGCGGTAGAGTTGCTCGACGGCATCCAAACGTTCGGTGATCGCGTCCATGCGTCGAAGGGGGACGAGCAACCACTGTTTGAGCAGCCGCGCGCCCATCGGGGTGAGCGTCCGATCGAGGACGGCGATGAGCGAAAAGCGTCCATCGCCCGCGGGCAGTAGGTCCAGGTTGCGGCGTGTGCCTGCATCGAGCAGCATGACGTCGCGGTCCTGCCATCGCCTGAGCGAGCGGATGTGCTGGGTATTTCCGAGTTGGGCGTCGCTGATGTAGCGGAAAAGTGCGCCAGCGGCAGCAATCCCAGCATCGAGATCCTCGATGCCGAAGCCTTTGAGCGAGTGCGTCCCGAAGTGCTCTGCAAGGATGCGGCGAGCATCGTCGGCGTCAAAATGCCACGGCTCCAGCCGCGTGATGACCGCTGCAAGTGCTCGCTGGGCGTGCTCGCGCTGGAAGCGCTCTGCCAGTGGCTTGGGGACGAGCACTTCGGCTACAGCGAGCGTTTCGATTGCAGCGAGTGCGTTGCGCCAGCTCATCTGCCCGACGACAAATTCGCCGGTCGAAACGTCTGCATAGGCAAGCCCGATTGTTTCGCCGATTGAAACGAGTGCAGCGACGTAGCGATTCGTTCCAGCCTCGAGCACCTTGTCGTAGAGCGCCACTCCCGGGGTGACAATCTCGACGATGCCTCGTTTGACTAAACCACGCGCCTGCTTAGGATCTTCGAGTTGCTCGCAGACTGCGACCCGATAGCCGGCCGCGACAAGTTTGGGTAGGTACGTATCGAGTTGGTGGTGTGGGAAGCCCGCCAGCGGGACGTCCCCTGCAGCGCCGTTGTTGCGCTTGGTCAAGACGATGCCGCACACTTTCGCGGTGACGATAGCATCATCGCCGAACGTTTCGAAAAAATCCCCCATGCGGAACAGCACGATTGCATCGGCATGCTGCCGCTTGATAGCCTCGTACTGCCGCATCAGCGGCGTTTGTGCAGTCGTCGCAGGCATAGGGGCTCGAAATTACTGCAGCCACTCGAACGAAGCGCGGATTTGCGCAAGGCTGTATCCAGCGCCGAGAGCACAGAGGAGCTTGATGCGCGCTTTCTGTCCGTTGAGAAAGTCGGCAAAGATGACGCCTGCTTCGTGGAGGTGCTTGCCCGCGCCTTCATAGGCGTAGATGTGTTCGGTGCGCCCGACGGGGCATCGCGAGACTAAGACGACGGGGATGCCACGTTCGATCGCCTCGAGTGTGGCGTAGTACACCGGTGGGGGAACGTTCCCAACGCCCATTGCCTCGATGACCAGACCTTCAGCACCGCACTCGAGTGCAGCGCGGATGATCCAGCCATCCATTCCGGCGTAGCACTTTACCAGGGGGACGAATGCCGGGATGCGCACTGTCGGGAACGTCTCCCGATGGACGGGCGCACGGTATCGGACGGGCTTCCCATTCGAGACACGTCCGAGCGGTCCGAAATCGAGGCTGCGGAATGTGTTGACTTCCTCGGTGTCGGTCTTTGTGACCTCTGAGGCTGCGTTGATAACGCCCGCCATTGCGACGAGCGTCCCCATGTCGCGGAACTGAGGGCTTGCTGCAATCGCGACACCATCGCGCAGGTTCCGCGGCCCGTCCCAATCTGGCTCACTCGAATTGCGCATTGCCCCGACGACAACGACAGGTTTGGAGCTTGCCACCGTGCAATCGAGCAAGAATGCGGTTTCCTCGAGTGTGTCGGTGCCATGTGTGACGACAACGCCAGCGATGTCGTCCCGCTTGAGCAAGCGCTGAGCAATCTGCGACACCTCGAACATTCGCTCCGGCGTCATGTGCGGGCCGGGAAACTTGCCGTATTCGATCGCCTCGATCGCTGCGATGGAGCGGATGTCCGGAACTGCATCGAGAATGTCTTCGGCGTTGAGCGACGGGACCACACCTCCGAACGCCTCCGACAGCGAGGACGCAATCGTCCCGCCGGTGAAAATGATGCCAACGCGTGATAGCATTGGAAATTCAGCTGAAAGGATTCATTTAGCGGATGACCGGAAAGGCAATGCTCTGGCGCCTATCGCCGGCTGTAACGGTGCAAACGTAGATCCCAGGCGCAAGACTCTTGGCTGCAAGCGTGACCGATGGGGTTACTGCATTGCCGTGGAGGAGAACGCGCCCGAGTACGTCCGCAATCGTCCACGACCAGCCAGATGGTGGAGCGCTGTCGCCGCTTAGCATTATCGTGAAGGCATCGCCACTGATTGGCTGAGGAATGATCTGCAGCTGCAAACTCTCTCGGTCGTCGGAGGCGGTGCTCGTCGGTCGCTGTCCGACGCGGAAGTACACCGGCACGATTGCGCTGGCGATAAGTGGCTGCGGTGCGCTGGCGGAGCGGATCTTCGTCTGGTCAAGTGCAACGGTGCTGATACCACTGGCATTACCAACGACCGTTGTAAACGCAAGGCGTCCATCATCGCCGCGATAGCTGGGAAAGCCGAGCTGAAAGTTCAACGCAAGCTGCCCGATGTTCTGGCGGAAGAGGTCAGCAGCCATGACGGCATAGCGGTCACTGGTCGCATCGTAGAGGTCGTAGGCAATGACCGATGGGGAATTCTTTGCGTAGACAGGATTGCCGATATGAATTCCGATAGGCTGAACGGGGAGCGCGCGCTCGATCAATCCTGCGCCGAAAGTGTTGGCTGCCTTGTCCCACGCTCGAAGTTGGAGAATGTCCCAGTAGGCAAGCGTATCGCCTGTAGCGGTAACCGTAAGGTTGAGTGCGTCAAAAAGGAGAGTTTGCCCATCGAGGTTCCACTGCATTGCATCTGCAAAAGCAAGTTGGGAGCCGGAGGTATCTCCCGAATAGTTCGGGGTGTAAAGACGGAACGCACGTGATGTTTGGCTGTCGGCGTCATAAACGTAGATCGTTGGCTCATAGGCGATCGTCGTTGCGGCGATTCGCTTCCCATCGGGTGAGATCGCAACGCTTCGCCAGATCGGGGTGGCCTCAAGGACAGTTTCCTGGATTGATTGGGATGTGAGCAGACACGCGCGGAAGGTATTATCGCTTGCAACGAACAGGCAGACGCTCCCATCGTCGGTTACCGATGGCCGAGAAAAAATCCCAACCTGCGTGGAGACCTGGCGCGGTGTGCTGGGGTTGTTTGCGTCATCGAACACGTAGAGCGCACCTGTTGTGGGTGAATAGACCAGCAGGCGATCGGTGCCCGGGACAGGCTGGTAATCGCGTGGGCTGGAACCACTGCCGCCGCCATCGGTGATGCCGACAGCATCGAAGGCTTGGGCTGCTGCGGAAGCTTCTGCACCATCGCCGTAAAGGTCGCGCGCAGCTTGGATGATTGCCCGCCGCAAGTCGAGGAACTGAGAATTGCGTCGGAGGTACGTCGTCAAAGCACGGTAGTAGATGCGCTCGGTTTTGTCGCGCCCGATCTGCTGCGCGAGGAGGTAGCAGGCATGGTTGGGGATACCGCTGTTGACGTGCACACCGCCGTTGTCGCCTTCGGGGGTCTCGGGGAGTTGTTGGTATTCGCTCATGTGTCGCGGCTGCCAGCCTGGATCACGAGGGCTATTGCCGCCATTGTGGGGATCAATGAAACTGCGTAGTGCCCCAGACGGAAAGTACGTGGGATTGACGACATCCTCCCCAACGAGCCAATCATCCCGATCAACCATCATCGCGAAAACATCCGCCATGGATTCATTGATGGCACCCGATTGGCTCAGGTACTGCAGGTTTGCGGTATGCTCGATGACGCCGTGGGTTAGTTCGTGAGCAGCGACATCGAGGCCGCGTGCAAGGGGGCGAAACGCAACGTTTCCATCGCCATAGGCCATGACCTTGCCGTTCCAATAGGCATTATCCATTGGGCGACCGTTATTGGTAACGTGGATGACGCTGAAGATTGTCCCCCCACTTCCATCGAGAGAATTCCGCCCGTGTGTGGTGCGGTAGTATTCGTAGGCGATGCCTGCATTGACATGCGCAGAGACAGCTGTTGGGTCGCTCCAGGTATTTGTCGGCGATGTAATGTGCGTGATGTTTTCGAGATCGGTATTGTTTGCTGATACCGTCAGCAGCGCTCCGACAGGACGGTCGGGCAGTTGCGACTGTTGCGGGTTGTACATCGGCCGCGAGGCATCGAGCAGGTAATAGGTTCCGCGGAGTTGGTAGGTGTTGATGGCGCGTTGCTGGCCGAGCAAATCGGTTGCTTGGGCGGTGGCGGGACCATCGCAGTGCGTGTTGTCGTAGGCGAACAGGATAGTGCCGTACTTGCTCTCGACAAAAACTTCCCAACGATGGAGCGCGTCGGGATATGCCGTCACATACCAACAAGAGTGGAGACGCCACGGCGGAGTTCGCTCGGGGAAGATTAAACGTTCAGCGTTCCACGACTGCAGCGTCCCTCGCAGTTCGGGGCGAGTTTCCAGGTACTGTGCAGCGATGGCTCGCGCGCTATCTGCGCCAATTACATCGTCGAGCTGCAGGGATGAATCTGGGTGGAAGACGGTTCCATGCGTGAGCTGAGCGAGCCCGTTGCGGTCGAAGTGGATACGCATCTCACTTCCCCAGACGGGGATGCCAGAGATTGTCTGCTTGAGCACAGTGTGTGTCATTCCCAGTTCGTCTTGCCACTGACGTTCCAGCACGAGCTGTGGCGAGGGGATACCTACTTTTTCCAACAGTGCTGTTCCCAACGCTACTGCTATTGTGCCGCGCTGTTGCTGTGGGGTTGCTTTTGGCTGGATCGCTGCCAGAAAGGTACGATCGGCGTAAATCGTTCGTCCGCCAGCATCACCGGGCGTGATGGTTATCCCTTGCTGCTGCGCCTGTGTGCGCAAGCGATCGAGTTTCTCCATGTCGAGCATGGGAGGCACGGCAACGTGTCCGGAAGGAGGCACCCAGCGCGGTGCAGATTTCCCAAACAGTGGCTTCGGCAGAGAAAATTGGGCAACCCCGCCTGTTCCCCACAGCATCGCTGCAAGTGCTGCTGCTACGAGCCTGGTTTGCATCGCGAATCTTCCCGGGTAGGTGGAGAGACTTCACCGCAGCCGCAAAATTACTCTGCCGCTGTGTTACTTTCCCCCACCGATTGCCTGCTGGCAATAGCTCCGGAGCGCATTGTACCACGCCGCAACGCCGTCAGGAAGATGCTCGCTTTTGCTCCAGCGGAGGCGGTGGGTCGTGGTGCCTTCGGAAATCTCGATCCAGTACGTCATGTTGCCAGGCTCATCGAGGTGGAGAGTATCGAGCCGGAGAGATCCAGCCCGCGCAAAAAACGGGCGGACGTTGCTGGTTGGCACCTTGGCTGTGGAACGGAGTTGCATACTGCCACCGCGCATTTCCCACTCTTCGATGATGCCGCTCCGTTCGATCCGGTAGCCTGTTTGTAGACCCGCAAATCCGCCACCCTGACCGAGGGTGATGCGCTCGATGGGGACAGAGGAGCTGCTTCCGCAGGAAGTGAGAAGAGTGCAGATGAGTGTTGCGCCGATCAACACAGCGATTACGCGAGACAAGTGAAGAAACATAGAAAGCGAGATAGCGTGAAACATCGGTGATGCAGCATAGCATACGATCTGCATGCTGCAATGTTGCAACTGCACGCGGAGGGTGAACACAATTCAACCGTAGGAAGGTTATGCGCCCCACCGGCGTGCGTTCAAGTAGCTGCTGCAAACGACGATACTTCTACGGTACCCACACGTACCCACGATATTCTTCTGCTTTATTCATAAGACCAGCAACCAGAACGTCACTAGCAGTACAACATACCAGAACGACAATGCTCTGTTCTACGCCGCCAGCGCCAACCAAATCTTTGAATTCGAAGCGTACATGTTCATTTCCGGCGGTAATGGAGGTATCAAGATCCGGGTTTCGATTCCCAGCGGCGCCAGCATGAAGCTCTACGCCGAACTCAAGAAAGATGACCAGCACCACTGGGTTTATACGAAGCTTACCTCCAGCAGCGACGAGGTATCATGGAGCACCATAGACAACACCTATGGCTACGCACGCATTCGCGACATCATCACGATGGGTTCCTCAGGCGGGAATGTGCAGGTGCAGTGGGCGCAGAACAGCTCGAATGCAACGGGGACAACCGTTGAGGCGGGGTCGTACCTGAAAATCACACCGGTTCAGTAAGACAGGAGCAGTGCAAACACGCGATGCGGCGCTACTCCATCAGCTCGAGCGGCGCATACCGGACAAGCAAGAGCTTTGTGCCGACGACGTCGAAGCGAATACGCACTTTTGCATCGGCACCTCGCCCCTCGACATGCTCGACAGTACCGCTCCCAAAAGCAGGGTGCAGAACGCGCTGACCTGGGCGGAAGCCATTCCGTGCACTGTGGTGCTGCGGTGCTTTTGCAGCGTGTGGCAACCCCGCAAGAAGCCCATAGGAAGAAGTACGGCGGAGCTCGTCGGGCCTGTCTGCATCGAGCAGCTCTGGTGGGAGTTCCCCAAGGAAGCGTGACGGGAGCGCTCCTTCCATCAGCCCAAAGCGCGAGCGGTTCCGGGAGTACGTCAGCAGAAGGCGCTCCCGGGCACGGGTGATCCCGACGTAGAAGAGCCGCCGCTCTTCAGCATTATCGCTTTCGGTCGTCGTTGCGCGAACCAGTGGCAGCAACCCTTCGTTGAGACCTGCGATGATGACAACGGGGAACTCGAGTCCCTTTGCGGCGTGGAGCGTCATCAGCTGCACAGCGTCACCAGTTGCCGCTTCATCCACACTCGTCAGCAGCGAGACGTGCTGCATGTAGTCCGCAAGCGAGGCGTCGGTGTTGCTCTCGGCTGCTTGTGCAGCGTACTGCGTGATATCTGCGATCAATCGTGCGATGTTCTCGAAACGGTCGAGCGCTTCTTCGGTTGATTGATTGCGGTAGTAGCCGAGCAGACCGACGGTATCAAGGTACTGGTGCACAAGCTCGCCCAGCGGCAGTGTGCCGACGAGAGCAGTCGTCCGTGCGATGAGTGCGCCGAGTTGTTCGAGTACAAGTTGTTTCTGTTTTGCAATTGCTCCAATCGAGCGTGCCTGCTGCGCTGCCGAAAGCAGCGTCTCGTTCTTCTCGCGTGCCCAACGCTGCAGGTGCTCAAGTGTCGCTTGACCAATGCCACGCGGCGGCTCGTTGACAATGCGGAGAAATGCTTCATCATCGCTGGGGTTCAGCAGCAGTCGCAGGTAGGCGAGCGCATCTTTGATTTCCTTGCGCTTGTAGAACGAAATGCCCCCGATGATGCGGTAGGGAATCTGCGCTCGGCGGAATTCATCTTCGATCGCTTGCGATTGTGCGTTGATGCGGTAGAGCACGGCAATATCGGACCATGCTGTGACGCTTCCGCGAGCGCGAAGCTCCTCGGCGTAGCGGACAATGCCGCTGGCTTCATCGAGCTCGTCCCAGAAGCTTGCAACGCGAATTAGCTCGCCGCCACTGCGCGCGGTCCAGAGCTTCTTGGGGATTTGCTGCTGGTTGTTGCCGATAAGTGCATTGGCGGCATCGAGGATGACCTGTGTGGAGCGATAGTTCTGCTCCAGCCGGATGAGGACGTGTTCGGGAAAATCTCGCTGGAAGTCGAAGATGTTCTCGATCCGCGCACCACGCCAACTGTAGATGCTCTGGGCGTCGTCACCGACGGCGAACACGTTTCGGTGCCCACTGGCGAGGAGTTTGAGGACTTCGTACTGCGCGCTATTGGTGTCCTGGTACTCGTCCACGTGGATGTAGTGGAAGAGGTCCTGATAGAGCTGGAGCAGCTCATCGGAGCTTGCCAGCAGGTCAATCATGTTCACGAGCAGGTCGTCGAAGTCCATCGCGTCGGCGCGGCGGAGCGCGCGTTGGTAGAGGTGGTAGATCGTCGCAATGTGTCGCTCGCGGAGCGTTCCTGCGCGCTGGGCATACTCTTCGGGTACGATGAGATCGTTCTTTGCGCGGGAGATGGCTGAGCGTACTGCTTGCGGAGGAAGCTCTTTGGAGTCAATGTTCTGCTCCTTGAGAAGCCGGCGGATAAGGGCCAGCGAATCGTCTTCGTCGTAGATCGTGAAGTTCGGGGAAAATCCCAGGTGCTCTGCATTGCGACGAAGCAGTCGGGCGAAGATGGAGTGGAACGTCCCCGCCCATACGCGTCGGGCAGACCATGCATCGCAGAGCGTAGCAATACGGTGGCGAAGCTCATCGGCAGCTTTGTTGGTGAACGTCATCGCGACGATGCGTTCCGGCGGGATGCCGCTTGCGATCAGGTATGCCACCCGCGCAGTCAGCACGCGCGTCTTTCCGCTCCCTGCACCTGCGATGACGAGGACCGGTCCTTCCGTTGTCGTCACTGCTTGGCGTTGCTCAGGGTTGAGCTGATCAAGGAGGCGCTCGATGTTGCTCACACGCTGCTGGTTCAGTGGTCGTACGTCGGGGTCGCAAAGATACCGTCGGGTGGGCATGCTGCTGTGCTAATTTTGAGCCAGGAGCAAACAGGCGACGGCACGCTTTTTTTTCTGCCCACGATAGAAGCATTTCGATGCTCGGCACTGGTGGCAACATGCGTGCGCATTCCAGGCGTTGGTGGCTTGGTATGATGGCACTCTGCGTGCTGGCGAGCAGAGCCAGCGCGCAGCAGTTGGTGGTCGCGGATGTTTCCGCCGCCTCGTTCCCTCTGGTGACGATGCAGCTGTTTAGCTTCGATAGCCAGGGGAATCCATCCCCGCTCGATCCGCAGCGGGACCGCCTTGTGACCGAGCGAATGGGCGTGATACGGCAGACGACCGCGGCGGTGACGTGTCCGCCGCAGTGGGAGCCTGCGCCGAGTGCAGCGATCATGGCGCTCGACTGGGCCAGTGAGCTGGTTCGAAGCCAAGCACGCGCGCTGCTCCAGACGTGGGAAGCAACCGCACCACCGCAGAGTACAGTCGGTGCGGTGATCTTCGGCGGGCGTCCCTACCTTGCCTTGGACTTCACCGCAAACGCTGAGCACATTGCCGAGATCCTCGAGCGTGCCGAACCTCTGGAGGTTGCCGTGCCACAGCGTGCGCTTACTGATACGCTCCTTGGTGCTGTTGTGCTCGCTGCGCGTTCGACGCGCCAGTGGCGATGTGCACTGGTCGTTACCGAGCATCTTTTCCCATCATCCCAACCACCAGGGATTGCGGAGCTGGTGCGGCAGACCGGAGTGCGATTGATTGTGCTGACACTCGGACACCGCCCGCCGCAGTGGCTCCGCTCGCTCTGTGCCGAAAGTGGTGGAATTGCGCTGGGGGATGTTACCGCCGAGCTTCTCCCGCTGCGTGTCCGACAGGTGCTGGCGATTGCTGCGGGGTATCGGCCGTGCACTATCTCGTGGCAAAGCAGCTATGATTGCGTCGGCGAGCGATCCTGCATCTTCGATGCTCCGAGCATTGGGGGATCGGCAACGTTCGGCTACCAACTTCCGCTGGAGCAATTGCCCATGCTCGATGTCATACCGCGCTACCGCAATGTTGGCTCGTACCCAACAGGCCTGACGCCACCGCAGGACGTTGTCCTCACCGCGCGGAATGCGGATTTGACGCTCCTTGCCATCTCCGCTGATCAGTCCGTGCAGATCGTCGAAGGCGGCCTTTCCGGCCCGCTTCTGCTCCGCAAGGGAGAGAGCTATCGCCTCCGCGTGCAGCTTCAGGTTTCCTCCAGTGGGCGGACTGTTGGCGCACTCCGCATCGTCAGTACCAGTTGCAGCGGAGCAGATGTTGCGGTGCTGGCTGCGAACACGGAGCAGGTTGGTACTGCGACTGTACAGTTTCTCAACCCCACGACCGATCCGGCAATCGCCTACGCAGGCAGTTTCTACCGCATCGAGTGGACAGGAGCGCTGCCGAGCGACTCGGTTACGTTACGGGTGCAACGGGTTGGGGATACCCTCTGGCAGCCACTTGCAGAGAATCTGACGGCGACGTCATACCAGTGGCATGTGCCGCAGAAAGGGCGCTACCGCTTCGAGCTTCGTGATCGGACTGGGAGAATGCAGGCACTCTCCACTGCGGTGCAGGTTATCAAACCACCCCTGAGTTTGGTTGCACCCGATGTGCAGAGTGCCCGAGTGGGAACAGCGCTGGAGTTTCTGCCGCCGCAGCTACTCTGTTCGGATACGTCGGAAGCTCTGCGGATAGATTCCATCCGTTTCGTCAGTGGGAAAGTGTTCTCGCTGGCGCGTGGTGTTCCCAGTGAGCTGCCTGCGATGCAGTGCATCACGCTCTGGCTCCGCTTTTCCCCGAACACCAGCGGCATGCACACCGACACGCTTGAAGTCTATACACCGGTCGGGATGCAACGCGTTGCCGTGGAAGGCTACGCGCCTGCTCCGACACTGACGCTACCGCAGACGATCTGGGTGGGAACGATGCCGCCTGGGACGATGCGAGATACGCTCGTGCAATGGCTCGCGTGCGCGACGGTTCCTCAGCAGATTCGCCTACGCGCCGACTGGCCTGATACGACGCAGCTACGGCTGCTGACGATTCGCCAGTTTACGCTGACCAGTGAGACTCCGTGTCTGGCGTATCCATTCGGCATCCGCGCTGAGCAGGTCGGACGCACATGTCTGCGGTTGTTGGTTGAAGGGAGTGAGCGCCAACCGTACGAGTGCGTCATTGCGGGCGATGTTATCTGCGCGCAGCCCTACAGCGGTGCAGCGCTCTCAGTTCCTCGCTCCATCGTCACGCAGGCAGGGCAGGTGATCAGTGTTCCTATCTGGATGCCCTCGGTCCCCCGCTCGTACCGCGCGATGCAGCGTCCGTTCCGCTTTACGGTACGCTGCAACGCATCAACACTTCTGCCTGAACCACCGTTGGATCGCGGCACCATCGCCGATGGAGAGCGCCACTTCACTGTGAGTGGCCGTGGATTCCTCGTTGGAGATACGCTCGCACTTCTCCGATTCCGCACATTCTGGGGCGATGCTCCGGTGGTGCAACTTCACATCGAAGATTTCCAATGGCTCGATGATTGCTCCATCGGATTGGAGGCGGTGGCGGCAACGGTGTTCTTCACCGACTACTGCACTGCCGGCGGAACAACGCGACTGTTCGTAGCAGGGCAGCCACCCCGCATTGAACGCATCGAGCCGCAACCGAGCGATGGGATACTGCACGTGCGCATCGCAGTTGACCGAGAAATGCCGGTTCAGCTTGCGTGCTACGACCTTCTCGGCATCGAACGCTGGAGAGCCGATCTCGGCACGGTGCGTGATTCGGTCGAGTACATGCTTGCGCTTGTACTCTCGCCAGGGCAGTACATTCTCCAAGCCAGCTCGCCATTCGGTGTAAGTCGCACGCTTGTTCTGCTGGCACGATGATGCGCGCGGGGATAGCATGTGCGCTCAGCTGGTGGCTTCTGTGGACTGGTACTGTCCTAGGGCAGGACGATGACCGCGACGAAGGCGCCCTATCACCACCGCGGAGCGTCCGCATCGGCGTTCTCGGCGCCGGGGGCGTCACAATCCACGGCGTAGATTTTTCTTCGTTGCCAGAGCTCCCGACGTGTTGCCCTCGATTTCGGGATGGCAGCGGACTCGCGACGGCCGGTATGCTCTGGGGAGAGTATCCTGCGTTCGGATCGGTAGTCATCGGATTGCGGATGGGAGTGGCGCAGTTTGCCGGGACGCTCCGCGCGCTCGAACGTAAGCCAGTCCTCGTGGACGATACACCGACGGACGCTGTTATTCAGCACACGCTCGATGCGCATTTCCGTTCGATGCGGTGGGAAGGATACGTTGGCGTGCGTGGCTCGCAGCTGGTGGACCTCTATGTTGGGGCTGGGACGGATCTCGTTCAGCAGGCGGATGCTTCGATTCGGGAAGAACTCGTGCAGCCGAGTGCCGGCACGTTCGAGAACGGACGGCGCGTCCGAAACGAGCGTTCCACGACGCTCGAATCGAGCACGCGTTCGATGGCTTCGCTGCTTGCGGGCGCACGATTTTCGATCCCGCTCGGCAAATCCCAGCAGTGGTGGCTGATTCCGGAACTGAGCTTCCGCTATGCGCTGGACCCCGTTGCGCGGCAACAGCAGTGGTACGTCTATAGCGTCCTTGTTGGCGTTGGGCTGGCATACGCACCGATCGAGTTGCCTCGACTGAAGCAGCAGCCGAGCCTGGAGTTGCCGAAGGAGGAAACGCTTCCACCACTCGGGGCGTCGCTTGTTGCCTATGGCATTGCGGGGACGCAGGAGCAGCTTCCTCTGCGGATGGAGCTGCATTCTCGCCGCCGGATCCTTCCGTTGTTGCCGGTGCTCTACATGGACGGTGAGGACATCCCAGAGCGCTACATTGTGCCGGAATCGCAGCAGGACACGTCCTGGTTAGCAGCACTCCACTCCCCACTGGGAGCGTACTATGCGCTGCTCCCGATCGTGGGCAGGAGGCTTCGCTCTGGTACCGATACGCTGACGTTGGTCGGCTTCGATGGGCGCTCACTCGCAATCGCTCGCCGTCGTGCTGAGTACATTGCACGCTATTTTCAGTCAATGTGGAACGTCCCTGGCAAGCGCCTTCGCATCCGCGGATCGGTTGACGAGCGCGATACTGCAGCGCGTGTGCTCTTCGAGGGGAGCAAGCAGCTTCTTGGACCGATCGAAGTAGAAGACACCCTGCGCAGCATCATCCCACCTATTCTCCGCGTTCGTCCTGCGACCAATGGTGCAGAACCTCTTCGCCAATGGACAATATGTCTCTGGCAGGATTCGCTCGAACTTGCTCGTCGCTCAGGAAGCGGCGGTCTTCCCTTGAAGCTCGATATTGACCTTTCCACCTTCGGAGATCGCTTGCGTCCCGACGTTCCATTGCTGCTCGAACTGGAAGCGATCAGCACGCGTGGCTCGCGTGCTGTAGCGCAGGAGCAGGTACCACTGGCGTTCCAGCAGCCGAGTGCAGAGCGCATTGCTGAAGTTGAAGCGTTCTACTTCCCTGCAGCGCTGCCGACAAACGAAGCTCTCTTGGAGCTTGCCGAACGGTACCGCTCAACGCTCCAGGAATGCACGATCATTGCACACGGCAGCACATCCGAAGTCAGCAGCGCTGCGCAAACACTTGCGACGATGCTCGTCGAGGCTGGATTTCCTCGTCCGAACATCGAACAGCAAGAAGGGCTCTACCAACCGATCACCCCCGAACGTACGCAGTACGCTCAGCTCCTTGCGTTGCGGATTCGATACAGAACGCAGGATTGAGCCTCGCGTGAACGTGCAGATTTCTTGCCCACACTGGCTGCAGAAGGCGATCACGATTGTGACTGGTCGGATGAACTCAGCAGAGATTGTGCTCTCGCTGCAGTGCAGTATTTTGCAGGTGCAGCATGATCCTTCCGCTTGAGAACGCAATGTTGTTCCGCAGAGTTCTCTGGGCAGCACTCGCTGTGGTTGCGGTGCTTACCAGCCTGCTGTGGCAGGTGAGCAACGTCGTTCGCATCAACGAACTCCTTACGAGCATTGAGGCAAAGCAACGCCAGCTCGATTCGCTCGAGACGCTCATTCGACAGGAGCGAGCCGCAATTGCGCGACGTGAAGCTGCCGACCGCATTCGGCGTCTGGCATCGGAGCGTTTGGGAATGATCGAACCCGGACGCCCGCCGATTCTCATCGAGCGAGTGCAATGAGTATGGAACAGCTTCTTTCGTACCGGCCGCAGCAGCTCCGCTGGCGACGTCGCCTGGTAGTACTGGCGATGGCAATCGGGATGCTGGCACTCATCGTGCGTCTGCTGATGGTGCAGATCTTCGATCGCGCCGAGTGGCTTGCCCGTGCAGAGCAGCAGTACCGAGCACGCATCCGCACCAGCGGCCAGCGCGGAGCGATTCGCGATCGTCATGGCATCGAGCTGGCAACCTCGGTTGGCGCAGTGTCGCTTGCACTTGATCCCAAGATGGCACGCGCTCCGGAGCGAGTGGCAGCATTGCTCGAGCAGCTTGGACGTGCTCGTGCAGAGGAGATCCGAGCACGGATTGCCGCAGCGCAGGATCGGAATTTCGTTTGGCTTGTGCGTGGGTTGCCGTTGCCTGTCGCTGCGGCATTCGACACGCTCGGCGAGCCTGGACTCGTCCGCATTCGCGAACATCGCCGGGAATATGTGCACGATTGGATGGCAGCAGCGCTGGTGGGCACAACCGATGTTGATGGCCGGGGGATTGCGGGGATCGAACTCGCCTATGATTCGCTGTTGCAGGGAAGTGTCGGCGAACGTATCATGGAGCGCATCGGTCGCGGCCGACTCCGACCGACGCTGGGCGACGGACGCGCGCACTACGCTCGTCCAGGCTGTTCGATCGAGTTGACGCTCGATTGGGACGTCCAGCAGATCGCAGAGACAGAACTCGCTCGAAGCGTCGCTGCAACAGGTGCAGCAGCGGGAATCGTCCTGGTGCTTCGACCCGAGACGGGGGAAATCATCGCGTGCGCACAGCAGCCAGCGTTTACGCACTCCCAGCGTTCCAGCAGCGGTGCTATCCGCCTGCGAGCCGTCAGCGACATGTACGAGCCAGGCTCGACGTTCAAGGCAATCGTTGCTGCTGCTGCACTGGCCGAGCACCGTGCATCGCCGGATCGCCTCTTCGATGGCCATGGCGGTGTGTTCCGCCTTCCGGATGGACGCGCGATCACCGATCACACTCCCCTTGAAACGTGTACGCTGGCTGATGCACTGGAACATTCGAGCAACATCGTCTTTGCCCAACTTGCCGAGCGGCTCGGTGCTCGGACGCTCTATCGCTATGCACGGGATTTTGGGATTGGTATTCGCACCGACGTTGGGCTCCCCGGAGAAGCACGCGGCGTCCTCAAGGGACCGCGGGAGCTTCGTGGGAGCGATCTGCTCTTCCTTGGCTTTGGCTATGGTGTGGCATGCACACCACTACAACTGGCGTGTGCATACGGGGCAATCGCGAACGGTGGGGTGTTGATGCAGCCATTTGTTGTCAAGCGCATTGTTTCGCCTGACGGCGAAGAACTCTTCCGTGCCGCGCCCCAGCGGCGGCGGCGTGTCATCTCCGAGCGCGTTGCGAGAGTGCTGCGGGAGCTCCTTGCTGGTGTCGTCGAGCGTGGGACCGGCATGAACGCACGCATCGAAGGAATCGCTGTAGCAGGGAAAACAGGTACCGCGCAGCAATGGAGCGATGGTAGCTACTCCAAGAGCGATTACACCGCTTCGTTTGTCGGGATAGTCCCAGCGGATTCGCCGTCGCTCGTTGTGCTCGTGATGCTCGATCGTCCACGTACGGACATCTACGGCGGAAGCACAGCAGCGCCCCTGTTCCGGCGGATTGTGGAGGCGATGATGGCGCAGCCTTCGATCGCGATGGAGTACAAGCTGGCTCGTCCGCTCACGGGAGTGCCTGTCCGCAGTGATAGTGCGATTGTTCCGGATCTGCGGGGGCTACCAGCTCCCATAGCCGAGAAGATGCTCGATGTACATCAGCTTCGAGCGCACGGGGGAATTGCTCTATCGGAACGACACGTGGTGGTAGAACAAAAGCCGCCACCGGGCGCAGTCGTGCCACGCTGGAGCACGACAGAACTGAGCGTCGTTTCTGTGGATACCCTTCGCAGGTTGCCGATCGTTGGCGTGCCTGCCCGCAACGCACTGGCACTTGCGCATCTGCTCGGCGCGCATGTCGAGCTTTATGGCTCCGATCGTGTCCGCTCCTACCAGTGGAAGTTGCAAAATGGAAGGAGGTGCCTTGTCCTCATCTGCAACTGAGTTCTGCCAGTGCTGGCCACCCAACCAACAGACGACCAGTGCTGGACTTTCTCATGGTACCAGCATCACTGGGCAACAGTCGGTTTCGAAAGTAGAGGCGGTCAAACGCGCCCAGCGATTGCCTGCTCAACCAACGCCTGAGCCTGTTCGAGCGTGCGCGCGAGGTCATCGTTGACGATCGTTGCGTCGAATTCGTCGCGGTAGCTCATTTCCATCGCTGCGCGCTCTAAGCGTCGGCGGATTTGCTCTTCAGTTTCAGTCCCACGATGGCGTAGCCTGCGCTCCAGTTCTTCCAACGAGGGTGGCGCGATGAACAGGAGGAACGTATCGTCTGGATATGCACGCTTGAGCGAAAGTGCTCCTTTGACGTCCACGTCGAAAATCATCACACTGCCGCGGCGGAGCGCGTCTTCAGTTGCCGAGCGGAGTGTACCGTAGTAGTTGCCGAAGATTTCCTCGTATTCGACGAGCTCTCCATCTGCAATTTTCCGTTCGAATTCCTGGCGGGAGAGAAAGTGGTAATCGCGCCCGTCAATTTCCCCATAGCGGCGCGGGCGTGTCGTGGCTGAGACCGAAAAGACTGCACCTGGAATCGTCTCGAGCAAGTAGCGGGCAACCGTGGTTTTCCCTGCACCGCTCGGCGCAGAGAGCACGATGAGTCGCCGCGGGCGCATCACTCGATGTTCTGCACTTGTTCGCGGATGCGCTCGAGCTCTTCTTTGACGGAAACGACCATTTGACTGATCTCAGCGTCGTTTGCTTTCGAGCCGATGGTGTTGATTTCGCGGTGCATTTCCTGGAGCAAGAAGTTCAACTGCCGGCCAATAGGCTCGGTGCTCTTGAGCGCTTCGAGGAAGAACTTGATGTGACTGCGGAGGCGAACGATTTCTTCCGAACAGTCGAGCTTATCGGCAAGGAGGAGGATTTCCAGTTGGAGGCGTTGCTCGTCAATTTCGTCGGACTCGAACAGCTGAGCAATACGCGCGCGGAGCCGTTCGCGTTCTTCGGGCACACGTTGCATGCTGCGCTCTTCGATGCGGTCGAGCCGTTCTTCGATCGTTTTGATGCGGGTGCGGATGTCCTTTGCTAGTTCCTTGCCTTCGTTCTTCCGCATGGTATCAAGGCTTGCAAGCGCAGCGCGGACAGCTTTGACGACAACTTTCCACTCTCGTTCGGCAAGCTCCAGCAGTGCTGCGTCGTCGGTGCTGTAGATGTCCGGAATACGGAGCAGATCTCCAAGGTTCAATGGCGTGCTGACTTTGAGCTTCTTGCGGAGCTTTTCGAGCTGTTGCCAATAGGCTTCGATGCGCTCGAGGCTGAGCGTGGAAGCAAGCGGTGAGTCGCTATCGGTTTTGACAGTCACTTGCACGGTGCCGCGTCCTATCGTGCTCCGAACAAGCTCGCGAAGCTCGATTTCCTTGTGGGAAAGTTGCTTAGGAAGCCGGCAGCTGATCTCGAGGTAGCGACCGTTGACCGTGCGGATTTCGACAGTAGCCCGAATACCTTGTTCGCTCAGCGAAGCAGTGCTGAGCGCTGTCATACTCTTCATGCGTCGTTTTGGGTGGTTCCGGACACAAGTGGGCGCAAAGATACGGCGCACTCGGCCCCCAGATGTCCGCACGAGTTTTGTAGGATCCGCGTTCGTCGGGTTCTACCGTCCTTGGGTTGGCGTTGTGAACATCCCTGCGCTTGTTGCGTTGCAGCAGCTTGTTGCCTCTAGCACGCATATCGTTGCACGTTCGGTTGCTCAGGCAGTGCCTGCGACGACGGTTGTGTTCTACCGTGGCGTCTTTTCGGTCTGTGCGTATGCGGTGTGGATCTGCTTTTTCCAGCGGCAGCGACTTGCGGGAACGTTCCAGTGGCGCGATTGGTGGCGCTTTGCGCTCTTAGGGCTGGTGAATATGCCGCTCAACCAGTATCTCTTCGTCGCGGGACTTCGCTCGACGACAGCACCGAACGCAGCACTGGCGTTTGCGCTCTCGCCGGTGTTCGTGCTCGTTTTCGCGTCGGTGCTCTTGGGGGAGCGGTTGCGATGGCATGCAATCTTTGGTATCGCGCTCGCCGTCATCGGTGCAGTCATCGTTGCGTTTCAACGCGGTGCTTCGCTCCACTCGGAGGTCACCATCGGCAACCTAATGGAGCTGGCTGCAAGTTGTGCGTGGGCGTTCTACACTGTCTGGGGGCGTCCACTTGTGCAGCGGTACGGCGCCGTTCCGACAACGGCGTTCGGCATGCTCTGGGGTCTGGGGCTGTTTGTGCCCGTTGCCGCGCTTGTGCCGGGTGGTCTGCTGCCACCGAATGCGATAAGCCCACGGCAGTGGGGTGAGATCGCATACCTGGGTATCGTCACCAGTGGTGTTGGCTGGGCGCTTTGGTATGTGCTCCTTCGGCAAATCGAAGCAAGCCGGCTTGCGGTGTTCAATAACCTGCAGCCAATCTTGACGGTGATCCTCTCGTGGCTTGCATTTAGGGAAGTGCCGCCGCCTGCGTTCTGGATCGGGGGCGCGATTGCTCTTACGGGGGTTCTACTGGCGCAACGTACCTGATGGGTCAGAGCCTCTTGCCATCAGCGTCGAAGAGAAGAATCCCTCGGGGATCGAATCGAACGCCAATCGATGTGCCTGGCGGCAGATTGGCTATCGGCGGCAGACGCATGGTCAGGAGCACGCTTCCGCCGACGCGTCCGCTGGCGATGCATTCGTGTCCAAGATACTCGACGCGCTCGACTGCAAGCTGCACGTGAGCATCGCTCGAGGGGAGCACATGTTCTGGGCGGATAGCAAGCGTTGTGTCTAGAGGCAATGATTGCGGAGGTCTTCGGAGGATGTCCGGCTCGAGCTGCAGCGTGAGCGCGGTATCGAGGGCCCGGAACAGGAGCGTCCCATCTGCAACATCGAGCACCCCTGCGATCGTGTTGATTGGCAGCGTTCCCAGGAACGTTGCAACGAACAGCTCCGCTGGATCGCTGTACAGCTCGGCAGGTGTGCCGACCTGCAGCAGCCGTCCGCGATCGAGAACCGCGATGCGATCACCCATCGTCATCGCTTCCGTGTGGTCGTGGGTGACGTAGAGCGTCGTGATGCCGACTCGTCGTTGGAGTGCTGCCAGTTCCGCCCGCATCTCCATGCGGAGCCGAGCGTCGAGGTTTGAAAGGGGCTCATCGAAAAGGAACACCCGTGGCGAGCGCACTAACGCGCGCCCTACGGCTACGCGTTGCTGCTGCCCGCCGGAAAGCTCACGCGGGTAGCGCTCGAGCAATCCCTCAAGGCCGAGCAGCGCTGCAACCTGCCGGACGCGCTGGGTGATGTCTGCTGTGGAGACTTTCCGCACGCGCAAGGGGAACGCGATGTTCTCTGCAACGGTCATGTGTGGGTAGAGGGCGTAGTTCTGGAAGACCATCCCGACGTCCCGGCGCTGAGGCGGAAGAGTGCTGATTGGGCGGCCGTCGAAGTAAATTTCGCCGCTCGTCGGGGATTCCAACCCGGCGATGAGCCGAAGCAGTGTGCTTTTGCCGCAGCCCGATGGTCCGACGACGACGAGAAACTCTCCCGGCTGCACCTCAAGCTCGATGCCGTCGAGCGCCACAGATGATCCGAAGAGCTTGCGGAGTTGCTCAAGGCGCAGATGGGTCATTGCCGAGCGTGGCCACCGTCGTGCTCTTGCCGAGCCAAGAGAGAAGCTACTTCTCCCACCAGCGCCATCATCTTGGCGTAGTTCATCCGCTTGGGGCCGACGACGCCGATTGCGTACGTCGCCGAGCCGACCTTGTAGCGCGTCGAGATGAGCGCGTACTCGGTCAATTGCCGATCGCCGAGCTCTTGCCCAATTTTGACCTGGACACCGTACAGTGGTGCCTCACAGGTGCGTTCAAGCAAGTGGATGATCATCTCCTCGTTCTCGAGCAGCTCGATGACTGCCCGGAATCGTTCGGGCGAGGAAAATTCCGGCTGCTGGACCAATTGCTGCGCGCCGGCAACGTACACGCGCTGGCTTTCGTGCTGGGCAAAGAGCACATCAATGGATTCGGCAAAGACCCGCAGGACAGGGTGGCTCAACTGTTCGCGCATCAGAAGTGCGAAGCGCTCGCGGACAAAGTCGAGCGTGCGCCCTGCCAGCCGCTCGCTGAGCACCTGCCCAAGCTCGTGCAGCTCGGTTGGGTTGAGTTCTGCATCGGTTTCAAGCGTGATGGTGCGGACAACGTCCGAATCGAGATCAACGACGACGACAAACCGCTGCGACGAAAGCGGAACCAACTCGACCCGGCGAATGACCAAATCCCGCAAGCTGGGCAGTTGCGCTACACCAAGCAGGTGCGACAGCTCTCCGAGTATCCGCGAGGCCGTCCGGAGCGCCAGCTCACCGCTGATGCTGGCAAGGCGTTGGCGGAGCGCCTGCTCTTCACGCTGCGTGAGCTTGCCGTGCTGCATGAGGTAGTCCACATAGAGGCGGTAGCCTTTATCTGTCGGGATTCTCCCGGCAGAGGTGTGTGGATGCGTCAGATACCCGCGGTCCTCTAAGTCTGCCATGACGTTGCGGATGGTTGCCGGCGATAGCCGCAGCGTCCGAGCCAGCATCCGGGCAAGCGTGTGGGAACCGACGGGTGCAGCGCGCAGGACGTAGGTCTGCACAATCGCACGGAGAATTGTCTGCTCACGTTCGCTCAAATCCAGCTCGCTGCGTTGCATCGGTGCTGCACGCGAAACGAGGGCGTTCATCGCCAATCGAACCAATGTTCAACCTGCTCAAAAAAACGCACAACAACACCCTGCATTTTACGGGAAGAACAGTTGGAGAAAATGCGCAAGGTAACTTCCCCACGCGAACGTGGACTGGAGCGCGATCCCAAGCGATGCCGGCAACAATCGCGATACTCCCTAGCCCTGCGACATACACCAGCCAGGGAACCTCCTCGAACACGATCGAGCATGCGCGGAGCAAACGGAGGATGCTCCAGAGCGTTGTGAGCGCAAGGAGGCTCAGCCACAGCAGTGGCGGTGTTATCGCCAAGAGGCGAAAGAGCACCATCGCAAATGGCAGGAAGAGCACAACCGGTACCAACGCCCATACGACCATCGTCAGTGCGTCGGCGAAAAACACCGCTCGCTTGGCAAAGGCAGCGATCAACCGCACGAGGAGGGCAACCCCAATGATCTTGACGAGCACGACGAGTACGATGACAGTCATCGCCAGTTCTGGTGACCACGCAAGCTGGATGTAAAGAGCCTTTCCGCTCGGACTCGAGTGTGAGAAGATTGCTCAGGTAATCAGCAGCAGGAGATTGGCGCGTTACGTATAGCAGTGTTGCCAGCACGAGCGCATAGGTTGTCGCCAGCAGCAGTGCCAGCAGCAGCGTTTGCCCCTGAAGCAAGATTCGTTGGTCACGAATGTCCATGAAAAAATTGTGCGAGTGCAGAAATGCCCGTAGCATGTACTCACGGAAGCGACGAGATTGGTTCATGAGCCAGAAAAGAAGTACCAGTCCGCCCATGCCACCAGCCATGAACACGTACGGTGTGCCAGCATCGTAGCTCCCTGCTTGGAGTAGAGGCTCCGGTTCGCCAGTGTTGAGTGCGCGGAGCATCTCGAATGCAAGCCGAGTGCGCCGCGCGGTGTCGAGAAGCCCTTCGTAGCAGAGTTGCTCCGAGGGTGTATTCGTTGGCAGTAGAGGGAAGAGCGTCTGATAGTCGCGAAAGCAACGAATGATCGTGCCGCCGGCCCGGTGGGCTGCGCTAAGTCGGTAGAGCTGGCTGATTGCTGCAGCTTGTGCTTCGACGGAAAGCGGATCTGCATAGCCATTCCGGTTGAATGGTTGCACGAGCGCTCCGCCGAGGAGTGCCCACGGCTTCTGGCCAAGCGTTGCAAGAGTGCGGGAGAGTTCCGGCTCGATAGCGCTGCGACCGCGCCAGAGCGTTTGGTCGCTGATGAACACTGCATCGAGTGGGAGCGTCTTGCCACCACCCACTACCATCGAGTGGATGTCCAGCTGCTAACACCGCAAAACGGAGCGTGCCTGGTGGAACGAGCGGTGCAAGCGTGCCGATAAACTCTTGGACAGCACCCTTCGACAGTGGTGCCATCGAACTGAGCACGTATCCAACGATGCAAGGTTCCCCACCGAATGCATCGCGCAGTCGAATCATCATGTTCTGCGCGCGTGTGCGGAGCTCTTCCCCCGCGTAGTAGCGCGTTGGAAGATCGCCAAATGGAAGATCGAGCACCACTGCAATCCCAGCACTGCTGCAGAGATCCAGAAAGCGTTGCGATGGAGGTAGCCACGCACAGTACACGAGGTTGACACCGAGCTGCTGGAGCAGGCGGACGTCGCGTTCGTAGTTCGGCTCAACGAGCATCCCATCAGGACGGGAATGCCATTGATCAACGTACACGACCCCCCGTGCAAGGACTGGCGCACCATTGATGCGAAAGAGCGCGTGCTCGCCGCGAGCCGGCTGCACTGTACGGAACGCGATACTGCGCTCGAGGTCATCGAGCAGAACACCTGCAGCACTAACCTCGATCTGCAACTGGTAGAGCGATGGCGATTGCACCGACCAGAGCTGTGGCGATGGAACCCGCAACTCCATTGTGACAGGGAATGTGCGTTCAGGAATTGGCGCAACGGGCTGCTCGCTCGACGCGACGAGCGTACCGCCCTGCCGCAGCGTTGCGCGGAGCAGGAGGTTGGGTGCAGCATTCCCTCGCTGACTGCCGATGGAGGCAGTGATGCGCAGCAGTGCCTTCTCTTGGTCAAGCTCTTGGTCGAGTGCTATGCGTTCGATCGTTGCTGCCGACGCGCTTCCGATGAGGGCTACAGGGCGAACGATGCCTACCGGTCGGAGCGGAGCACGCCATTGCATTCGCTGCTGCAGTGCAGCTTCGTCCGAGGCGAAGCTTGCGCTCAGCTCGACGGTGTTCCGCCCTGCGTGGAGGATGCCACGCGGAATCGTAACAGAAAAGGGAACCTGCCCACTGAAAAATCGCCCCAGGTACTGACCATTGATCGTAACTTCGACTGCATCACGCACCCCGCCGAAGGAAAGGTGCCACGTACGCTCAAGGGCTGTGCTATCAAGGTGGATCGTCTTGCGGTAGAGGATCCGGTTTGGTGCGGCGTCCTCTACCCGTGGAAGCGAGACTGGTTGCCAGGAGCGTCCATCGTCGAGCGAGCGTTGCCATTGCCCGCCAAGCGGTACGACGACGCGTGTGCGAGACTGCCACGGTGAAAACTCTCCGCCAGCAGCATACAGCGAGTTGGCAACAAGGATGAGTGCAATGCCAAGAATGAACCGCACAACAAGAGTTGGAGAAAACAACAGCATCCGATGCTCCGGGCGAAAACGCAACGTTTGGTGACTGCAGTTGGCTAATTGCTCCGAAAGGAGCAGGGCCTCTTCCGAATGCGGGCGAAAATACGAGTAGCACTTCAGCGTCGTACGCACCTACCAATAGCAGTTGCTACAAGTGTAATTTTGAGCAGCGGGATAACGCCGCATCCGCTGCAACAGTATCACCACCCAAGAGGATAGCATCGTTGCTCTACTGTGCTACCTGCTCGTTGTGACGTAAGGTTCGCTGTTGCTCTCTGCACGCAACAGTGGTGGTAGTATTCATCATCGGAGTTTCCATCGAGCTGTGTCGTGTTCATCACTGCGCAGGTGGCCAGTTTCATCTGCAGCTGTCGTTGTAGCGGTCGTTGTTGGCACCGTTGGGACGGCGTACGCATTGGCACGGGTAGGTGCACTACGGCTGCAACGGGCAGTCCTTGCCGATAGCGTCCGCTCCTCCCGGCGAGTTCCGCTACGGTACAGTGATGCGCAATCGCAGGCGCGACGGCCATCGGGGGTGGAAATTCTCCAGCAGCTCGACACCAACGGCACAGTCGAGCTGCACGAACAAGTCGGCGGGGTTGACGTTTCCCCACCGCGCTTTGTCGAGCTTGATGCTTACCTTGCTGAGCGTCGGGGGCGGCTTGTCCGTCAGCTGTGGGATTCGCTTTCGACAAGCTACGATCTCAAGCGTGCGCTCTCGGGGGGCAATCTTGCCAAGCTGCTCTCGCAATCGTCGGGTATTGCCATCCCACTACCACCCAACCCACTGACGACAATCTTTGGCAAGCCTGAGATCAGCATCACCGTCAACGGGGAAGTCAATCTCCGCGCTGGGTGGCGGTGGGACTCGCAGAACCTTGGTGCATCGAGTGCATTTGGGCAGAGTCAATCTGCGCCGGTGTTTTCGCAGAACATCCAGCTCAACGTCAGTGCCCGGATCGGAGATAAGTTCCGGCTTGGCACCGACTGGAACACCATGCGACAATTTGAATTCGACAACCGCTTCAAGATCGGCTACGAAGGCTACGACGACGACATCATCAAGCTCGTCGAACTGGGGAATGTCCAACTGCCGACCAACAGCGCGTTCATTAGCGGCTCCCAAGCGCTCTTCGGTGCGCGAGCCGATTTCCAGTTCGGTCCGCTTTTTCTCAAGACCGTTGCCTCGCAGCGGCGAGCCGAGCGCCGTATCCTCCGTGCCAATAGCGGTGCAGCACGTTCTCGGTTTGTCCTGCGTGCCTACGACTACGCTGAAAATCATTTCTTCCTCGATACAGCGTACAAGCCGCTCTACCGTCAGTACTGGCAATTGACCACCCCCGTCCCCGTGCCAGCTGGACCGCTGCTTGTCAAGGAAATCGAGGTCTATGAGAGCACCGCCGACGTCCGCGACCAAGCGGTTGGCGGTATCGAAGTCATTGCCTACGACACACTCTCTCCGATTCGATTCGCGCAAGGAGAACGCTACTCACCAGCGATGAAAAGCCCGGACGTCCGTATTCAACAAGGGCGCATCGAGCGTGGTCGTTTCGTTCGGCTCGACCCGACACGCTTTACCTTCAACCCCAATCTCGGCACGCTCGACATCTGGGGATTTCGACGTGACCGCACCTATGCAGTCGCTTACCGCACTGAGGGCGCAACCCCCGCGAAAGAGGATGATCTCTACCACGGCACGCTCTCATCAACTGCGAAAGATGGCGATACGCTCATCTTGAAGCTCATCTACCGACCGAACCTGCAGCCCGGCTTCCCCAATCTCTGGGCGCGGCAGATGCGGAACATCTACTTCATCAACGCCACGAACGTCTCGACCCAAGATGCGCGGATTGACATCTACTACCTGCGCACGAATAACGACTCGACCGATATTCTCGAAGGCACCTCCGATAAGCTCGTCACGGCGCTCGGTGTGGACCGCGTCAACAATTCGACAGGGCAGCCCCCAGGCGATGGACTTTTTGATTTCACCGGCGGCGCTCCACCAGCACAGCAGCAAGCCGGCGGGGGATTTGCTGCTGGGCAAGGGCTCCCTGGAAGCCAGCAGCAAGCGATGACGACGGGAAGCCCGTACTTCAACCCGGTCCGCGGAGAGATCATCTTTCCGTGGATTGAGCCGTTCCGCGAAGGCCTCGATTCGGCGTTCGCACGGCGGGGCAATCCAGCGCTCGCCAAACAGTACTACTACAGCGCAGTCTACGACGTGCAAAAGGCGCTTGCCCAGCAGCAAACTGCGCAAGATCGGTGGCTCATCATCGGTGAAGTGCAAGGCCAGAGTGCGGGCCGGATTTCGCTCGGATTCAACGTCGCTCCTGGGAGCGTCCGCGTGTTCTTGAGTGGACGCCAGTTGCGGGAGAACGACGACTACGTCGTGGACTACTACTCCGGCACTGTCAGTATTCGGAATCCCCAGGCACAGGTCGCCGGCAGCGATTTAGTCATCGAGTACGAATCGAACGATGTGATGAACATCCAGACCCGCACGTTGCTCGGCATGCGTGCGGATCTGGTGCTCTCGCGGACGCGGAACGCATCACTGACGCTCGGCAGCACGCTGATGAACTTCAATACCGCAGCGCTCGTAGACCGCGTCCGTCTTGGCGAAGAACCAATTTCGAACACGATGCTCGGTTTCGATGCTAACTTCAATTGGAATGCCCAGTGGCTTACCGATGCGCTCAACTGGTTGCCGTTCTATAGCACCAACGAGCGCTCGACAATTACGTTCCGCGGCGAATGGGCCCAGCAACTGCCCACTCCGAATAAACGTATCTCGGAAATCCCGGTGGATAACAACCAAGCTGCTGCGTACATTGATGACTTCGAAGGCGCGCAGCGCTTCATTTCGATGGGGTTGACCAGTACACTCTGGACGCATTCCTCTCCACCGGTTGATTCCAGTATCGAACCAGCCCACGAGCAACGTGCTCTCTACCGTGGGAAGCTCTATTGGTACAACTTCTTCCTCCCCCGTGTGCCGATTGTCGAGATCTACCCAAATCGGCAAACAGTCCAGGGCCAATCGAGACTCTCACCGCTTGTCATCACCTTCGACCCTGACACCCGTGGTATCTACAATCCCAATCCGAACTACATTGACTCGCTCAATCCACGCTGGGACTCGGTCAAGGCGAATCCTTGGCAGCAACGCCCTGCGAACCGCGAGCGACTCTGGGCAGGGATGCAGCGCCTCATCTCGACGTTCAACTCGAACTTCGACCTTGAGAACATTGACTACATTGACATCATGATGCGCATCGAAGACCGCGAGCCGGGCGCACGGATGTTCATTGACCTTGGCCAGATCAGCGAAGACATCATCCCAAACTATCGGCTCGACACCGAAGATGGCATCACCGCCGCTGCACCGATACCAAATGGTCGTATTGACCCCGGCGAGGACGTCGGCATTGATGCCCTCGATGATGCTGCAGAGCGTGCAGCGTATCCATATCCGCTCAACCTCGAACAAGACCCTTCGCGCGATAACTACGTGTTCAACTTCTCCAAGCCAAACGAGCAGCAAGAGGATGCAGATTTTCTGCGCTGGAATAACTACGAAGGCAATGCCTCGCAATCAGAGTTAGGGCAATTCCCCGACACCGAAATTCTCAACAAACAAAATGGGCAAACAATCTCGCTCGACGACAGCTACTTCAGCTACGAGGTCAACCTCGATCCCTCCGATGCGAACCCGCAAGTGGTCGGCGGTGGCACCAACGGCTGGCGGCTCTACCGCATCCCCCTTCGCGGTGCGAAACGGGTGGTCGGCAATCCACTGTTTTCGAACATCCAGTACGTCCGTGTGTGGTTCAAAGGCGGGCGCATCAAGGTTTCGATCGCTGATTGGCGCTTTGTTGGGTCGCAGTGGCAACGGGTCAACTACGCGCAGGTCCAAAACAGCGCCGAGTCCAACGACACAGTTATCAAAGTTTCGTTTGTCAACCGCGAGGAAAATTCGGGACCGCCGGACTACTACACACTCCCGCCAGGCGTCCAACCACCGCGGAACCTTGCCAATCCCGATTTCCAGAACGACATTCTGCTCAATGAACAGTCGCTTGCAATCTCAGTGAGCAATCTCCAGTGCGGCGACGAGCGTAAGGCAACCCGCTTTTTCTTCCGACCGCAGGACTTTTTCTACTACCGCACGCTGAAGGTTTTCATCAAAGGTGTTGGTGGGCAGGACTACGTTGCGCCGGATTCGCTCTTCCTGACGCCGGGCGATACAGCTGCGCCGCAGTACTTCATTCGCTTCGGCATTGATTCGGCAAACTACTACGAGTATCGCGCGCCGATCGTCCGACAGTGGCGAAACGTAGCAATCCCGCTACAGATGCTCGCTGCAATCAAGGCGCAGCGCGATAGCGCGCTCCAGTGGCAGCGTCAGACCTACCCCGTTCCCGGCGATCCACTGGCGCGCTTTGCCATCCAAGGCAATCCGCTGCTGACACGCGTGATGTTCATCTCGATTGGCATCGCCAATCCACGCGAGCGCTGCCCCCAAGCGCTCAGCACAACGATTTGGGCCGATGAACTCCGACTTGTCGAGCCGGACGCTCGAAACGATTGGGCTGCCACGGCGAATCTCGACATCAAGCTCGCAGATTTGGGAACCATTCGCACTGCCTACACCCAGACCAACCCCTTCTTCCACCGCCTCGAGGAGCGTTTCGGCACGCGCGAACAAGCGCGGGACTTTACGTTCGCCCTCCAAATCGGCGCGGAACGCTTCCTGCCGAAAGAGTGGAAAGATGCCCGCATCCCGATTGCATTTACTCGGACGGTGCGTGATCGCATCCCCATCTTCGCTGCCCAGAGCGACGTCAACATCGAGCAAGCTGCAGTGATGGCGTACAATAGCGTCTTAGCTGCCGGTGGGACGCAGCAGGAAGCGCTCGACCGTGCCGACTACGTTCGCCGACGTGCACGAACCCATATCGCACAGACGCAGTGGAGCATCCTCGGATTCCGTTTTGGGATACCGACGTCGTTCTGGCTGATACGCGAAACGCTCAACCGCCTCGTGCTGGGCTATGCGTACACGCAAGAGCTGGAGCAATCGCCGGTCTATGCTGAACGCTTCCGGTGGCAGTGGGATTTCACGGCGCAGTACTCGCTCCCGCTACCTGCAACGCTTGCGCAGCTCTCGCTCGGTGGGTGGATGCAAGGAATTCCGCTGCTCGAAACCTATAGCGGCTGGAAGATCAACCTGCTGCCCCAGAACATCTCACTTTCGACTCGCCTTTCCCGCTACCGCCGAACTGAGCAGTCCTGGTTTTTGCCGTTTCCATCCCCCGTCGAGCGTGGCTTTACGGCGACGAATTCTGCCGCGCTCCAGTGGAAATTCACCGAAGGTGGCCTCCTTTCACCGATGCTCGATTACCAGCTGTCGCAGACCAATACGCTCGTTCCACTCGAGCTGGATCCCAACGGACGCCAGCGCACGGGCTCCGAGCTGGCACGCACGATGTTTTTCAATGACAGTCGGCTTATCAATCTCGGAACGCCAATCTCCGTCCAACAGACGACAACCTTCAACTTCCGGCCGCTGCTGCCGAATGTCGGCAACCTCAATCGCTTCCTGGACATCTCGGGTTCGTTCTCGACAACGTACATGTGGAACGACCCCCTCCAGCCCGATCCGCGACTGCGGGATGCCGTCAAGCAAGTCAGCTACAACAACACCATCCGCTGGAATGCGAATCTCCGCTTGCAGGCGATGAGCAATGCGTGGTTCGGTATCACGCAGCAGCCACGTCGCCCGGGGCAGCCCGATACTGCTGCGAAACAATCGTCGGTGCTTGGCGATGTGCTCGACGTTTTCCGCTCGATTTTCTTCGACTACCAACAAATCACGCTAAGCTTTACGCAGAACAACACCGCCAATACGCCAGGTGCATTCGGTGGGACGGGCGTGTCAAATCTCTGGGGGCGCCTTGTGACCGGACGCTCAAGCGAGCCGCTGCTGGGGCCATCGGCAGCATACCAACTTGGGCTGGTTCGCTATCCGCACGCGAGCGTTGGAATGCGCGTTGTGCCGCGCTTTCCCTTCGTCGAGTTCTGGGAGGACATCGGCATCCGACCGCCAAACGCACAGTTTCAGGACAACATTTCGCAGCAAACAGGGCTGGAAATCCGCACAACGCGTCCCTTGTGGAAAGGGGCCACACTCGAACTGAACTGGAGAACGCAGTTCGGCATCAACCGCAACCAACTGACAACAACCGATGCGCAAGGGGTGATGACGTTCACCAACGTCACGCTCAGTGAACAGTACCAGCGAACGTTCCTGTCGGCGCCGTACTGGTTGATGTTCGCTGCGTTCAACAATCGCCCGGAGACGGTCGTCGAGCGCTACCGCCAGCTCCGCGCGCAGATCATCGGCAATCGAAGCGAGGATTCGCTCTCGATCGAAGAACAGATCGAACTGCAGAACGCGATGACCAACGCATTCATCAGCGGCTTGCAGGCGTTCGAGTTTTTGCCGAGAGTGCTGCAGCGCTACTTGCCGCAGGTTAACTGGTCGCTCCGATGGGAAGGGATCGAAAAGTTTTGGATCCTCCATCAGTTTGCGCAGCGAATCACGCTTGAGCATGCCTACCAAACGCTCTACACCGAAAGCGCCTATACGACCGACAACGGCCGCGTGGTCAATGCGCAGACAGTACAGATGCAGTTTCAGCCGCTCGTCGGGGCGATTTTCTCCTTCGACGAAAAGAAGCTCAAAGGGCTGCTGACGGCAAACCTTCGCTATAACACGCGGACCAACTACAGTATCGCCGTTGCAGCGCGGACACTGACCGAAGAGGTGCAAAACGAGCTGGCACTCAATGCGAACTACGCACTCCGCGGGTTCAGTTTTCCACTGCTGGGCATTGACCTGAAAAACGACATCGAGTTCTCGCTCATCACGTCGTACCGCGCCTCGAGTCGGCGAACGTTCCTTCTCGGCGAGCGCCCAGGCCAGCCGCAGCAAAGCACCAACGGAACTGAGGTTGACGGCAGGCGTTCGATTCTCATCGAGCCACGAGCACGTTACACGTTGAGCCGTTTGGTTACCGCCACAGCGTTCTTCCGCTACAACGGAGAATTCACCACGGGCGCATCGAACCCTGGTTTTAGCGTCACCGAAGTGGGCGTCGAGCTGCGTATTTCGATTAGCGGAGGTCGGTAACACTCCCGCACGGCCACGCGCCTGGCGCCGCAACTCGGTTGCAGTCAGCAAAGCCAGGCTCATCGGCTAAGCATCTGGGGGAGGATGATGCTGCGGTCACCTTCTCCCGAGTTGAGAGAGACGCTCGAGCGCAACACCGCTTTTCTGATCGAGCTGGAGTGCAACGTAGTAGCACGCGCGTGCCTGTTCGACTGCTGTGCTGTCGGTTGCAAGCAGCGCGTCGCCAGTGCGGACGTATGCCTGCGAGGCAAGAGCTACAAGCCCACGGTCGAGCCGTTCGCTGTGGTAGCGACTGCTGCTTTCGAGCAAGCGCCGAGCGTCGTACACAAGGGGCGGTGGGAGATCGTGCCGTTCTGCGTTGAGTGCCAACGTTGCACCGTAGGGACGCTTGGTAACTGCTGCCGCAAAGTCTGGCTCTGTTTCGAGCACCTCCGGAGTAGCGAATGCGGCGCGGTCAGGGTTGCGTTTGACAAATCCGCGCAGGAGCGCAACAAATGCCCGCTGGATGATGCTGTAGCGTTCCTTCGGCATTTTCCCGGACTCGAACTCTTCGAGCAGTGGCATATATGCCGCAATCTCAGTGCTGCAACGGGCAATTGGCTCGCCATACCAGCGCGCAAGCTGATGGAGGTACCACGTCCGGCGGAGCAGCTCTTTTTCGATCAACACAACGTCGGGGCGATAGCCTTCGACCTGCTGCATGTACCAAAATGCCGAGCAGAAGTAGTCCCATTGCTGCGAAAGCACAATGCTCCCGCGGGGAAGTTGCTCGACGACAAGCCGAACGTACTCGCGAACCAGCCAGTGATGTCGCAAATCCACCGCCCGCCAATTCCACAGCGTGTACACGATCGGCAGCACAAGCGCGATGTACCGTATCAGCCGAAACTGCCAAAGTATCGCAATCCCGATCCCTGTCGCGATAGCTCCGACGATGAAGGCAGTTGCGAAGTACGGCTCGATGTCGGGAATGCCGTAGTTGATCACGTAACCGACGCATACGCCAGCGAGCGCAAGGAGCAGCCATGCCAGTGCGCGGGAATGTTTCCAGAGCGCCAAAGTCCCGACGAGTGCAAATGGCACTGCAACGTTCGGCAGCAGGAGCGACCAAAACACCCCAAGCTGTTGGCGTGCTGATCCACTGAACATCCAGACGCTGTACTGCTGACCGAGCACGTGGTAGAGGAATTTGCTCAGGCTGCGATGGACCTCGCCCCAGTTGAAGAGCGGCTCGCTTGCACTGCGGAGCGGAAGGTAGGCATATGCAAGAGCGCACGTGAGCGTGATCCCTGCGGGGAGAAGCAGCTGCCGGAATCGCTCCTTCCACCGTCCGCTGCCGACCATCAGGGCAAAGAGCATTGTCCCAGGCAGCAGAACGATGCTGGAAAGGTGATTGGTAAAGCAAAGACCGAGTGCAAACGCTGCCCAGAGTTGATCGCTCCGCAGGCGGGTCTGTTTCCATCGGATGAGCCAGTAAAGCAAGTAGACGATGAGCACCACTTGCAGCGCGTGGACCTCGACGCTGAGCGACTGCGTCCAGATCGTCCGTGCAGTTGCCAGTAGCAGTGCCGTCAGGAGTGCAACACTTCGGATTCCGCGTGCGTCCAGCCATCGAAGCTCGCCCAAGAGTCGTAGCATAAGGCGATGCATCAAACCAGCCGCTGCTGCACCGAGAACGACCATCAGCACGCCGAGCTTGCCGATTGGAGAAAGGGGAAGCGGCAATTGCACCCAGCCGTGACCGATGAGTGTAAAGAGTGGGTATCCTGTCGGGTGCGCCACGCCGAGCGTTACAGCAACTCCGGCCAATTCGCCGCAGTCGGTGTAGTAGAGGTCTGGCGCTGCAGTGGAGGAGTAGAGTGCAACAGTAATCGCAACGACGAGTGCGGTGTCGTACCACGTTGAACCGAACGCTGCACGCGGCATTGGACATGACTTGAGCAGTGTGAGCAAGCAAAAATAGACGCAACGTGCGACGGCGGGCGCAATGCGCACTCATGCAAACACTGGTGCACAGAGTCGCAGCCAGTCCAGTGCGGGTGTCGGTTCCATTCCAGTGTGTTCGTACAGTGGTCGTATTTTCGGTAGTGTTTTGTTTCGGGCATGCCTATGGCCACAGATCGGATGCAATCGGCGCCGCCGGACAGCACTGAGCAAACGATGCAGGAGACTGAGCTTATTCCACTTTCCGTCGAAGAAATTGCGCTCAAACTCAAGGAAGCAGCGCAGTTCATCGGGCAACGGGTCGTCGGACGTGATGAGGTTATCGAGCAGGCATTCTGCGCCCTCTTGACCGGCGAGCACATGCTCTTGCAAAGCCGCACCGGCGTTGGGAAAACGCTCCTTGCCGAGCAGATCTTTGCCATGTTCGAAGGAGCGCGGGTCTTCCGAATCCAGGCCAGTAAAGAGCAGCAACCGGATTCCTACTTCGGGGGTCTCGATTTAGAACTGCTCAAACGGGGTATCCTCAAGCACAACACCGAGGGATCGCTGGTCGAAAGCGAGTTTGGCTTCATTGACGAGATTTTCGACGCAAATGATTTCACGCTCCGCGCACTCCTTTCCCTGCTCAATGAGCGGCGGCTCATCCGCGGAGTGCACCACCAGCCAGCACGGATCCACACCGTTATCGCCGCAACGAACTACCTCCGCGTCAGTGAGGTCACCGAAGCGATTCTCGACCGGTTCCTCTACAAGGCGCTTATCCTGCCCGACAAGGACCCATACCTGCAGTTCAAGATCGCGCAGAAGTATCTGGTCCACGGTGGCAAGCCTGCGGAGCCACCGCGGAAAATACCGTTTGCCGAACTCAAGTACATGCACTCGATCATCACAGGCACCAACCCAGCGATTACGATTCGGATTCGTCCCGAAGACCTCTACTTTGCCAACCTCGTTGTTGGGCATTTCGAGCACTTGCGCAACCGCGCACTCCGCGAGTCGCACCGGGGCCAAGCTGCAGATACGTACCGGGAGTTCTACATCTCGCCACGCACGCAGGCCAAATCGCTGGATCTGCTCCGTGCACTGGCGCTCCTCCGGGCACGAACGCATGTGACGCACGAGGACATCAGCAAGCTCTACTTCATCTTCGCCACCGTTGGCGTCCCAGAGGAGATCGCGCTGTTCAAAAAGTCATTCGAGACGATCCAGAACTCGCTTGTGTCTTCCAACGGCCTTGAGCAGATTGCAACGCTGCTGGCATTCGAGACGCTCTTGCAGCACATTCGCCAAGACCGCAGTATCCTCGAACAGCCCCTCGGTGAACTTGCGACCACACCGATTCGGCGGACATTCATCGAGTGGTTCCGGGAAACGTTCGGCGGTGTTGATCGAACAGTGGCGCAGAACCGCCGGCAGCTGGAGCAATTCATCACCGAGTTTGTCCCTGCAACGGAAGAAGTGCGCGAGCTCAAGCGTGCCGTCGAGCATCTGATGACCCGGGTGTTTCAGGAAATCGAGCGTGACCAAGCACGCGAAGAAGAGCGCCGCCGACGTCGCCAGCAGCGAGAAGGTTCATCGGGGCTGTAGGGTCTTCGCAGAGTACGCAGATGTGAGGCAGCTGGAGACTCTACCGCTTAGCTGAGATACCGCTGCAGCCGCTCCAGGATCATGCGCTTGGGCACTGCACCGACGATGGTGTCCACAAGCTTCCCCTCGTGGAAAAGAAGCAGCGCAGGAATCGAACGCACACCGTATTCCATCGGGGTGCGTGGGTTGCTATCAACATCCATCTTCGCGATCTTGACTTTGCCGCTGAGTTCCTCGGCAAGCTCGTCAATGATGGGCGCAATTTGGCGGCACGGACCACACCATGCAGCCCAGAAATCAATCAACACCGGCAGAGACGAGCGGAGAACCTCTTGTTCAAAGCTCTCATCGGTCAGATGGATCGGTTGCGTAGATACCTCCATCGGAGATACACACGGGGAATGTTGGAACTAAATGCTCTCTGAGTGCCGCCAGTTGCCCTCAAAAGCAACATGTGCAGCATTTAAGCGAAGCAAAAATAACAGTACGCTTGCGCCGTGGTGGTTAGCTGCGCGATGGCACGGTACCCGTGACGATGACGCAGCACGCAATTGCATCTTTGCAGCAGAATGAAACGCATTCTGCAAACGCTTCGCTCTTGGTTTGGTCGGTTGCCACTTCGGTGGCGACTGACGCTATGGTATGCAGTGCTGATTACGCTTGCACTTGCTGCCTTTGCGGGAGCGCTCTATCGCACTGTGTCGGCGAGCTTGCACAAAAATCTCGATACATCGCTCGGGCGAGTAGCGACTTCGCTCGATTACATCATCAAGCAAAAGCAGCAGGAATCACGAATGCCACTGCGACGGCCGTTCCGCCGTCGTCACGGGGTGGTTTTGTTCGAGCAACCACCCCTCCGCCGCGACACACTTGGAGCCGATTCGCTCGGCAGCGAACCCGACGTCGTTTGGATGGCGATCTACGAGCACATTCTCTTCAATGCGCGGACGTTCCTGATCCAGATCGCTGATACGTCGGGAACGATTCTGTGGCGCTCAGCGGGAACCCAAGACACGCTGCCAACCTTCTGGGAGCTTGTGCAGTCCGAGCCGCTGCCGCCGCCGTATCCGTTGCTCAAGACCGTTGTTGTCGGTGGGCAGCACTACCGCGTTGCAGCGGTTCGCTCGCCGCTGGTGGAGATTGTTGTTGGCTATCCACTGACGGAAATCGAGCAGACGTTGGGAGAGCTTTTTGCAGTACTCAAAATTGGGCTGCCGCTTGTGGTTGTCATCGCCGTGATTGGTGGATACTGGCTTGCACGTTCGTCGCTTCGGCAGGTGGATCTCATCACGCGCACAGCACAAGAGATAACCGCGCACCATCTCGACCGACGCTTGCCGATGCCTGCATCCGGTGATGAAATCGCCCGTTTGACGGCAACCCTCAACGACATGATTGCGCGGCTGGAACAGTCGTTCCAGCAGATCCAGCGGTTTACCAGTGATGCGTCGCATGAATTGCGCACACCACTGGCAATCCTGATGGGCGAGCTTGAATTGATGCTTCGCCGACCACACACTGCGGAAGAATACCAAGCAGCGCTTGCCAGTGCGTTGGAAGAAGTCGGACGGCTTTCGAAGGTTGTCGAGGGTTTGCTTGAGCTTTCTCGCGCTGAGTCTGGACAGACGCAGATGGACTGGGAACGGCTCAATTTCACAGAACTTGTCGCTGCGGTTGCTGAAGATTTTGCTGTGCTTGCTGAAGAGCAAGGCATCGCGCTGACGACAACGCTCCAGCCGTTTGTGCAAATTGTCGGCGATCGGGCGCGGCTGCAGCAGGTTGTTATCAACTTGCTCGACAACGCAATCAAATACACTCCACGCGGCGGAGCTGTCTGCGTTCAGCTTCACGTCGAGGATGCAAGCGCCGTCCTGATGGTGAGCGATACCGGTATTGGCATCCCTGCCGATGATCTCCCCCATATTTTCGATCGGTTCTATCGCGTGGACAAGGCGCGTCACCGCACTCCTGGCGGGAGCGGACTGGGGCTCTCGATTGTGCAATGGATTGTCCAGGCACATCACGGCACAATCAATGTTGAAAGCAGCGAAGGCAGTGGTACAACCTTCCGCATTCGGTTACCCCTCGATCCACGCGACGGACGAGCGTATGCCGAAAGTGAACGTGTTCAACCAGTACGCAGCAGATGACTATGAACAACCTCCGTCAAATGCTCGAGGAAAGTATTGCCTACCTCCGCCAGCAGACACAATGGGAACCCCACGTTGCGGTTGTGCTCGGCTCCGGGCTGCAACGCTTAGCAGATGCATGCGAACACGAGCATGCCATTCCATATCACGAGATTCCCCACATGCCGCGTTCGACCGCACCGAGCCATCGTGGGCTGCTGCTGTTCGGTACATGGTCCGGTGTACCAGTTGTAATCATGCAAGGGCGGGTGCACTACTACGAAGGCTACTCGATGCAGCAAGTGACCTATGGAGTACGGCTGCTCCGCGCACTCGGTGTGCAGACGCTGGTGCTAACCAATGCGGCAGGTGCGCTCAATCCGCTTTTCCGACGGGGGGATGTCATGCTCATTGCGGACCACATCAATCTCATGGGCGATAGCCCGCTCATCGGCCCCAACGATGATACGCTAGGCCCCCGTTTTCCGGATATGAGCGATCCCTATTCAGAGAGGCTTCGAGCGATAGCACGGACGGTTGCATTAGAGAACCGCATCCTTCTGCGCGAAGGAGTACTGGTTGCTGTCCATGGTCCGAACTTGGAAACGAAAGCAGAGTACCGATTCCTCCGTGCGATCGGTGCAGATGCAGTGGGGATGAGTACCGTGCCTGAAACGATCGCAGCAGTGCACAGTGGTATGCAGGTGCTTGCATTTTCTATCTTGACCGACGAGTGCTTTCCCGATGCACTCCGTGCGGTGACTGCTGAGGAGATCATCGCAGCAGCCGAGGAAGCAGCGCCGAAGTTGGAACGGATCGTTTCAGGTGTCCTTCCGCACCTCCGTTAGCGTCAGCGAAACTTGTCACTGTCGAAAAGTGTTGACACCACCGCTGGACCGCTGCGAAACAAAAGTGCAGGACTTCGAATTGCTATGCAGCGCCATTGCACATTTTTTGTTCCGCAGGGCGGAACAATCACCGAAATGGCACGGTATTTTCCACTGTATTTCCATAGCCACCACCACGACGAAAGGAGGCACCAATGAAAAAGGTCGCGCTTGCGCTCGTAGGAGCAGGAAACATTGCGCAGAGCATCCACCTCCCAATTCTGCGACGGTTGCCGTCGGTGGAGCTCGTTGCGATCTGTGACCGGAACTATTCGAAAGCGCGTGCAGTTGCCGAACGCTTCGATGTTCCGTACGCTGTGCGTTCGGTAGAGGAGCTTCGTTCCCTCCCAATTGCGGCAGTGGACGTCTGCAGCTCGACCAGTACGCATGCTGAACTTGTCTCGGCATGCATCGAAGCAGGGTGGGATACCTTCGTTGAGCGCCCCCTGGCACTGACGAGCGACGAAGCTGCGCTGCTTGCAGCAAAAGCCCGGCGGCAGGGGGTCAAACTCATGGTTGGCATGAACCATCGGTTCCGTAGCGACGTCGTTTTGATGAAGAATTACATCGAGCAACAGCAGCTCGGGCATGTGTACTACGCCAAAGCAGGGTGGCTCAAGCCATTTATGGGCGATAACCGTCTGCAGATGCTCGCGATGCAGCATGGTCGTGGTGTTCTCTTCGAACTTGGGCTCGTCATCGTGGATCTGCTGCTCTATCTGTTCCGCTCGACGACGGTACGCTCGGTGTCTGCATCACTGTTTTACAACGCACATCCAACAGTCGAGGACGTTGCGATTGCGACGATCAACTTCGCTGATGGCAGCGTCGCATCGCTCGAGACGAGTTGGTCACTTGTTCGACCGGAGGACCTCTTCTACTGCAACGTGTACGGACGGAATGGGAGTGCGTTCATCAATCCGTTCAAGGTCGTCCGTCAGCGTGAATCTGGTGTTTCGATCATAGCTCCACCCCAACGGGGATCGAACGTGGAAGCCTACACGCGGGCGTACGAAGCAGAACTCAAGCACTTCATCGCAGGCATCCAAGGACTGGTGCCGATTATCTCGACAGCTGACGAAGCAGTCGAGCGAATGCGTGTGATTGAATCTCTCTACCAATCTGCACTGCAGCAGACAGAGGTACAAGTTCCGGGCGATGACTGCGTGTACGCATAGAAAAACGTTCGCTTGTGCGATCTACCTATCCCGGAGTACATCCACCCGAAGCGGTCGCTTGGAGCTCAGCAGCGGCCGCTTGGTGTTTTTTGTACCCTGAAATAGTATTTTCGGACCGCATGTCGGACAATTAATTGGAGCTCGCGATGATGAGGCGGCAGATGATTGTACTGGTTGGGGTATTCCTCCTCGCACTCGCTGCAAGTTCCGCCCAGCAGCGGCGGCATAACATGGCGATCTTCGACACGCTCGCAGGAAAAACCGTCATCAAGCTCTACTCGAAGGGGGTGCTCGATACGATCATCGTACTCGACTACAAGCCCCCAACGAAGAACAATATGCTCCAATCTCGGCAAGAGGCGAAGAAGTCCTCGCGCGAACGTACCACGTCCCCGACAGCGCCAGCATTTCCGGACAAATCTCATGCAAATCGTTCGCACCAACAAGACGATGCTTCATGGAATGCTATGGTCCATCAAGGAGCGGAAGCTCTGGAATCATGGAAGAAGATCGAACGGTACCTGCAACAAGCTGCTGAATACCGAAAGCAAGCCGAGCGCTACGCCAAAGACGTTGAACACTACGCAAAAGAAGCCGAGCGCTACGCAAAGGAGGCTGAGCGATTAGCAAAGGAGGGGATACTTTCCCCACAACAGAGCCAGCGATTTAATCAGGATGCACCCGCGCACCCACAACCTGACGATCGAGTTGCTCAACCGCCACATCGGCTCTACCCTCCAGAAATTCAATTGCCGCCAGCGCCACGATTTGAGAAACATTCTCAGCTCGATAGCGTGTGGCAGCAGTTGCAGCCGCAACTTGACCACATTCGCGATCTCCTGCGACAATATGATTGGCAATCCTATGCCCAAGACACCGCGGTAGGGCAAGTGTTCGATCCGCGCATGTTCGATCGCATGATCGACGATTTCAACGCAGCCTATCAACAAGCACTAATCGAACTGGAGAATTTCAACAAACGCTACCTTGAGCAGCTTCGCCAGTTGATAGAACAACTTCAGCCACAGCTGGAGCAACTCCGCCGAGAGCTCGAGCGTCATCCCCCTCGCGATCGTCGCTGATTCGGATGCCGCAGTACGCTGACTACGTCGTCATTGGAAGTGGAATTGCTGGGCTCTATTTTGCGCTCAAAGTTTCGGACAGCGGCAGCGTCATCATTCTAACGAAAAAGCAGCAGGCCGAATCGAATACGAACTACGCCCAAGGCGGCATCAGCGCCACTATTGCGGAGACTGACTCGTTCGATGCGCATATCGAGGATACCCTTCGGGCTGGTGCAGGGCTGTGCCATCGGCCGGCAGTAGAAGTGATGGTTCGCAGTGCTCCCCACGTCATCGAAGAGCTCCGCATGCTCGGGGTGCACTTTACCCGACGCGGACGCACGCTCGATCTTGGCAGAGAAGGAGGACACAGCCACAACCGTATCGTCCATGCGCGGGATGCAACGGGGCGCGCAATCGAAGCAGCACTCCTCGATGCATTAGCAAAACGAACAACTGTCCACATCGTCGAGCATGCGACCGCAGTTGAGCTGATGACGGGCCATCACCGCCGCGGTGGAAAGCGCTCAGCAGCGCCGACATGCTATGGCGTCTATGCACTCTTGCCAAATGGGCAGGTCGAGCGGTTCTTTGCACGCGCAACGTTGCTGGCAACTGGTGGATGCGGGCAAGTCTATGCGCATACGACCAATCCACCGATTGCAACGGGCGATGGGGTTGCTATGGCATACCGTGCCGGTGCAACTATCGCCAACATGGAATTCATCCAGTTCCATCCTACTGCGCTTTATGATCCCAGCCGTCCAGGGCCGGCGTTCTTGATTAGTGAGGCTGTCCGGGGCGCGGGTGCAGTGCTCCGTAATTGCGGCGGTGAACGCTTCATGGTGCGCTATGACGACCGCGCGGAACTTGCCCCGCGCGATGTCGTCGCTCGCGCAATTGACCACGAGATGAAAACGCGCGGTGATCGGCACGTATGGCTCGATCTTCGGCACATGGAGAAACGAGAAGTTTGGGAGCGCTTCCCAACAATTGCGCGTGAATGTGCGCGGCGTGGCATTCAGCTTCCGGAGGACATGATCCCTGTTGTTCCTGCGGCACACTACTGCTGCGGCGGTGTTTGGACGGACTTGTATGGCCGAACAAGCATTGAGCGACTATTTGCGTGCGGCGAAGTAGCATGCACCGGTGTGCACGGTGCTAATCGGCTGGCGAGTAACTCGCTGCTTGAAGGCGTTGTATTTGCCAAACGTGCTGCGTCGTATCTCGTTGCGCATCCGCCCGCGCCACTCGGGGCAGAATTTGATGAGATTTTGCCGTGGGATGATAGCGGAACCGCAAACGCCGAAGAATGGGTGCTCGTTGCGCATGATCGCCAGGAGTTACAATCGGTCATGTGGGATTACGTGGGGATCGTGCGATCGGAGTTACGTCTGCAGCGGGCATTGCGGCGGATCGAGCTGTTACGCGATGAAGTCGAGGAATTCTACCGCCGCACTAAGCTCACGCCCGAGCTGATCGAGCTCCGCAACATGGTCACCGTCGCATGGCTGATTACCCAGAGTGCACTGCACCGCAAGGAAAGTCGGGGTCTGCATACGATGAGCGATTACCCGCTACCTGATGATACGCGCTGGCGCTGCGATACGCTCCTTCGCCAAGGACGAGTTTGGTGCCGGCCCCTGACAGATATAGCGTGCGACAAAGCTGGGCAATGAAGGCAGCACATGGGAACGTACACAACACTGGTGCTCTGGATCTGAGAATTCTGCCCGTAAGAAAAGGGAGATTATTTTGCGATTATTTCCAGCAAATCCCTACTTGGTCGACCGCGTGCGTTCACTCGTCGCTGCACTGAACGCGATCAACACATATCTGAATTCGCCCACCGCAAATTCTGATAACCATACTCCGATGGTCGAGGCGCTCAAGTTGCTTATCCTGACGGAAATGAAGCTGCTTGACCAGGCAAAACAGGCGCTGGTCCCCGCGCAGTAGCGCGTGCTCCCCCAGAGTCTACGGTTAGCTGCCTTTCCGGAAGAACTGCCTCCGAAAGGCAAGTGCCTCAGGAGACGGCGAAGGATCGGGACTGAATGCATACCGTACGGTACGGTAACCTTTCGTTGGCGCAGCACGCAGTTCGACTGATCCATCCGAACGGCGCACAAGGACACGGACGGTGTCTGGTGACTGCGGCGCCCAGATGTACTTGCTCATAAGCTCGTACTTGTTCTCCGGGGTCACCAGAATACCGTTGATTCGGACGAGCGTGTCGCCGTTGCGGAATCCGAAAACATTCGCTGTATCTCGCGTGACAATGATTGGCTCTTCGCTTGACCTTCGGAGAGAAAAAGCCGATGATTCAAATTGGTACGTTTCCACCTGTGTGCTATCGTGGTAACGATACCCCAGCACCTGGAGGCACTCTTCAATCGGTGGCAGTTCCGTTCCCTCGACATAACGGCGGAAGAACTCCCGAAGCTCAGGATGCACCAGCTGCGCGAATTCATCGAAGAGCGCATCGTCGCGAAATGGACGATCGGGTCCATACTTGCGCATGAGCTCTCGGATTGCGCCGAGCAAATCCATCCTCCCTCCTGTGAGCTGCCGAATGGTGACGTCCAGACAGAAGGCAACAACGGGGCCATGCATGTAGATAACCGGATAAAGTTTCTGGTACTCAGGATCCAGGACGCGCTGGCTCAACTCAACAAGCGACACTCTCCCTGTGGTGCGATAGAACACTTGCATCGTCCGCAAGTTCGAGAGAAGTTCTCGCAGGAATGCTTCCGGTTCGAGAAGGGTGTCTTGTGCGCGTGCCAACAGCTGGAAGTATTCGGTGCACCCTTCATACAGCCACAGGTGCCGTGACATTTTCGGCGATCGAAAATCGAAATCCGCAATCTGCTCGCTATGGAGGTTGAGCGGCACCAAGATGTGCAAGAACTCATGTGCGGCTGTAGAGGCGATCATCTCGCGTGCCATATTCTCGCCACCGCGGCCTTCGGGTAGAAAGTAGAGCGATGAGTGCGCATGCTCGAGTGCCCCGAACGAAAGCCCTCGGGTAATCTCCCGTTGCTGCGTCCCGGCAAAGTAGAACAGGAACGTGTAGCGATCCACCGGCATCGTCCCGAGCATCCGAGCGACGGCAGCAAGGGTAGGCTTGAGCACAGACGCAACAGTATCCGAACGCATGCGCTTGTTGTGCGAATAGACAGCGACAATGACGCGCACACCGTTTTGATCGAAGCTCGTGGTATCGGGAGAGCAGTACATCGCCGGATTATCCACCAGCTCCATGTAGGATTGGGCGTGGAATACATCGCTGGTGTCGGTGCTGGAGAGTCGCTCGAGCGAGGTCGCTCCGTAAAATCCGCGTGGCTTGCGAACGAAGATGTGGTAGGGAAGATTTTTTGCTCCTTCGACGTAACCGACGAATGCGTGGAAGTTGAGCACAATATTTGTATCGCACTGAATGTTGCTCCCGGTAGGATTGAAAACGTCCGCCCCTGCGGGATCGTCCCACGTATCGTTGACAGCGTAGACAATTCGCGCTGGCCTGCCTTCGACGACGATGTCATCATCGTCTCGGCGGACTGCAAGTGCCGTTCCCGAGGCATCGAATGCACGTGCATCCACAATGAATCGTCCGTAGCGATCGAGCGAGTACGTCCCCGGCACCGAGCGGGGCAGGATATATCGGCACTCACTGCAGGAGAGCGACGAGGGTAGCTCGACTTCGACGGTGATACGGTCATCGGAGCAACGAGTTAGATCTATGGTGACGCGATAGCCGCCATTGCCAGCAGCCAACGCAGTCGTCAGTAGAACAACCGCCATCGAGGCGGTACGAAGCAGCAACATAGTTGCGTGGCATGAGTGAAACGGACTCTACAACGACCGACGGAGTGGTGCTATTGTGAGCACCTTAGCGGTGCTGCGGATTGCCACTTCGGAGAGCGTCTTCCCGAGCAGCGAGAACGATGGAATCGAGTAGCGCAACAACGTTGTGCGCAGGACTCGGCAGCGGCCCACGGAAGTACACCTGAGTCGCGCTCCCAGCCTGACGGACTCGAAGGAAGCGGATTGGCGCGTCGGGGTGCTGCGTATCATTCTGCGGTGCATCGTTTGCCCACGTGCGTACATCGACGAGCATCGAACCCAATCTTCGGTAGAGCGAACGCTCGAGCCGGCGCTCTGTGTGCCATACCGATGCAAGAGTATCGCCTGGCAGGAAGAACACCGCCATCGTGCAAACACCGAGAGAATCAATCTCCACCTGGTATTGAGGAATTCCGCCAAGCCCACCGCTCTGCTCAAAGAAAAGCCAGTAGGATGGCTCACTTCCGCACGATGCGGAAATCAGTGCTGCACCGAAGATGCTTACCCAGCACCAACGCATCAGACATGCCGAATGAAAGGTTGGAAACAAAATTATGCCCTCTCCCTGATGTGGACTGCCACGGCAGCGCGTTTGGTGTTGCGGTTGCAGCACACCTTGTGGCAGAAATTGCGTCGGTCTTCGGGTTTGATCACTGCGCGCCTGCGACGATGCTCACTTCGACTTCTGCTGTGCCGCTTTCGATAATGCCGAGCTGTATCGCTGCGGCGCGTGAGAGATCAATGATGCGTCCCGGCTTGTGTGGTCCGCGATCGTTGATGCGGACCACGACGCTGCGGCCGTTCTGGAGATTGACGACGCGGACCAGTGTTCCCATCGGCAGGAATGGATGCGCAGCTGTCATGCGATTCTGGTGGAACGGTTCACCACTTGCGGTGAGGCGACCGTCGAAGTCGTCGTGATAGTACGAAGCGATGCCGCGCCACTTCGTGGTTGCATAGTCCAACGTTGCGGCTGTGCCTTCCACAGAGCGGTAGCGCACCGCGGACGCACAGCCTGCAAGCAAGAGCACTGCGGCAGTGATAGCGATAAGTCTCGATGTGCACCGCATCATCGAACGCAGTACAACAACCTTGCCAATCTGATGCATGCCTACAGGAGCGGAGTGTTCCCTTTGCGGCGGAACATGTCCACAACTTCAGCAACACGCTGGCTCGATCCACGCCGGCAAATGAGCAAGACATCGTCAGTATCCACGACGATCAAATCCTCCACCCCTACAAGCGCGACGACCTTGCTGTAGGCGCTCACGTAGCAGCGCTTGGTGTCGAGTGCGTAGATGCTTCCTTCCAGCACGTTCTGCCGGGGATCTTTCTTCTGCAGACGCCAGAGTTCATCCCAAGAGCTTAGGTCGCTCCACTCGAAGGTACCGAGCACGGAGAGCACATTCCGAGTTTTTTCCAAGACGCCATAGTCGAACGATATTCCACGAATCAGCCGATAGACTTGCTCGGTTGCTTCTGGGAATGAGGATGGTTCGCGTACCTGCCGGAGCGACTCGAACAGCTCTGCATAGTCGGGCAAATGCTCCGTGAACTCGTTCCAAAACACATCAGCACGGAAAACGAAAATCCCAGTGTTCCAGAGAAAGTCCCCCGCGCTGACGAAACGCTCTGCTGTAGCAGCGTCGGGCTTTTCGGCGAATGCACGGACGGGGTACACTGGGACTGCCGAGTGCTCAGCAAGTGGTTCGTCGGCAACTTGAATGTATCCGAACGCAGTTTCTGCACGTGAGGGAACAACGCCGATGGTAACGATTGCATCGGCACGTTTTGCTGTCTCGACAGCAGTTTCGAGAGCGATCTGGAATTCACGGACGTTCGAAATCAGATGGTCCGATGGTACGGCGGCAACGACGACAGTCGGACCATAGAGGCGTTCAAGGATCACCGTTCCCAGCGCAAGTGCAGCTGCGGTGTTGCGGCGGAATGGTTCAGCGATGATCTGCGTTGGTGCCAGTGCAGGGAGTTGCTCGGAAATCAGGGGAGCCAGTTCTTCGGTGGTGACGGTATAGATGCGCTGGGGCTGGAAGACCGGTTGCAATCGCGCAAAGGTATTCTGGATCAGCGTTCCATCGCCGAGCAGGTGAATCAGTTGCTTAGGATGTGCCTGCCGGCTCCGTGGATACAGCCGTGCTCCAGTTCCTCCTGCCAAGATGAGGGCAACAGGCTCCATTGGCCAGTAGGTGGATGGTTAGGGTACGACTGATGCGCTCCGAAGGAGCACCAATAGCCCGTAGACTGCTGGTGCTGTTGCAGTAATGCTATCGAAGCGGTCGAGGACACCACCATGGCCAGGGATGAGCGCCGAGCTATCCTTGACGCCTGCATCACGCTTGAGGAGCGACTTGGCCAAGTCTCCTGCCTGACCGACGGTGCCGATGATGACGCCAATGGTAATACCCAGCCATGGTGCTGCCCATCCGAGTGTGAGCGGGACTAACACGCCACACCACACAACGCTTGCAAGTAATCCTGCAAGTGCTCCTTCCCATGTTTTCTTCGGACTGGTGCGCGGCGAGAGCGGATGCTTTCCCCGCCACCGCCCTACGAAGTACGCAGCAGTATCACACATCCAAATTCCGCTGATGGTCACAAGCAACAGCCATGCGCCATCATCAGGGGATGCAACACTCCACTGGCGGAGGGGAAGGATCCACCCAAGGAGGAGAGGCGGATAGAGCATGCCGAGCGCTGTCGCTCCCACCGATGCGATAGCATGGTCCGGTCCAGAGCGTAGCTGCGCAACGAAGGTTGCCATGCACGCAACCGTCAGGACTGGTGGGACAAGCGCCGGATCAACGGCGAGCGCCAGGGGAAGTGCAGACGCGGCAGCAATTCCGATCGCAGTGTGTGGAGTGGCGCCTTTTGCTTGCGCAAGGCGATAGAACTCGCCAGCGCCGAGCCCCGAAACGAGCGCAATAAACGCTGCCAGCCACCAACTGCCTGCGATGACCAGAGCGACAATGAGCGGGATGCCTACGATCGCGACCAACACCCGCAGTGTAAGATTGCTCATTGCTATTTTCGTGCGTTGTGTGCACAAAGATACGCCCGATTCTTGGACGGTCTCGACTCTGCCTTGTCATACCACCGCACGCACCGCCAGCGGCGCGCAATGAATATTTCGCTGGGTGTCGGGTTGGCAATGCTCGCCATCAAGTGGTACGCCTACGTGCGAACGGGCTCAACCGTGATTTTATCCGATGCGCTCGAGTCAGTCGTTCATCAATTGGCAGTTGCATTTGCTTGGCTCGCACTCCGCTGGAGCCATCGCCCGCCGGACGAGAATCACACCTATGGACACGACAAGATCACGTACTTCAGTGCAGGTTTTGAAGGCGGGCTGATCGGCCTTGCGGCACTGCTGATTCTCTACACAGCCATTGAGCGCCTCATCACTGGCCCGCAGGTGGAGCACTTGGGATTCGGTACTGCGTTGACAGCAGCCGCTGGCGCAATCAACGCTGTGCTTGGCTGGTACCTCGTGCGGGTGGGGAAAGCAGAGCACTCGCTCGTTGTCGAAGCAAACGGGCGGCATATCCTCACCGATGCTTGGACGAGTGCGGGAGCAGTCATTGGGCTGCTTGCCGCGATGCTGACGGGGTGGCTTGTGCTCGATCCGCTCTTTGCGCTTGCCTTTGGAGCGCACATTCTGCTCGAAGGGTACCGGCTTGTCCGCCGTGCCGTGCTTGGATTGATGGACACTGCCGATCCGACGCTTGTCGAGCAGGCGCGGCAATCCCTGGAGGGATTCCGGCAGCGCTACCCCATGCTTACGTTCCACCGCTTGCGCCTGCGCGAATCTGGCCAGCGCATGTACGTGGACTTCCACGTGCAATTCCCCGATGGAACGCCAATCGAGGAAGCCCATCGCATTGCCTCTGAAGCTGAGCAGTGCGTCGCACGCGCACTCGGCCGCCCAAGCGATGTGACAAGCCATCTCGAAAGCGCTCATCACCCCGAGGGGCATGATGACGCAACGCTCACGGTTTCTGCATCAGAACGTGCTCGATAGCTCCGAAGAGCGTGTGGGCAGGGGCAACGATCCGATAGCCATACCGCTCATAGAACGCAACAGCAGGTCTACGCGCGTAGAGCACGATCGTTCTGAATCCTTGCTCGACCGCCCACTCTTCGAGAGACTCCAGTAGCAGAGATCCGATACCGAGATTTCGGTACCCCTCCTCGACTGCCATGTAACGAATCTGCGCTGTGCCGTCGTCGCGGCGGTGAATGCGTCCGCAGCCGACGATGCGGCCAGTGGATTGCTCAATGGCAGCGCGGTGGCATGCGATCGGCTCGAGTTCGTCGCGCTCAGAGCCTGGGGGCTGATCCCACGGCTGACGGAGAATGCGGTATCGGAGCGCGTAGTAAGCTTCCCATTCGCTTGGCGAGCTTGGCGCTCGGATCACGAACCGATTAGCTGAAGCGCTCGATGATGCCATCAACGATGCCGTACTCGACCGATTCTTGAGCGTCCATCCAGTAGTCGCGATCGAAGTCCCGCATGATGCGTTCGATGGTTTGGCCGGTATTTTCCGCCAAGATGCGTGCGCTGAGTTCCTTGATTTTGAGAATCTCGCGCATTTGAATTTCGATGTCGCTGCTGGTGCCTGCTGCACCGCCGCTTGGTTGGTGGATCATCACGCGACCGTGCGGGAAGATGAACCGCCGGCCCTTGACGCCGGCAGAGAGCAGAATCGAGCCCATCGAAGCAGCAAGCCCCATGCAGACGGTCGAAACGGGCGATCGAAGAGCGCGCATGGCATCGTAGATCGCCATGCCAGCGGTGACGTATCCGCCCGGTGAGTTGATGTAGAGGGTGATTTCTTTCCCTGGCTCGATCGTATCCAGGTAGAACAACCGATCAATGACCTGGCGCGCGCTGTCATCGTCCACTTGTCCCCAGAGAAAGACTTTCCGTTGTTCGAGCAACGTGCGTGCAATGGTACTCCCGATGAAGCTCCGTTCGAGTTCTGGGGTGATCTCCGGTTTTGGTTGTGGCTCTTGCATAGGAGGAACTGCCGGTAAAGTTCGACAAAACGCAGGCTCTAAACGAATGGCGTGACGTGATATTTCCTTCTGACGGCGGTCGTGATGTGCTGGCGCGCGCGGCTACTCGATGAAGTCGCAGCGCATGTAGGGTCGCAGTGCCTCCGGGATGCGGATTCGTCCGTCGGGCAATTGGTGATGCTCCAGTAAGGCAACCATGATGCGCGAGGTGGCAAGCCCGCTGCCGTTGAGTGTGTGGACGTAGTCGAGCGAACCATCACTCCGACGGTAGCGAATCTGCGCGCGCCGCGCTTGGAACGCTTCGAAGTTCGAGCAGGAGGAAACCTCCAAGTACCGCTGTTCGACCGGTGACCATACCTCCAGGTCATAGGTCTTCGCACTGGCAAAGCTCATGTCGCCCGTGCAGAGGAGGACGACACGATACGGCAGCTCCAGGAGCTGGAGTACCGTTTCCACATCGGCGACCAGCCGCTCGAGTTCGTCGTACGATGTCTCTGGCGTGGTGAATTTGACCAGCTCGACTTTGTTGAATTGATGGACGCGCAGAAAGCCACGGGTGTCACGCCCGTAGCTTCCCGCTTCGCGACGAAAGCAGGGCGAGTAGCCGCAGAGCTTGATTGGAAGCTCGCTTTCGCGGAGTATTTCTTCGCGGTAGTAGTTCGTCAGCGGCACTTCGGCAGTCGGAATCAAGAACAAGTCATCGCTGGGGCAATGGTACATGTCGTCGGCGAGCTTCGGTAGCTGGCCGGTCCCGGTCATCGAGGCGCGATTAGCCAGAAACGGTGGCCAGACTTCGCGATAGCCATGGCGCTGGGTGTGGACATCGAGGAACAGTGAGATCATCGCACGTTCCAGTTGAGCGCCTTTGCCGACGTAGAATGCAAAGCCACTGCCAGTGACTTTCGCACCGCGCTCGAAGTCGAGAATTCCCAGCTTCGTGCCGATCTCCAGATGGCTGCGACGCCACTCGGCGGGGATTTCTTCGGCGCAGGAACGGACGACGACGTTCCCGCGCGCGTCGGCGCCGATAGGGACGCTTTCGTGCGCGATGTTCGGCACCCACAGGAGGAGCTCTTCCAGCTCGGCTTCGATGGTGCGGAGTTCGTCATCGTTCGCTTTGATGCGCTCCCCGAGCTGGCGCATTTGGCTGATGAGTTCGGTCGAGTCGCTGCCGGATTTTTTCAGCTGGGCGATTTGTTCGCTTGTGCGGTTGCGTTGATGCTTGAGCTCATCGTTGTGGCGAACAAGCTCACGGCGGCGTGCATCGAGTGCAAGGATTCGGTCGAGCGCGATGGGATGCTGCTTGTTCTCAGCGTTGCGTTTGACAATGTCGGGATGTTCTCTGATGAAGCGCAGATCAAGCATTGGCGGTGCTCCGGTGAGGGAACTATGGGCGCGAAATTACCGCAGCGCCTGCAAGGGGGCGGTATCTTCGCAGTGCAAGTGCAACAGGCAGGCTGCGCATGTATGGATCGTGACCTTGCTCGTGCGATCTACGAACGCTCTCATTTGCAGGGCGATTTTCTCTTGCGCTCCGGACAGCGGAGCAGCGTCTACTTCGACAAATACCTCTTCGAGTGCGAACCGGCACTGCTCCGTCAGATCGCTGAGCGCTTGGCACTACTGGTGCCACCAGATGCAGAGGTTCTCGCTGGGCTTGAGCTCGGCGGTATTCCGCTGGTTACTGCACTCGGACTTGCTACGGGAATGCCGATGGCATTTGTGCGGAAGAAGGCGAAATCGTACGGTACGTGCAAGCTGGCCGAAGGTGCGCCGATCGAGGGGCGCCGCGTGGTCGTGATCGAAGATGTGGTGACCAGTGGCGGCCAGGTTGCCGAAAGCATTGCAGCGCTCATCGAGCGTGGTGCGCGTGTAGATACCGCGCTCTGCGTTATTGACCGCGAGCAAGGCGGGCGGGAGCTTCTGGCGTCGAATGGTGTAGAGCTACGCTCGCTCTTTACGATGCGACAGTTGGAAGAGGCAGCGCGATGATCGCCGGCGTCGGGATTGACATTATCGAGGTCGAGCGCATTGCGCGTGCGATCGAGCGCTACGGGGAGCACTTCCTACGGCGTATCTACACCGATGCCGAGCGAGAATACTGCGACCGTGCACACGCAACACGTATGCTCCATTATGCCGCGCGCTTTGCCGCGAAGGAAGCATTCAGCAAGGCAATCGGGACAGGGATTGCACGTGGCTTTCGTTTCCGTGAGTGTGGTGTGGTCAACGCACCCAGTGGCATGCCGATGCTGGTGCTCAGCGGCGATCTCGCCGAGCGGTGGGCAGGGTACCGACTGCACCTTTCGCTTTCGCATACGCAGCACTATGCAGCTGCATGTGTGGTCATCGAGACGAGGTAATTGGTGATGACGCTCCGGCAAGCCTGGCAGGCGTTACGTCCATTTTCTTTCCCAGCGTCGGCATTTCCCTCGCTGCTCGGAAGTGCTGCCGCGGTTGCATTCCACGGTCGGGAGCAGGGTTTTTCGTTTTCGTTGCTCGATGCTGCGCTCGCGTTGGTCGGGTGTGTGGCAATTCACAGCGTGAGCAATCTTGTCAACGACTACTTCGACTGGCGCTCAGGGCTTGATCGGCTCGATAATTCGGGCAGGATGAATCCGCTCGTCAGCGGCTGGCTGCGTCTGCAGGAGTTTCTGTGCATCCTTGCAGTGCTCTCAGCGATTGCGCTCGCTATCGCTTCATACTTTTTGATTCGTGCAGGCGAAGCGATCGCATGGGTCATTGCGATCGGGGCGATCTCGGCGTGGGCATACACAGCACCGCCGCTTTCGCTCAAGCGTCGCGCGCTCGGCGAACTGCAAGTGATGCTGTCGTTTGGTGTGCTGATGACGCTTGGCTCGTACCTTGTGCAAGCGTGGCAACACTCGTCGTTTGAGTCCGAGCTCAGCGTTCTTCTACTTTCGCTCCCGCAAAGCCTGCTCATTGCAGCGATTCTCCATGCGAACAACCATCGGGATCGGCGTGGCGATCAAAGCGCAGGGGCGCTCACGCTATCGCTGGCTGTTGGCTCAGCGCGACGATCGCTTGCACTTGGGAAGGGGTTCATTTGGGGAGCCTTTATCCTCCACGGGTTTATTGTGCTGGCAACGGCAGGTGAACGCTATGCGATTTCTGCATGGTCGCTCGTGGCGTGGGGAAGCTTCCCATGGGCACAACGTGCGCTTGCATTGCTCGATGGGAGCGATGACCCTACTTCAGAACAGTTTCTCCGCGTTGTGCCAATGCATGCGCAGTTGCAGGCGATCTACGGCGGGCTGATGGTAGTGGGTGTTTTGGTGGGGGCGCTCCTGGCAGCTTAGTTCAGGCTGTGCCGTGCCCAGATGCGAACAGCATTGCCTTCTCCTGTTGCGACAAGATTCGACCGCCGACGGCTTGCCCATCGGAGGAACTCTTCTGCTTCGCTTGGGGAAATTCCCGCAAGTTCGGCAAACTGCCGTGCGCCGACTGATGCCTGCTCACGCAGTAGAAGGCGGAGTAAGCGTTCCAGCCGTGCGTTCTCGAGTTGCCGCTCGCGGCTGCTTGTCCAAAACAGGAGCGTCGCCAAACCGATGTGCAGGCTCCCGAGCGCAAAAGGCATCCAGCGATCGGCTACGGTTGCGCTTTCGCTCCAGCCGACAATACCGATCAGCAGATAGAGCAGCCCAAAGAGCGCTGCCATGATGCCGAGCAAGTATTTGATGCGATAGACCATCGCCAGGCAAACGAAGCATCCACCCTGCAAAGTTATGTGCGCGGACGCTAAAAAATCATGCCAGCGAGCGTGGAAAAGTTTCTCTTGCAAATGTCCATGTCAATGCCGATTTTTGAGTGTTCTCCTTTCTGCTTCCGAATCCATCTCGGGCAGTCGCACGGCAGCAGCGGCTGGAGAACGTCTGTCGTTTGTGCCATTACTTGCATTCCACCCGAGGAGACTCCCATGAAAATCCACCGTCGTTTCACTCAGGCAGGGAAAAGTCCCTACGACATGTTCGAGTACACCACGCGGTCGTCGGTGCTCCGCAACCCGGACGGTTCGGTGGTGTTCCAGATGGATGGTATCGAGGTTCCGGTCCATTGGTCGCAAGTGGCCACCGATATTCTGGCGCAGAAGTACTTCCGCCGTGCTGGTGTTCCGCAGTACGACGAGCACGGCAATCTCCTGCGCGATAGCGAGGGCAATCCGATCCTTGGGAGTGAGCGTTCGGTCAAACAAGTTGTCCATCGGTTAGTAGGGTGTTGGACCGATTGGGGGAAGCGCTACGGCTACTTCGATAGCGACGATGACGCTCAAGCGTTCTACGATGAGCTTGCCTACATGCTCCTGGCACAGATGGCAGCGCCGAATTCGCCGCAGTGGTTCAATACAGGGTTGGCGTGGGCGTATGGCATTACCGGTTCTCCTCAGGGGCACTACTACGTCGAACCAGAAACAGGCGAGCTGAAAGCCTCCGCCGATGCGTACACGCGGCCGCAACCCCATGCATGCTTTATCCAGAGCATAGCCGATGATTTGGTCAACGAGGGAGGAATCTTCGATTTAGTGACGCGTGAAGCCCGCATCTTCAAGTATGGCTCGGGCACGGGCACGAACTTTTCGCCACTGCGTGCCAAGGGCGAAAAGCTCTCTGGCGGTGGGGTTTCGTCGGGCTTGATGAGTTTCCTCAAAGTATTCGACCGCGCTGCAGGAGCGATCAAGTCTGGAGGAACGACACGCCGCGCAGCGAAGATGGTGATCGTCAACATTGACCATCCCGACGTCGAGGAGTTCATCACATGGAAAGCCAAGGAAGAAGAAAAAGTCGCTGCGCTTGTGACAGGCTCCCGTGTCAACGCAACATTCCTGAAGGCAATTGCAGCCGAAGCTGCCGCCGGTGGGGCTGACTATTCGAGCAATCCACGGCTGCGGACGCTGGTGCGCAGGGCCTTACACCGTGGCGTGCCGCGGGCGTACATCGAGCGCACGCTCGCGCTGGTGCGGCAAGGAATCACCGATGTCGAATTGGACGTCTTCGATACCCACTACGAAGGCGAAGCATACCTGACGGTCTCCGGGCAGAACTCGAACAATTCCGTTCGCGTCACCAACGAGTTCATGGAGGCAGTGCTCGCCGATCGCCCGTGGCATTTGCGCTGGCGTACAACGGGGGAGGTTGCGCGGACGGTTTCTGCGCGCTACCTATGGGACTGCATCAACCGCAGCGCGTGGAAGAGTGCCGATCCTGGCTTGCAGTTCGATACGACGATCAACGAATGGCATACCTGCCCCAACGACGGCCGTATCAACGGTTCCAACCCGTGCTCGGAGTACATGTTCCTCGACGATACTGCGTGTAACCTCGCTTCGCTGAACCTGGCGCATTTCCTCGATGAGGAAACGGGCGCCTTTCGCGTCGAGGATTTTCGGCATGCGGTGCGATTGTGGACGATTGTGCTCGAAATCAGCGTGCTGATGGCGCAGTTTCCCTCGAGAGCGATTGCGCAGCGGAGTTACGATTACCGCACGCTCGGGCTTGGCTACGCCAATCTCGGCACCGTGCTGATGGTGTTGGGGATTCCCTACGATTCGCCCCAAGCGCGTGCATACTGCGGCGCGATCACTGCGCTCATGACAGGCGAAGCATATGCAACCAGTGCGGAGATGGCGCGCGAGCTTGGTCCATTCCCGCGCTTTCCCGCAAACCGCGAGCCAATGCTCCGTGTCATCCGGAACCACCGGCGCGCAGCGTACAATGCGCCTGCACACGAGTACGAAGGCTTGACGGTGCTTCCGATGGGACTCGATGCCAGCAAGTGTTCCGATCAAGCGTTGGTGGCTGCTGCACGGGCAGCGTGGGATCGCGCATTGGAACTTGGGGAGCAGTACGGCTTCCGCAATGCACAAGTGACGGTGATCGCTCCGACGGGCACGATCGGGCTTCTGATGGATTGTGACACAACTGGCATCGAGCCAGATTTTGCAATTGTCAAGTTCAAAAAACTCGCCGGTGGCGGGTACTTCAAGATCGTCAACCAATCGGTGCCGAAAGCGCTCCGCCGTCTCGGCTATTCGCCAGAGCAAATCGAGGACATTGAGCGATACTGCAAAGGACACGGTACGCTGGTTGGCTGTCCGACGATCAACCGTGCGCGACTCAAGGAGAAGGGCTTCACCGACGAAGCGCTCGCTGCGATCGAAGCGCAGCTCGATAGTGTCTTCGACATCCGCTTTGCGTTCAACAAGTGGACGCTCGGCGAGGATTTCTGCACACGTGTGCTGGGCTTTACGCGCGAACAACTCGACGACCCTGCATTCGATATGCTTCTGGCGCTCGGATTTACCAAGGAAGAAATTGAGCGTGCCAATGACTACGTCTGCGGAACGATGATGATCGAAGGGGCGCCGCATCTGAAGGCGGAGCACCTGCCGATCTTCGATTGTGCGAATAAGTGCGGTAAACGCGGTCAGCGCTTCATTCCGTTCATGGCGCACGTTCAGATGATGGCTGCAGCACAGCCGTTCATCTCCGGTGCAATTTCCAAGACGATCAACATGCCTGCCGAGGCAACAGTTGCCGATGTCGAGACGGTCCACATGGAGTCGTGGAAGCTTGGGCTGAAGGCAATTGCGCTCTACCGGGATGGCTCGAAGCTGTCGCAACCGCTCAATGTTGCAGCCGATGATGGGATGGATGAAATCGTCCTGCTCGGAGATGAAGAGTCGCTTGATGAGACGAAAGGTCCCCAGTATGTTCAAGAGCGTATCGTCGAGCGCGTCTATCACCGTGCCGAACGCCGCCGCTTGCCGAAAAAGCGCAAAGGCATCATCCGCGAAGCGTACGTTGGTGGGCACAAGGTCTTCGTGCGTACCGGCGAGTACGAAGACGGCACGCTCGGCGAAATTTTCATTGACATGTACAAGGAAGGCGCCTCATTCAAGGGGTTGATGAACTGCTTTGCAGTCCTCGCGTCGAAAGCGCTCCAGTACGGGATGCCGCTTGAGGAATTGGTCGATACGTTCACCTTCACACGCTTTGAGCCATCTGGGCCAGTGCAAGGACACGAAGCGATCAAGTATGCCACAAGCGTGCTCGATTTTGTCTTCCGCTCGATTGGCTACGATTACCTCCACCGCACCGACTTTGTGCACGTCAAGGCAGTCGACGAAGTGCCCCCAGAGGCAGTGGTCAAGTCGGCTGCGGCTGCACCGCTGTCGACACCTGTAACGCCGGTGGCAGAGCCCGTCGAAGCAGTTCCACTATCAGCCGAGCAGCGCTCCACCAGCAGCGGAGCCCCAGCCGTCCGTGAGTTGGCAAAAGCGCACGGCTACACAGGTGAGCAGTGCTATTCTTGTGGGTCGATGCGTGTCAAGCGCAACGGCTCGTGCACGGTGTGCGAAGACTGCGGCACTACGACCGGCTGCTCGTAGCATGCCGAAGAGCTCTGACGTGGCCCAAGATTTGGTAATTGCGTTCTGAACTGGTATATTCGTAATGCTCTGCGCAAGCGGAGTAACGTAGCTTGTTTCATCACCATTACGGAGCTATCCATGCGTACAATTCGGATGTTCGCACTTATCCTTCTGCTGGGTGTGTTTACAAGTGCACTGGCCTGTGGGCCTGATGGCAAGTGTGTTGGCAAGGAGAAAGCTGCATGCTGTATGTCGAAGGCGTCGGCAAAGAAGAGCTGCTCAATCAAGCATGAGGCAAAGCAAGGAAAGCTGGAGACGAGCGAACAATCGAGCGCTACCGTCGAAGCGACGGCTGCTCCTGTAAAAGCTGATGTCGGAACAGCGAAGCCAACTGAAACACCCAAGCGTTAACGCGTTCAGGAGACGGCGTACTGTTTCCCCATTTGCAGCTCGCCTTGTGCGCGGGCGGCAGAGAGTGTAACGATCACATCTGAAAGGTTCCTGTCATGGCAAAAGGCGGTGCCGGGAAAGTCTATTTTGTGCTTTACCTGGCTGTTATTCTGGAGCTTCTGATTATCATCGTCGAGCGCGATGAGGCCGAGGAGCATCTGATTCAGAAGCAGAAGGAATCCATGAAAATCGTCGAGAGCATCCTCTCGCAATTGCAGACAGGCGCAGGCACCGAAAGCATTAGTACCCGTCCGCAGGATGAGATTACGCTTCAGGATGCCTCGATGCGTGTTGCTGGTGGGCCGCAAGTCAAGCAAGATCGGCTCTACGAGGTCATCGTTGGCGTGACGGACGTCAGTACTGCTGATAAGCTCGAAGGGCTCGATCCAGCAGAGGCAGCGGAGAAGCTCCGCAATCTCATCAAGCTTGCCAATGTTCAAGAGCTCGATTACCAGATTTTCTACCATCCGAGTAATGCGCCGGACCGCGCACCGCTCTTCCCCTCGGATGACTCTCTCCGCAAGATGCGCATTGACTTCAGCAAGTTTAGCGAGGGACAGGAATTTGGTGAGCCAGTTGATGGGGCGCGGTGGAAATTGCTTGCGCTCGAGCGACTGGAGCTCCAAGTTGACCAAGTGACCGATTACCGTCGGCCAGTGTACAAACCAACACTCCAAATTGGCTCCATCGCGCGCTTTGCTCCGCCGAATGCAGCCGATTCGGCATTCATCTACTCGCAGGATCGTACCGACATCGAAGCGCAGAATAACGGTGGCCGCTACAAGAAGCGGTTTTTTGTTGTACGTTTCCAGCCACCGGGGCAGCCAGGATGGTATAAGCTGCGTTTTGCCTCGCGCACTAATCGCATCCTCGGGGTGCGCACCGATATTCCGCCCACTGAAGTCCCCCTCGAAGAGAAAGTTTATCTCGGCACCGTTCAGCTGAAGGTCAAAGATCTCCTGCAAGTACGGAAGAACATCGTCGAGCAGCTCAGCGGAATACCTATCCCCTCGTCAGATGATCTGGCAACCGGGAAGATCACCGTTGATGAGTTTGACGAGCAAATCCAAGCAGCGATCAATCGCATCAAGGAAGAGTCCCCAGCTGATGATCCGAAGGCAACCGAACGCATTCGGCGGCTGGAGCTCTATAGCTACCTGGCAAAATTGCTGGCTCCGGGAGCTGCAGCGTTTTTTGATCAAAACCGTGCTTCGTATGCAATCAACGTGCGCGTCGTCAAACCAAATATCCCGCCGCCCTCTGACCCGGTGGTGTATGCACAGGACACCAAGTACATCTTCGACCGCCTGCCACGCGTTGAGATCCCGTTCACTGCCAGCCCGTATGATCCTGGCAAGTTGCCTGTTGTGCGGTCGAACCCGAACTTGCCCATCAAAGTCATTGATGTCGGTCCAGCGCAGCAAGCATCGGCATCGAGTGATCCGACTGCACAAGCCCGCAACTACAAGTTAGTTATTGAACAGAGTGTGCCCGCGGGCGATTACGAGCTCGTTATCACCCATGCAAATCGCATCGGGAAAACGACGGAGAAAACCATCCAGCTCAAATCGTTCGAGAGCAAGCTGGAAAATCTCGATGACATCCGCGCAAACGTCGAAAACTGCTACTTCGGTACTGAACTTGAGATTCTCCCTGTCCCTGCTGATGGTAAGAAAATCTCGGCAGGCCAGTACCTAATCAATGCGATTATTGGCAATGAGCAATCCCAGCCGGTACGCGGCCTCCAATATCGGCGAGAAATACCGTGCGGTGCCAATTCTGTCTCAGTGGACATTCTCTGGGAAGACCCCGACACGAAAGAGCGTGTTTCACTTCTGCCGAACGGGCCACTGCAAGGGACACCGAAACAGCGGCCACCAAAAATCATTACGTCCGATGTAAAGTTTGATCAAATCGTTGATCCACGCGTGCCGGTTGTGGTCGTCAAGAACATCAAGGTTCTGCCGCCTATCATTGACGTTGGTGGTGCCAAAGCCGGACCAAATGACATTTTTGATTTCAAGGTTGTGGTGCAGAAAGCCGATGTTTCAGGCTACAAGGTGACACCGCTCAACCCGCGTGCCGCTGCTGGTGGCTATGAAGTCGATCTCCGGCTCGATGGACCGCCCCTCCGCCGAGGGAAAGTCGAAGGGAACGTGACGCTCATTGTATCGGCCAAGGCAAAAAACAAATGCAATGGCGAAGTCTCCGCCGACGGCAAGGCCGTTATCAACGTTCCGATCACGTACTGATGCAATCACGCAATGGCAATAACTGGAGGACTTGACGCATGAAACGTGTGCTCGTGCGGCTCAGCCGCATCGGTGTTTTACTCTTGTTGTTCTTTGTAAGTTGGAATGCTCAAGGACTTGCTCAGACAAGCGATGCGCAGTTGCGCTCCATCATGAGCAAGTTCAAGAACTATCGCTACGGGAATATCTCGATATTCCAACTCGACGCCGAGACGATGAAGGGAGTCACACAGCTACTCAACCCGGAGCCTGTCATCACCGAGGTTGCAAAAACCTGTAGCCCAGCTCGGCAAACACAAATTGACGACAAGGTTGCAGAACTTGGCTGCGCTGCAGATTTAACGGCGCTGCAAGACGACGAGGAAATCAAACGCATCCTCCGCGGTGAGTGCATTGACTACGCAAAGTACGCTGTTGCACGCAAGCAGTGGGAATGCAACACCTTCAAACGAGCGTACGTCGTAACGACACGCTACGTTGCAGGGAAGGATTTCAAAGTCATTGCACTGCTGACATCCAACAGCGAAAGCCGCATCCTGGCGAATGTGCTGGCATCACCGCGGGACATCTACACCTACACACAGCTCCGCCAGAGTGCCGCACCACAAGGATCTCCAGCAAAGACGCTCTACGAGTACCTCTACAACTTCGTTATTCAGCAGAGCGAAGCCGAGGGCATCAACGTCACTGCAGAAGCGCAAGGTCTCGGCGATGAGCAGTTCATCCCCAAGCTCTATGGAGTAAGTCTCGCAGTTAGCGAGGATGACGTCTCGACGTACATCCGTACAACCGATGGCCAAGCGATGGATTACACGAAAAGCCGAGAACTTCTCATCAGCCCCGACCTGATTAGCTACCGGGATTACACACCCAGGGACCCCAGCGCAGTCGGCGAAGGTTTTATTTACAACCGAAATCTCCCCAAATACGGAGTGGAGCTACGCTATGGCTTGGAGGCGATCGGGTATCCGTCATTTTTCAGCGATCGTGTCACGCTCAATGCACTCTGGGGATCGAATCGGTTAGGGGTAGTGCTCCCGACCAATGGCTGGTCCTCGGTAGCCAAGACGCTCGGCGTCCAGCGAACGATGACCAACGCCGGCTGGGGGATCAACGGCATGTTCGATTTTCCGCTGAAGGTGACAAATGCCAATACTGGCGTGTTCAACATCGCAGCATCATACGTCTTCGGCGATGCACGCCGCTCCGACCATCAACGCTTGCTCGAGAGTGCAACAACGCTCAACCAGCAGCCCCGCGGGACAGATACGGTCAAGCAAAGTGAAACCTACTCGCGTGGGCTGGACTACCTCATCCGTTTCAACGCGCAGGTGCACTACACATTCGCGATTGCGATCGACAGCGGCAACTTCTTCCGCTTTCGTATCGGTGGCGGTATCTACTCGCGCGAAGTTTGGGAGGAAAACACCCGCTCCGGACGCTACCAAATCATTGACTCGCGGGGGGTTGTTCGCCAGGACAGCTCCTTTGCAGTAAGTCGCTGGTTCCGAACCGACACGCGCTACATCGGTGGTGTCTCTGCACGGATTGATTTTATGGCAATGCGAGTGACAACGCCCTATGGCTTCGGCGTGCAGTACTTCGATGATGCACTCTTTGCGCAAGCGTGGTTGCTCATCCCCATCTCTCAACAGATCGGGTTGCGATTTGATGGGCAATACTTTGCGCCTCTGCTGCGCGATCCCCACGAGTGGGAAACCGCGAGCGTGTTCATCCCAACGGTGCGTGTGATCTACAATTTCTAAAGCGAGCAGGCAATGAAACACATCCGATCCCTTGCACTTTTCATCGCGGCTGTTGCAGCACTCTCTACCGCACGTGCGCAAGATCCTGAGCGGGACTCGATCATGCAAGCACTCAAAACGATAGACCCAGAAATCGTGCGCTACTTTCCACGGTGGCGTGTCTGCGAGCCAAACCTACAACTGCAAATCCGCCAAACCTTCATCCTCTACGGTCGCGATAAAGACAAACTCGATATGCAGAACATCGTCATCACGGCAGCGCCGAAGAGCGATCCGAACGAGTACTACACAATTCTGCTCGTCGAGTGTGGGGAAGAGTATTTTGTCGCTTCCGAAGTTGATGCCTACATGCGGAAGCTCGCCGGAACGCTCAGCGATCCGCAACGTCCGTACTGCTACCGCGAGATTCCGCCAGAGACACCCCCAACTGAGCGCCAGTATCGCGTCATCACTGACTTCATGCTGCCAACCGATGTAGCGCACTCGATATCGGTTTCTGCGTTCGAGCAATCGCTCAAGATCGGTGGGACAGGATTCTGGATTCGCTCAATCCTCGGCACCGATAACGTGGGGTATCATTTCTGGTCGGCGGGTGAATCCCGCGTCATCGTCCAACGGCCGCTCTACGAGAATCTCGATCCTACGACGAGCAAGCCAATCCCATACCTGATCAATCTTCGTCTTGGCGGAACCTACCGCCTCCGTGGCGGATTGGAAAATCGCTTGCTGAGCTTTCTGCCCAGCCGCCAGCTCAACGCCAATCCTGGCAAGGCATCGCTCGGTTTGGATATCAACGCGCCATTTCATCCGCAGCTTGGATTGACCTTCAACGTCGAATTCCCCATTACGGGGCCGGATACGAACGGTCGAGCTGAAAAGGATACCTGGGCAGGGTACGCGCCGTCACTTGCCCGCCAAGCGGAACTTCGCCGGACTGCTGGCGTGGATCCGACCGTAGTCATCCCCGTACTGCGCACGACCGGAAATGCGGCACTCTTCTACAACTGGTGGCTCGATCCGAAGCATCCAGAAAACTTCTTCCGATTCGATCTAGGGATTTGCTACACTGAAGTCCAAGAATGGGCGTATCGGCGTAACCCGACAACGGGCGATACTGCGTTCGTCCGCAACATTGCAGGGCTCCAGCTCTATCACCCAACGTCAGCTGCTGATTGGCTCTATGCGCGGATCGAGTACCGAAGCCAGTCAACCTTCCCCTTTGGCGTGACCGTGCAGTATGCCAACCAGATGTTCTTTGCACGTGCCTATATCCCATTGGTCGGCGAATGGCTCTACCTGGAAGGCAAGTACTCGACGCCACTTCGCGCTGAGCCGCGGCCGTGGGAAATCAAAAACTTCTTCATGGTTTCGCCAGTGTTGCGACTGACGATTCGATAGCCGCAACGGGCGTACGCTCCCGATCGTCGTGCCGGTAGCTCTCTCCAGCGAACATCGTCCTATGGGCGCTCCTCCAAGAGTGTCCATGCAACAGCACAGGTACCGCAGCGAGAAAAAGACGTACTCTTCTCCATTCATGGACGGATGCTTGCTTGCATGTGCGTTCCTTGCATTCATTGTAGCTGCTGTTCCAGCACGTGGAATAGGCGATAGCCAAGCAGATTCGCTTCAGCCCCAGCAGATTCTCCTGCAAACCCAGCTCCGGCCCAAATCAGAGCGCTTCCACCTAACAATTCAAAACGTTGACATCAAGTATTACCCAGAGGTGAGTCTTATCGTCGAGGCAGTGGACGCAAATGGTGATCCACTTGACACCTTAGCAGCCAGAGATGTTGTGGTATTGGAAAATGGTGTCGAAAAGCAAGTGCTCTCGGTGCGTAAGCTCACCATCAAAGAGCGCGTGCCGGTAGATATCGTCGTTGTGCTGGATGTGACCGCAACCATGCAGGTGCATATCAACGCCGTCCGCGATAACATCACACAATTCATCCGAAGCTTGGTTGCGCGCGGGATAGACTATCGCCTTGCACTCGTTTTGTTTTCCGATGTTATCGAGAAGGTCTATCCCTTTACCAACGACGTCAACGAATTTGTCTCGTGGGTCTCGCGCGTGCGGGCATGGGGCGGTTTCGACGAAAAAGAAAACGCGCTCGAAGCGCTTCGTCAGGCGACTAAGCTCGAGTTCCGCCCTTCGGCCAATCGGGTTGCGATTCTGATAACCGATGCGCCGTATCACCAACGCGGTGAGCATGGCAATGGGCGGACAGATTTGACAACGCAAACAGCGATCGAAATGCTCCAGCGCGCTGACCTTCGGACGTTCTGTATCGCACCGCTTGTGCTCACGCAGTACGACACGATCGCCAGAGCAACCCGCGGGGTGATGTTCGACATCGGACAACCGTTTGCGCGGATTCTCAACGCGTACTCGACACAGCTGACCAACCTGTTCGCAATCACCTATCGGACTGATCTGCCAGCAATTCCCGATTCGATCAACGTTGCGATCCTCAACCAGCGGCGGCAAGAGCTTGTACGGAAGACGATCCCTGTCGTCGAGCTGGGGCGGAAGCTCATCATCGAGAATCTGCTCTTCGAGACTGCTAGCGCACGACTGCCGGAGCATGTCCCCGAACTGGAAGTGCTGGCGCAGTTCATGGTGAACAACCCGCGCGTCGTCATTCGCGTCGAAGGGCATACCGACAATCGCGGCGCACGATGGTTCAACAAGCAGCTTTCGCAAGCGCGCGCCGAGAGCGTCAAGGAATACTTGGTCAAGAAGAAAGGCATCGCGCCCAACCGCATTCAAACGATTGGTTACGGGGATACGCGTCCCATCGCCGATAATGCAACTGAGTTCGGCCGCGCCCTCAATCGTCGGACGGAAGTAGTCATCATTTCGAAATGACGATGCAAGACCATGCCGCAGCAGCGACGATTACCGTTCGTGGACGTGTTCAGGGCGTCGGCTACCGCATGTTCGCGCTTGGCACAGCAAGTGAACTCGGTTTGGTGGGTACCGTCCGTAATGAGCCGGATGGACAAACAGTAACCATCGTGGTCGAAGGTGATCGCGCTGCGATCGAGACGTTCGCGGCACGATGTGCTCAAGGTCCGCCGCGCGCACACGTTGAGGATTGCCACATCGAGTGGAGAACTCCAACCGGGCAGTATCGCGATTTTCGCATTGAAGTGTAGTGCACGTGTTGCGTGTGCATCACCAAGTGCGGAATGTTCTCTATCCATCGGATGCTGATGAGCAACGAGGTTCGTTTTCCTCTCGATCGAAACTCTGTAGTAGCGATTACCGGTGCATCTTCCGGTATCGGTGCAGCGTTAGCACTTGAACTTTCACAGCGAGGTGTGCGTCTTGCGCTCTGTGCGCGACGGGCCGATCGGCTTGCCGAGGTTGCCGAGCAGGCACGTTCGCGTGGGGCGCGCGTGTTCGAGCTGCAGGCGGATGTGTCGGATGAAACCCAAGCAGTTGCCTTCATCGAGCGCACGCTCGAAACGTTCGGCGGGCGGCTCGATGTGCTCGTGCTCAATGCCGGACGAGGACATTGCGCCGCCGTGGAGGATACACCCACCGAACAGCTCTACTCGATGTTTGCTGTCAACGTATTCCCGCTCTGGTTTTTGGTTCGGCCGGCATTGCCGGTGATGAAGTCCCAACGCCGTGGGCATATCGTGGCGATTTCGAGCATCGTTGGCAAGATCGCCTATCCATACAACGCGGCATACGTTGCCGCAAAGCATGCAGTTGTTGGCTTTATTGCTGCGCTGCGGACGGAGCTCGTCGAAACAGGCGTTGAGGCGACGGTTGTTTGTCCTTCCGGTGTTGAAACTGAGTGGGCAAGCGTAACGGAGGGAAGCCCGATCGGCGAGCTGTTTGCAGAAGGAATTGCTCGCTCTCGAACGATTGCCAGCGAGCGCGGCATTCCACGTGCGCCGCTTCAACGGATGAAAAGCGCCGAAGAGGTCGCCCGCCATATCGTTGAAGTAATCGAAGCACCGCAAGGGCACGATGTGTACACCCACGAAGGCTCCGAGCAGCTGGTGGCACTGGCACTCAAGAGTCGCCGCGACTACGAACGCGCGATGCTCCCGCTCCTTCTTGGGATGCGCCAAGCCTATGAAGCGCGCCGGTAGCATACTTGCTGTGCTTGTGATCGTGATGCTCCGCTGCTCTGCTGGTGGGGAGAGTCAACTGGGTGCATCATTCGTGCTCGATGCTGAAACGATTCCACGTCCGCGGTGGGTACTGGTTCTGAGCGGAGGTGGTGCGCGCGGTCTTGCGCAGATTGGCCTCCTCCGTGTGCTCGAGCGCGAGCAGCTCTATCCATCCGCAGTGGTCGGCACAAGTATCGGAGCAATTATCGGAGGGCTTTGGTGTGCTGGCTATCGGGCAGATGAAATTGATTCGCTCCTGCGCTCACTGGACTGGCAAGACGTGCTTCGTCTTGGGGATGAGCGCAGTCGCGGAGATCTTTTCCTCGACCAAAAAGCCGAGTACGATCGCACTGTTCTCTCGGTACGCATGGAAAACTTCCGTCCCATCGTCCCGGAAGCGGCAAGCAGTGGGCAACGACTCGAACGCTTGCTTGCGACGCTGTTTTGGCGTGCGCCGTGCAATCCAAGCGGGAACTTCGATCGACTGCGCATTCCGTTCTGTGCTGTCGCAACCGATCTGGTGAGCGGTCAGACTGTCGCCATACGATCCGGTGACCTCGCTACTGCGGTACGAGCAAGTAGTACATTCCCGCTCCGCTATACGCCGGTACGGTACGATTCACTTGTGCTCGTCGATGGGGGGATCTTGGCGAACATTCCAGTCCACGTTGCTCGTGAGCAATTTCGCCCGCACCTTGTTGTTGCAGTCAATACCACCTCACCGCTCCTTCCGCCAACGGCGCTTGACAAGCCGTGGAATGTTGCCGATCAGGTCGTCACGCTGATGATGGAACGCTTCAACGCGCGCGCAACGCTCGAGGCGGATCTGACGATCAGTCCACAGCTGGGTGAGCATAGTACGTTGGATTTTCGCCACATTGAGTGGCTCATCGCTCAAGGAGAGCAAGCAGGCGAGTACGCGAACGCAGCGCTCCGCGATCGGCTCGATCGATGGGTGGAGCACCACATGAACGACGAGACGCTTCTTGCGGCACTCCCGCGTCCGATTCGCCCACGCTTGCTGCATGCAGCGTTGCGGTGTGGCGCAGTCGAAGTGCGGCGCGATTCCGCTGGTGTGCAGTGGTTTCCTGTTGAACGTCGCAGGATCGTTGCCGTGCAAGCGCCGGAGCGTTGGCTTGCAGATTCGCTGCAGCCGCTGGTAGGGCAGAACTATACGCGCTGGCTTGCTGATTCGATCGTGCTTGCCTGGAACCGGCGGTTGCGTGCCCAGGATCTGACGATGGCACGGTTGCGACTGTCGTTCGACACTGCAACGCACATTCTCCATGCCGCACTCGACAGTGGCATCGTCGTAGCGCTCGAACTGCTTGGCAATCGGCAGGCAACGGATTTAGCGATCGAACGCGAACTCCGAATCAGCAAAGGCCAACCGCTCCGCACGCGTCAGTTACTCGATAGCTGGGATGGTCTGCTTGCTACTGATCTGTTCGCCTACGTCGGCTTGGATACTCGGTACCTCGATAGCACGCGTGATGGGGTTGTCCTCTCTGTGCGCGTACGCGAGCGAGGATCCCAGGTGCTCCGCATCGGCGGCCGGATTGATAACGAGCGCAACGTACAACCAACGGTGGAGATCGCCGACTTGAACGTCCTCTCCAGTGGAGTTCGGGCAACGCTCCGCATTGGAGGTGGTGCACGCAATAGCATCGCTGCGCTTCGGCTCGATGCGCTCAGAATTCTCGAAAGCTACTGGACTGCGAGTGTGGAAGGCTATTGGGATTCACGGAATATCTACCTCTACCGCTTGCGAGAGGATTTGCCTCCATCGCAGTACGAACAGCTCCGGGTTGGTGAGCGACTCGAACAACACGCCGGGATACGTGCTGCGATCGGGAGCAACGTCGAAACGCTCGGGAAGCTCGCAATCACCACACGGTTCGAGTACCAGCGGAGCTTCCAGCTCGGCGATACGTCGAGGGGTGAACGGTTGTGGGCTCCACTGCTCGCCTTAGGGTGGAGTACTGTGCTCGACGATGAAGATCGCGCGGACTTCCCAACGGCCGGGAGCTACCTTGCGCTGCGGCTCGAGCGGACAATTCCTGATGCGCCACAGTGGCTGCAGTTCTACAAATTCGAAGCACTGCTCCGCTCGACGCTGGCGCTCCACCGGCTACACGTGCTTCGGTGGTCGGTTCGTTTTGGAATAGCCGATAAAACGCTCCCACGTGCAGAGTCGTTCAACCTCGGTGGCGAGGATCTTTTCTTCGGTATGCGGGAAGAAGAAGAGCGGGGACGGCAGTTGCTCCTGGGGCAGCTGGAATATCGCGTTCACCTGCCGTGGGAGTTACTCTTCCCAACCTACCTTTCACTTCGGTACGATGTCGGCGCAGTCTGGCAGGAAGTGCAGGCGATCAAGCTCGATAACCTCAAACATGGGGTTGGCATCACTGTTGCGTTCGATACACCAATCGGGCCGGCACGGTTTTCGTTGGGGCGAGCGTTCTACTTCCGCGGCTCACCGACACTGACAACTGTCGGTCCAGTGCTTGGATACTTCAGCATTGGGATGCGAATTCAATGAAACGATTGATTCTCGTTCGACATGCAAAGGCAGAATCGGCCGAGTTGGCACCCACGTCCGATCGAGAGCGTGCGTTAACCGAGCGCGGACGCCGCGACGCCGAGCGTTTGGGTGCATGGCTTGCCGAGCACATTCCCTCTGTTGATGCGATTGTCGCCAGTCCTGCACGCAGGACACTCGAAACAGCACGCATTGTCGCAGCAGGATGGAGCACGGCTGCACCACCAATCATCGAAGAGCCAACGCTCTACCTGCCAAGTCTGGAGGAAATTCGAGCAGTTGTCGAAACGCTCAGTCCTGAATGGAGCACGGTTGCACTTGTCGGACACAACCCTTCAATCAGCGAGCTGCGCGATGCGCTCGTCGGCTATCCGAGTGAGCCGATGCCGACGTGTGCTACTGCTGTGCTCGAGCTGCCGGATGCCTCGTGGCTCGATGCTCTCCACCGGCGGTGGAAACTTGCACATGCGTGGTCGCCGAAAGAATGCTCGTAGCGTTCAGCGTGCGCGAAGGAGTGGACGTCGTTGCGCTCAAGCTGCAGGGGTGCATTGTTGGTGTTTGTCGCTGCATGAGCAGTGGGGCCTTGTGTCTCTGTGCCGAAGCTATCGTTGGTCAGCGGCTGATGCAGCAGCGTTCGGTGCAGCCAGGGCTTGCGTTATGCGGAGGCGAATTCCTTCGGGGACTGGGATACCGCGCTGCTGCATACGCTCTGCTTGGCGCTTGGCTTCCTGCGGACGCCCCAAATCAAGGTAGAGGAGCAGCAGGTTGTGGTTGGCTTGCTGGTCGTCGGGGTCGAGTGCTAACTGCCGTTCGAGGTAGAAGCGGGCGCTATCGAGCTTTCGCTCTTCGAACATGCAGCGTGCCAGTCGGAAGTAGAGCTCCGGCCAGCGAGGGACCTTGACCACTTCTCGTTGGTAGTGCTCTGCAGCGCGGACAAAATCGTTGCGATCCCAGTAAAGGTTGCCGATGTAGTAGTTGATGTACTTCTGGGTGCTGTCCATGCGGTAGGCTTCCCAGAGCAAGCGTTCGCCTTCGACTTTGCGCGGGTTGATTTTGTCTAGGTAGTACCGTGCGCCGAGCATCATGCGGGCGTATGCAGAATGCGGCGATGTCCGCACCGCTTCTTCCCAGAAACGAATTCGATCGCGGAATGATTCTGTCCGCTGCCATGCTATTCCCCCGAAGATGGCAATCGCTATCGCCAGTGCAGTCCGCACCTGACGATCGCGGAAACGGAGCGCGATCTGTCCGATGAGCCAGAGGATGCCCACCAGCGGCAGGTAGAGCCGATGCTCGTACGCTTCTTGGTTGATTTCCCGTGGGACGATGAGCGCTGGCAGCAGAAAGAGCACGTACCAGAGCGTTGCAGCGCTCACTGCGCGCCAAGAGAGTGTAGCACGCGTCAGCCACAGAGCAGTGCCTATAAGCCCAAGCGCGACGATGCCGGGAAGGAGCGATGTATCTTCCATTCGTGGGAACACCGACAGCTCCACCGGCACGATGCTCTTGCCGAGATACTGTACGTAGAGCGGCAGACGTTCGAGAAAAATCCCGAGCAGCATCGCTGGATCGCTCGGCAGTGGCTCGACCGTTGCGCGGGAGCGGAGCACAGCCCACACAGCGCTCGATACAACCCACATTCCGACAGGGAGAGCCATGCGGCGGAGCGTGCGCTTCCCTTCCCAGCACACAAGGAGAAACGAGCCGATAACCGTTGGCCCAACAATGAGTGCCGTTTCTTTGGTGAACAGTGCACCCAGCAACAGGAGCAGTTGCAGTGCAGCGTTCCACCAGGATGGATGCCGCAGCCACTGGAGGAGAACGAGCGCATACAGCAGCGTCGCGATGCCAAGCATCGTATCGTTGCGTCCGGGGATCCACGCCACTGCCTGCACAAGCGCAGGGTGGGCGGTGTAGAGCATCCCGAGGAGCCACGCGAGCATGTCGCGTTGCAGCAACTGTCGCAGGAGGAGGAACACCAACACAGAGCCAACAAGATGAAAGGCGAGATTTGTCAGCCGATATGTGCGGAGCTCATCCCGCGGAGACCCCTCGCGGTGGAGCGTCTCTCGCAAACGCCCTTCGCGATGGCGATCGGCGATGAAGGTCCACAGCAGCAGTGGGCGGTAGTAGGTGTCTCCTGAGTCCACAAAGACCCCGCGTCCGAATGCACGCCAGAGATTGGCTCCATCGCGGTTGAACGATTCACGCTCGCGGACGAAGATGAGGTCATCCAGATCGGTGTAGCCGTAATCGAGCGTGTGCCAATAGAGCAGCATCCCTGCGCCGGCAATCGCTGCACATGCGAGCACAAGGTGCCAGCGCGTCCACTTCGATCGGGCTGTCTGTTGCGACATTGTGAAGTGATCCGAACATTGAGGATAGCAAAAGTAGCGTAGAGGAAATCGCAGTGCCTTCCGCCAAGCTTCAAGTGGCAGAATCAACAGCCAAGCGCTTATTCCATACGACCGAAATTGCCAACGTGGGATTCCCCTTTGCGGAATGCCGATCTACCGCATGTCTATGACCTCGACGCCGGCAGGGGGCACGAAGACGAACGTAGAATCACTGGTGGAGCGGTCGAATTCGAGCGCACGGATTCGCCACCGTTTGGTGCCGTTGGCGCGCGTAATTGTGACCGTGTGAAGGCGGTTTCCACGGAAACGTAACTCGAGCTGCTCGATGCCGTACATCGCGCCTCGATTGCTCGGACGCAGGACGACCATTGAGCTGGTTGCATTCGTTGCGCGATAGTCTGCTGCGATCTTGTCTGCAAGGCGGAAGAGGTCGTTGAGAGCTTGTTGAGAGACCGGCGCAATCGTCACCGTTTTGGTTGCAGGACGGTAGTTCCACACCACCTCGCCGTTGCAGACAATTTGTTGCTCGTTGCTTTCGAGTCGGAACTTCCCTTGGCGCGTTGCAACGATGCGGATGGTTTCCCCCTCATCGGCAATCGCAGTGCACGTAATGCTGCGCGCGTGCGCAATGCGAGCAAGAAGTTGCTCGTAGGGCGTTGCCGCAAGCGCAAGGCTGTACATCCAGCAGAGAAAAAGCCAAACAAGCACCGAATGTGACATACTGCACGTGAAGAGGAGAAACCCACTGCAAAATACGAGCGAGCATAGCCCGCAGCATGCAACGATGCAGCGTATCTTTGCCCCCGTTTTCATCCATTCTCGACGAGCGCAATGCAACGTACGCGGTTCTACCACCTCCACCAACGGTTGGGAGCAAAGCTTGTCCCCTTTGCTGGTTTCGAGATGCCGCTCCATTACCGGAATGGCATCCTCGCAGAGCATCTTGCTGTGCGAACGCGGGTTGGCATGTTTGATGTTTCGCACATGGGAGAGTTCGAAATCCGCGGCCGACAAGCGCTCGACCTTGTGCAGTACCTGACCGTCAACGATGCATCGAAACTCACTCCCGGCAAAGCGCAGTACTCAGCGATGTGCACAGATACAGGCGGCATCGTGGATGATTTGCTCGTCTATCGGCTTGGGGAGGATAGCTTCATGCTCGTTGTCAACGGAGCGTGCGAGCAGAAGGACTGGCAGTGGGTCGCATCGCATGCCACGGCGTTCGATGTCACGATCGAGAATGTCAGCCAGCAAATCAATCTCCTTGCAGTCCAAGGTCCCCAATCCCTCGCAACACTGCAACCGCTCACTGACATGGATTTAGCCGAGTTGGCCTACTACAGCTTCATAGCCGGCGAGTTGGCGGGAGTGCCAATGATCATCTCACGCACCGGCTATACTGGTGAGCTTGGATTCGAACTATACTTCCGCGGGGAGGAACCTATTGCCGAGCGTGTCTGGAATGCGATCATGGAGTCGGGTGCACCGCACGGTATTGAACCAGCTGGGCTTGGCGCACGCGACACGCTTCGGCTCGAGAAAGGCTACTGCCTCTACGGGAACGATATTGACGAGACGACCTCCCCACTCGAAGCTGGGCTGGGATGGATCACAAAGCTCCAGAAAGGTGAGTTCATCGGACGTACAGCGTTGCTCGAACAAAAGGAGCGCGGTCTTGAGCGCAAACTCGTTGGGTTCGTCGTTGAAAGCGAGCGATTCATCCCACGGCATGGGTACGCGATTGTCCAGGATGGACGCATAGTCGGCAACGTCACCAGTGGCTCGATTTCTCCCTCGCTCGGTGTGCCGATCGGGATGGGATATGTTCCGCTTGCGCTTGCCGAGCCAGGAACGCGGTTCGAGATTGTTGCAGGCACACGTTCGAGCAGTGCACACGTTGTGAAGTTGCCGTTCTACCCGCCGCCAAGCAGTGCATCCCCAGCAGCCTGAGTGCGTGGTATGCGTTCGATCGTTGCAATTCCCGCACGCTATGGCTCGGAGCGCTTCCCGGGGAAAGTGCTCTGCGATCTGGAGGGGCAGACCATGCTCGAACGCGTCTGGCGAGCTGCAACGGAAGCGGAAGGATTCGACGCTGTCGTCGTGCTCACCGATGATGAACGCGTCGGTCGGGAGTGCCAGCGGCTCGGCTGCCGCTGGCACATGACACCCGCCGCGCTACCAAGCGGCACCGACCGCATCGCGTATGCAGTCGAACGCTGGTATAGCGACGCGGAAATCATCGTCAATCTCCAAGCCGATGAGCCACTGGTGCCACCAGCGCTTCTGAGCGATCTGCGCGGCGCGCTGGAGCGCAATGAGCACGCCGATGTCGCAACGCCCATTACCGCTATTGCCCATCAGGAAGAAGTAACCAGCCCCACCACATGCAAAGTCATCTGCCGCAACGATGGCACAGCGCTCTACTTTTCGCGCGCGCCAATCCCCGCCGATCGGAAGCGCGGTGTCGGGGAGCTGGCACTCTACTGGAAGCACATCGGCATCTACGCGTACCGGCGGCGTGCACTCGAGCGCTTTGCGCACCTTCCTCCACATCCGATCGAATGTGCTGAATCGCTCGAGCAGCTCCGATTGCTCCTCGATGGTGCGGTCATCCTGTGTGTGCCGACCGATGCAGTGCTCGTTGCTGTGGATACTCCCGCTGATGCAGAGCGTGTGCGTGCGTACTTGCGTGCTCGTCAGGCAATGTTGTGATAGACGTGCTGGACGTCGTCGTCCTGCTCGATATGTTCGATGAGTCGAGCAACATCGTCCATCTGTTCGTCGGACAAGCTGACGGTCGAAAGAGGAACCCACTGAAGTTGTGCAAGCTGCAGTTCGACGCCCCGCTCTTCGAGTGCGCGCTGCATCCGTCCGAAGTCTTCAAAGGTGCTATAGGCGATGAGCATGTTGTCATCGGCGTCGAACTCGATGTCGTCGGCGCCTGCTTCGATCAGCAGCAGTTCCATTTCCTCGCGCGGCATTGCACCGAGCGGTACTTTGAAGACGCCGCGCCGCTGGAAGAGGAACTCGACGGCCCCGCTTTGAGCAAGTGAACCTCCGTATTTGTTGAAGTAGCTCCGTAAGTTCGCCACGGTGCGAGTGGGATTATCGGTTGCGGTCTCGATCATCAGTGCCACACCGTGGGGAGCATAGCCTTCGTAGAGCACTTCTTGCAGGTTATCAGCTTGGCGTCCGAGCGCACGCTGGATTGCTGCTTCGACGCGGTCTTTCGGCATGTTATTGGCGCGCGCTTCCTGCAGAGCGGCGCGGAGCCGTGGATTGCCAGCAGGATCAGCGCCGCCAAGTTTGACGGCAATGGTGATTTCCCGCCCGATCCGCGTAAAGGTCTTTGCCATGCGGTCGTAGCGGGCAAACATCTTTGCTTTTCGCTTTTCGAAGATTCTGCCCATTGATGTCAGAGCGATTGTTTCATCATGCAAAGTTACCGCAGCTACGTGCACATGCACGGTGCTTGCTTGGCAGAAAGAGGCCGTTGCTTGGATTTAGCTGAGCACGAGTGCGCGGATGATCTCGTCGTCGCTTTCAGCGTGGATGCCCTCCGGCGTCACAAACAGAAGCAGCAGGTTCGTAAGATTCCGTGAAAAGAGTGCGGATGCATGCTGGGGTAGGTGTGCAGGGAGCAGGAGCGGCGCAGCGATCGTCACTCCGTTTGGGAGTGTGACGTCCTGGCCGGGCTGAGTTGCTTCGGTGTTCCCGCCGCTTTCAGCTGCAAGGTCAATGACGACCGAGCCTGGCTTCATCGCATCGAGCATCGAGCGAGTCAGAAGAAGCGGTGCGCGTGTGCCAGGGACAGCAGCCGTTGTGATGACAACGTCTGCACGCGCGATGTACGGCGCCAGCCCTTGGCGCTGACGCTCGAGCTGCTCTGGGCCGAGCTGGCGAGCATAGCCGCTGCTGGTTTCTGTGTCGGTTGTGCCGATGTCAATTGCGATCGGGCGTGCGCCGAGACTGAGAATTTGCTCCTGCGCTGCAGGACGAACGTCGTAGCCGAAAACTTGCGCACCCAATCGCCGTGCGGTCGCGATTGCTTGCAGTCCGGCAACACCGGCACCGATGACCACGCATTCAGCAGGGGGAATTGTCCCGGCAGCCGTTATGGACATAGGGAAAAAGCGTGGGAGCTTTTCCGCAGCGATGAGTGCAGCGACGTATCCGGCGACAGTAGCCATCGAGCTGAGAACGTCCATCGCTTGTGCACGGCTGGTGCGCGGTATTTGCTCGAGCGCCAGAATGCGGACTCCACGCGCAAGGAGCTCGGCAATCAGTTCGGCGTGTTTCCACCGCTGCGCCAGCGTGATGAGCGTTTGCCCGCTGCGGATCTGAGCAGCAATTGCAGCGGGGAACGTGAGCGTGCAGAGGAGTTCTGCTTGGGCCAGGAGGGCATCGCGATCGAGAATCGTTGCACCTGCTTGTGCGTAGAGCTCGTCGGCGTAGTATGCCGGTTCTCCTGCGCCAGATTCGATCGCAACGCGGAAGCCACGCTCGACTAAACGCTTGACCGATTCAGGGACAAGCGCGACGCGGCGTTCGAGCGGGTTGTAGCGATGCTCCGCAAGGATGCCGATTGTCATCGTTCAATCTCGCGAGGATGTTGGTCAGGTAAATAGACGGGTAAGACAACGTAGGGATCGCCAGCTTCACGGGGGTAGCACTTGCCGATGGGGAAGGCAAGCTCGCTGAGTCCATACGAGCGAAAAATCTCCTCGACTGCTTCTGTTCCGCCCCACTCTTCGGAGACGCAGACGAGCAAGCCGCCACTCGTTTGCGGATCGCATGCGATGGCGAGGATGCGCTTATAGACTGCCCACTGTTCCTCCAACGAACGACTATCGAACGGTGACTCGCCAGATTTCCGAGTGTAGTGGGGTACAAAGTCCTGGGCAAGACCGACCAGGTGGCCATAGCTGAACCAGTTGCGGCGTGTGCCACCAGGGATTGCGTCCATGTCAATGTACGCATCTATCCAGGGGAGAACAGGGACAGCGTCCCACTCCAGCTCGATGAGGACGTTGCTCGACCGTGCGATTTCGAGCAGATGCCCGAGCAACCCGAACCCCGTGACGTCGGTCATTGCGGACACACCTTCCGTTCGTGCAAGGATCGGACCGAGCCGATTGAGCGTGGTCATCCAGCCGATGGCGTGTTCGATGTCCTTTGGGCGGGCGATGCCACGCTTTTGTGCGGTTGTCACCACACCGATGCCGAGCGGTTTGGTCAAATACACGTTGTCGCCGGGCATGGCGCCTGAGTTTCGTTTGACGTACGGCAGCTCGACGATCCCGCTGACAGCTAAGCCGTAGATTGGCTCGGGGGCGTCAATGCTATGGCCGCCAGCAAGTGGAATACCGGCTTCGTCGCAAATGTCGCGGCTTCCGCGTACAACTTCTGCGGCGACGTCCGGTCCGAGCTTTTCTATTGGCCATCCAAGGATGCCGAGCGCCAACAAAGGCATGCCTCCCATTGCGTAAACGTCGCTGATCGCATTTGCAGAGGCAATGCGTCCGAACTGGTACGGATCGTCCACAATCGGCATGAAAAAGTCCGTTGTGCTGACTAGTCCGGTGCCATTGCCTAAATCGAGCACGGCGGCATCGTCGTGCGTGTCATTGCCGACGAGCAACTCTGGATGCGTTCGTCGGCTGGTAGTTTGTCCACGCAGAATCTCTTCAAGAATGCGAGGACTGAGTTTGCAGCCGCATCCAGCACCATGGCTGTACTCAGTTAATCGAACAGAGGAACGCTTTGCATCCATGGGCGATGGCTCGAAGTCTTGAGGAGAGCAAGTGGCCACTTGCAAATTACAGATATGCCTCGGGCCTGTGCGTGGAGTGCGGTCGGTAGAGTAGGAAGGTTCTCGTCGTTGTATTCCGTAGGCAATGCGCCCTAAGTTCGCAGTGGTCATTGGAGGATAGGCTCATGCGACGTATGCTGACACGGAGGATTCCGTCGGTCGTGGTGGTAATTCTTTTGTTGAACGCGGCGGCTTGTGCGCAGGATTGCCGGGATTGCCCGCTTCCGGGGCACGCATCGAAGGATGGCCAGCAGCTCTACGTGTTGCTCCGCGATCGCGTTCGTATCGAGCAGTGTCGGTCGCTGGTGCGGAGCTTTCTGCCCGATGGCGTCACGCAAGCAGTGCGCATTCAGTATCTGGTCGGCGGTAGCTGCCGCGATACCCTCGTGCCAGTGACCAGTATTCTCGAAGCAGGGACGGTCGGCTTGGGGCTTGATGACCACCCGCGCATTTTTCCGATATTGCCCGTGCGGCAGTACGAGCGCCGTGTGCGACCACCAGAACCATCGGCATCGTTTGTCGAGGTGCATGCAATTGGCGGCGTAACGGGGAAAGATACCTCAGTGCGGAGGATTGGTTCATCGCAGCTTTTCCCGTCGCTCGAAGTTGTTGTTGCGCCGTTTGGGACGTGGCTTGGGAAGCGATGGGCGCTCGGGTTTTTGGCAGGAGCAAGTTCTGATGGCGCGCGCTGGCGAATTCCGCTCGGCGGGCAGCTTCGCTATTGGTTTTCGCCGCAAGGCGAAATCACACGTACTGCGGGCTACCGACCCGACTCGTGCACGTTCAACGAGCAAACACCTTTCGTGCTCAGCGATGACTATCGCGAAGTCCCTGTGCCTTATACACAGCTCGATCCCTCGGCAGCGTACGTAGTGGACTACCGGGAGCAATCAACTGGCTGGCAGCCATTTCTTTTCCTCGAAGGAGGAACGTTTCTGAACACAGACTTCGCTGGTGCTGGAAAAGACCCCTCGCTCAATCCTGAAGACTACAGCCAATGGTTCCTCGGAGCGGGAGCGGGAACGACTGCCTGGAAGTGGCTGGTGATCGCTGTTGCGTACCGCTACCAGCGACTCAACGTGCGAACGCCATGCGCAATCTGTCCGCCTTCCGTGGATGCGCCAAACAACTACGTTGTCAACACCGCTCGGCTCCACTGTGTGCTGTTCAAGGTTGGTGTGCATTTCCGATTCTGAACATCCTGCGAGGTCTCTCTATGGTACGCCGTAGTGCATGGATTACGTTTGCGGCTGTATGGCTTCTGGTGCAGTGGTCGTGCCAAAGTCCGGTAGAGCCAACTGCGGAAGTAGTCAGTACGCCGGTTGTGGTCGTCGTCCGTGATCAAAGCGGACAGCCGCTCAACGGTGTCTTAGTCCAGTGGGTAATTGTCGAACGTGGCTCGTCGCAAGCAGCGATTGAGGCAGCGTTCGCACGTGTGCCTGGTGCGCAGCAAGCCTATACCGGCAGCGGCGGTTCGCCCGGATACGTATCGTTCAGCATTCCGGTGCCCGTTGCAAATGAGAATGCACTCGTGCTCCTCAAGACCATCCCACCGCCAGATCCGGCATATCGCGGATTTCAGAAAAACGGGGATTTTCGGCTCGATACGATCGTTCCGTGCGGGCCGACCTCGGTTATGCTCACCCTAATTCGCCGTATCCCCCTCGTGTGTAATCAATCGGTGCAATGTTCTCCGCTGAAGGTGACAGTAGCACCAGGGCAAGCCGATACGGTGGCGCAAGGGGATTTCGTGCAGACCGATGCTGATGTGGTCGTCCAACAGGTGACCTTCGATCGTCCGCTCCCGCCGGGGGTGCAGGTGATCGTTCGGGTACGAATCGGCAACGGTCCGCCTGTGCCGATTCCTGCCGCAGTGCCGCAGGGTCAGCCATATCGCATCGAGTTTACCGTCGCCGCAGCGCCGACAGCGACGACGCTCGATACCGTGCTCGGAGTAACGATCGTTGTCACTCAGCCAAATGGTAGTCCATGCTGGGATTGCACCTTCCCGTTCGAGCTACACATCCGTCCGCAGCTGCAATGCGACTGTCCCGTAAGCGGCAAGCAGTATGCCGTCAATCTGACTGCGTGCATTGGAACGGTCCGCGATACAACGCTGCGCGTGGACTTCCTCAATCCGAATACGCAGTGTAGCTATCGCCTTGTGGTGCAGCCAAATCAGCAAACCGATCCCTCCGAGCTGAGCATCGTAGCGCTCAATGCAACGTCTGGGCAAAGTCTCTACCTCTATGCTGGGCAACGGCTCGATTCTCTCCAGATACGCTTTGCTCCCCGCGGGTCGCGCCCCTATCGAGAAAGGTTTGTCATTCGCATCTTCCGTCAAACTGCACAGGGATTGCAGCTGTGCGACAGTATGATCACCGTCGACGTAACTGCCACAAGCGCCACACCACGCTTCGAGATCGACTCGGCGCGCTCGACGCTCTTCCGCCTCGGGCCGAGGGGGTATGAGCCAGATACACTCGAAAACTGTATCCTGCGCGACGATCCGCTCCGGAGCACTGGGACGCTCTGCATCCGCAACACGAGCGGCTGTGATCTCAGCCTCGATGCAGAACTCCAGCAGTCAAGCGGGCTCTTCGTCTTTGAAAGCGGGAAGCAGCAACAGCCAAACGTCATCGTCAGACCAGATAGCACGGTGTGCCTCACCGTTCGCTTCATCCCAACGCAGGCGGCAGTCTACCCACTCGGGCGGTGTGCCCCGGAGCAGCGAAATTTCCGAGCGTCGATAGCTCTTCGCAGCGGAAATCAATCTGCATTCGTTCCAGTATTCGGATACGCGAGCCTGGACGTCGAGTGCTCCAGCAAGGCGACGGCAGTGCTCTATGAATTTGGTGCACAGGATGCCAATGGCGCACACTACTACATCACGATCAACATCGTCCAGAGCGAACGGGACAACAGGCTGTTGATTGGCGAGCAACTCGACGGGAGAACCGATTCCGTCGAAATTTATGTCGAACAGCTTGTAACGGTCGGCCCACCGCCGAACGATGCGAACATCACGTCTGCAGTGCTCGCAACGGGATCTTCCTCAAGGGTTGAATTCAACATTGTTGCGCAGAATGTATTCGGCCTCCCGATGGACATATGCGAGCTGTTCAACCAATATGCCTGCACGTTCAATCCTGCACGATGGACAAATAGACCGACAGTGCGAGAAGGGGACGTGCTGATCTTTCGCTTTGGAGGCTCGTATGGAATTCTCTGGGTCAAGAAGCTCTCGTGGAGTAACCGAAGCACGCAAACACTACCACAAGTGGAGGTTCTGACATGCTATCCCTTCAATTGATCGGTGCCGTTCTGCTGGTAGCATCTCCTGTTGTGCTCGCTCAAGTCGAACTGCTTTCGGCGCTCAACACGCCAGGCGATGAGCGTGCCGTAAGTGTCCGCGTAGACTCGGCCGGTACGGAGCTGTGGGTGACAGCGCAAACTTCAGGCTCTGAGCGAATGTTGAAGGTCTACAGACTCAGCAACGGCCAACTTCTCCCGCTTGCTCTGCCACCAGAGCCAATCAACATTCCCTCTCAGCCGTGGCGCAGTGCTCGCAACGGATGTGCTGCGTTTCCGCTCTGCACTCCGAGCTATGGCGTGTTTGTTTCAAATCGCTTGGTCGGTGGCAAAGACTTCGATAACGACCTCTACCAGATGCGTTATCACGATGGCCGGTGGAGCATCGCACGGCTCGACTCCGTCTGCTCGGAGTGGTGGGACGATACTCCTTCGCTTTCACCTGATGGTCGGTTGCTCTTTTTTGCGTCTGATCGCGAGGGGCATCAGTACGGCAGGACCGATCTCTATGTCAGTCGTTGGCTCGATTCGACGTGGAGCCGTCCGAGCAAACTTGCAGTATCAACGGAGCGGTGGAACGAACAATCGCCGCACGCAGCCGCTGATGGCTACCTCTACTTTTCGACCGATCGCTCCGGCGACTTCGACATCTGGCGTGTAGCCTACGATCCGTCTACGGGACAGACCGTTGGCACACCAGAACCAGTGCCCTTCCCTGGTGTCAACCAACGCGGCACAAACGAAGGCAGCCCAGCTTTCGGTGAACGCGGAACGCTCTTTCTGTTCAGCAGCAACCGAACGCAGCGTGGCGATTACGACATCTTCGCTCTTCGCCGGCCACCACAAGCAGAAGATTCGCTCACCGTTCTCGTCGTCGTTCGGAGCCGTGTCGTGGACTGGCTCACTGGTGCAGTGGAAGATTCGATCAGCGTCTATCGCGACCGCCCGGTCCAGGTGCGCGATCTTGCAAGCGGCGAGCTACGAACGGTAACGACGAATGCGGACGGAGTAGTTCGGTTCCCTCTCCCGATGCGCGCGTTCGTGCGATGGGAAGTCGCAGCCGAAGTACATTCACCGCGGTACGTTTCCTCGCGCGATACACTTGTACTCAGCAGCCTCTGCAAAGAACCACCTGTGCACACACTTGTCGTCTGGGATACTGCAGCGTTGGTTTCGCCTCGGTGTGTCCAAGATTTCCCGGTCAAGAACGTTCGATTTTTTGTGACGGGGTATTGGTGTCCGACGACGGTGCACTACGCCCCATGGTTGCCGTGCACCCCGATCCTTCTGCTCGACACCTGCACGGTCGTTACGTACGAACAGCCGGTGCTCGTTTGCCAGGAAAACGAAATCTTTCGCTATCGCCTGGTCTTCATTCCGCCGCATGTTGAACTCATCCGTCGTGAGGGCAGTGCATGTATAGACATGGCCGAAGCTCGTAGTAAAGGGACGCTCTTCGCCCAGGATGTTGATGCTGCGCTCGAGCGCATCATCAACTCGATGACGTCGGCTCTCCAAGCGCCGTGTGTGCAGCGCGCAGCAGCAGAGGGGAAACGCGTAACTGTTACCGTGACGGGGTGGACTGACCCGCGTCCGCTCGATCCCTCCTGCCTGTATACCGGACCGACGATTCCGACTCGCTATGGTGTTGTACGGCTCGATACTCGCGATAGCCCCTACATCAGTGGTGATTCGCTTGTCGGCGGTGGGCGCCTTGCGTTCATCCGCTCGAAAGCAGGTGGCAACTACCTGCTCTCGCAGCTCCGGGCATATTACGCAGCAATATTGCTCGACCGATTGTGGGATGAGTTCGTCCCGGCTTACGCCTTGCTCAAAGTCCGCGATCAAATCGAGGTTGTTGCCGTCGGGAAGGCTGTTTCGCAGGAAAACCGTGACTTCAGCGAACGCCGCTCAATCGAAGTGCGAGTGGAAGTTCCAATGCCAGAGCAGCGCGTCATTGCAGGTACGATCCCTGTGCCAGGCTCGACAGTTGTGCTCTGCCAGCCACAGTGTGCAGAACACTGAACGTGGCATATTTTTGCCCAAGCCACGAACAATTGTCGAACATTGGAGTAGAGCTGACGATGTATCGCACGATGACGCTTGGGTTGATACTCGCAGCAGTTGCACTGGCCCAGGGTTACCGCACAGGTGAGGTGGTCGAAGACTTCTCGCTGCGCTCAACGAGCGGGAAGACTGTTTCGCTCGCCTCGCTGGGTGATGTGCGTGGAGCGATCGTTGTCTTCACGTGCAACCACTGTCCCTACGCGAAAAAGTACGAAGACCGCATCATCGCGCTCCACGATGACTATGCACCCGAAGGCTATCCGGTTGTTGCCATCAACCCGAACGATCCGAGTCAGGTCTCAGAAGATTCGTTCGAGAATATGGTCAAGCGCGCCAAGGAAAAGAACTACCCCTTCGAGTATCTCTTCGATGAAACGCAACAGGTCGCTCGCCGCTTCGGTGCAACGCGTACGCCGCATGTGTTCCTCCTCCAGCGGGAGAGCGATGGGAAATTCCGTGTAGCGTACATTGGCGCTATTGACGATAGCCCGGACGATCCGAAAGCAGTCGAGCAGGAGTATGTGCGCAATGCTATCAGTGCACTCCAGACGGGGTCGAAGGTTGATCCAAGCTTCACCAAGGCGGTCGGCTGCACGATCAAGTGGCGGAAGAAATAACGGGCTCGTGTACGAGTTCGACAAACGTGCAAGGTTCGACACTCCAAGTTGGACAGCAGCGTCCAAGTGCACAGCGGGGCGAGCATCGCTCGCCCCGCTTGCGTTATTCCTCGAACGGCTCTCCGAGCCGCAAACGCACACCTGCATAAACCGTGCGCTGGTCGAGCGGTCCCCACACGAGCGATGCATCGAAATAGGGTGAGGCGGGGCGATCGGCTGCCAGCACCGCAACGGGCTGGAGAATGTTGCCAATGTTTTCGGCGCCGATGTAGAACTCCCACGGGCTCGATTGCGGGCGGTAATTGATCTGCAGTGAGGCGCGGACGTAGTCCGGAAAGCGCTCACCCAGCTGGTATTGCAGTGGATTATCTGCGGTCGTGGGGATGCGTCCGCTACTGTACCAAACCAACAGTGGATTGATTTCCCAGACGTTGTCGCTCGTGCGGTAGCTTGCAGAGAGGAGAATACGATGGGGCGACAGCAGCGGCTGGAGTCGAAGTGTGCCGCCGGTCAGCGCATAGGTGTCGATGAGGCGATAGGCAACCGTCAGATCAAGCCGAGGAAGAACTGTCGTTGCAAGCTGGACGAGCGCACTATTCGCATAGCCACGGTCTGCATAGACAATCGCCACTTGCCGCGCCGAACGATCGAAGTCGGTGACAAGCTGTCGCCAAAAGCGCGTGTGGTAGAACTCGCCATCAATCGTGATACTGCGCTCGCCGATGGGAACAATCGCTGTGATGCCGCCACCGACGTTGAACGCACGCTCCGGCAGGATTGCCGAGTCGAGTATTACCTGCCGGTTATTCAGGAAGGCTGCAACGTTATCAGCGATCACGAAGGGCACGCGCATCCCAGTCCCAGCAGACATGCGCAGCGTGATAAGCTCCGTCGGTGCGTACTTGATGTGCATGCGCGGGGTCAGCTGCGAGCCGAAGAGGTTATGCCAGTCGTGACGGATGCCGAGTGTTGCTGTAAGGGTTGATGACGGCGTCCATGTTCCTTCTGCGAAGATGCCAGGAACGTATTCGGTACGCTGGCGCGCCAGGGAGTCGAGTTTCTCCTGCGGAGTGTCGTAGAGCATCGAGATACCGTAAATGACCTTGAGCGCATCACTTGGTTCAACGACAGCGATCAGCTTGCCAAGCGCCAATGACTCGTGCGCACTGATGCTGCGTGTGCTGGCGGTTGTCGTCAGGCGCTGCGCGGAGAATGCGAGCTGGATCCCAATCTGGGATGCGATCGGCGATTCCAACTCGTTGAAGGCAAGCTTTGCATAGCTGTCAAGCCGCTCGGTTGTCGTTTCGATGCGGTAGCCCTGCACGCCGTTGTTCCAGGTGCCCATCGTCCCGCTGCGGTAGTTGCCCCAGGTTGGGCGTATGACCAGCTGCATTTCACGGTCGCCTTCGTGCCAGAGAAGACGGGCAATGCCATTGATGTTGCCAAACCGCGGCATGTCCATGAAGCCATCCCGATTGGCATCGAGATCACGCTGGAACGTGCGACCGTGGAGCATGACCATCGTGAACAGCTCGGAGTTCAGTTGCTGGGCCGAGGTCAGGTTCAGCTCAGCCCGTCCCAACTGATTCGCAAAGGCATTGGCAAAGAAGGGCACGTCGCGATTGGGCTTTTTGAATTCCGCGTTGATTTGCCCGGTGATGCCCTCGTAGCCACTGAGGACCGAGGCAGCACCTTTGGAGATGCCAATGCAGTCGAGAAACGGGCCGGGAACGTCATCGAGTGCGAAGGCATTCGTCACACCACGCAACAATGGGATTGCTTCGATAAGTCCCGTGGTGTAAGTCCCGCGCAATCCGAGCAGTCGAATTGTTTTGGCGCCTAAGACTGCGTCGGAGTACTGCACCTCTGCCGAGGAACTGCGTTCGAACGATTCAGCAAGCGTGCAGCACGCCGATTGCTCGAGCTGCCGCCGAGTGACAAGCTCGGTCCGGATCGGTTCTGCAGTCGCGATGGCGCTCGCTTCGCCTTCGACGTGCACGGGGCGTGCGACGAGCTCAGCCTCCAGGACATGGTCAAGATGGTGCAGCATGCGGGCAACGGCGACTGTATCGCTCCGGTAGCCAACCGCATGCACGATGAGTGTATCAATCTCGCGGTTCTCCGGTGGTCGCTCGATCGAAAAGCTCCCGTCGGAGCGGGTGAGCGCACCGCGCTGGGTGCCTTTCCACTGCAGGCGTGCACCGGCAACTGGCGCGAGCGACCCATCGGCCCCACGTCCACGGATCGTGCCAACCAGAGTCTGGCTGAATGCTGCGATTGAAGCTAGGCTGAGCAAAAACAATGAAAGCGTTCTCATTTGAGCTGTCCACTGCAAATGTTGAACAAACATTCGAGAGAAAGAAGGTATCGGCGGTGGAGTTGGCTCCACGGTGTACGTGTCCCCGAGCTCCGAGCAGTGGACTATAGGCGAAAACGCTGCAAGAGAGGGAGTGTTGCGTGGACTTGTATCCCCTCAGCCAACAGTGAGGTCCTGTCGAGCAAGAACGTGACCGCCATCGAAAGTGGCGGTACTGCTGGTAGTAGTACAGCGGGTGACAAATTCAACAGCGCTGGTCGCTCGCCGGCACGTGGCGAGCTGACGGGTAACAAAAGGTAGGCAGTCGTTGTCTGGCAGCATTCGTCACATTGGTTGAGTGTGCAACTGGACGTGCTGCTGCCTTCATCGCAGCAACTCGGTTGCGCTGCCGTAAAAACGGCGAGCGATTCGACCGTCCCGCAGCACCAGTGGAGGCTAACGGCAATGCCCTCGCTGACCAAGAACATCACCGCAAGCAACAAACCGCCGAGAGCTGGTCGAATCGCTCGCATCTGGCTTAGTGATCATCGTGGGAACTACCGTCGCGATAGCGGCAGCACTTGGGAAGCTTCGCGTATGCTTCATCGCTGGCTTTGACGTCGTCGCTATCGTACCCCTGTTCGGCGATGATTTCCTTGATTCGTCGCTCGGTGAGGACTGTTGGGTCGTACGTGATCGTAAACTGCTTTGTCTTTTTGTCCCAGGTCGCTTTCTCGACCCCTTGCATTTCCTTGAAGGGGCGCTCGATGTTCTTCTTGCACGTGCCGCAGTTTCCGTAAACTGTAAACGTGGTGGTTACCAGCGAGGCCTGCGTTTTCGCTGTCTCCTGGGCTCCACCAGCGAGGCTGAGCAGCGCAGCTACTGCCGTGATGAGGGCGATGCGCATAGCAGTTGTGTGAAGTGGTTCAACATGCAGTACAAAAATGCGAGAAATGGATGCTCCGTCCAGTACAGGTAACGTGCAGCGATGTACAACATTTTGTCGGGTGCGCAGGGAAACGTGCTCGCACGCTATTCAATCGTGCGTTCGTAAATCCGGTAGGTTTTGTAGCGGACGCCGTGCATCGTGTTCTGCAACGCGTGGTTCATCGGGTCATTCGTCTCGAGAATCCAGGATGCTTCGCCGTACCGCACGCCACGCGCTCTTGCACGTTCACCAATCTCTGCGTAGAGTACTGCATCAATTCCGGTGCGACGGTATTCAGGCAACAGACCGAGCACGATGATTCGCACGAGCGTTATCTGCTTCCGTTTTGTCAGCAAGTGCCAGAGGCCTGGCAGCAAGCGCCCGCTCCGATTGTGGACGAGGCACTGGTTGATGTCCGGCAGCGCCAGCGCAAAGCCGACGGGACGAGCACCTACTTCGGCGATGAGAACAAGGTTCGGGTCGGCAATTTGCTTGAGGTCGGCTGCGAGATAGTCGAACTCAGCATCAGTCATTTTCACAAAACCCCAGTTCTTTTCCCATGCAGTGTTGTACAAATCCCGAAGGGTCTCGACGTCGCGGCGGAATTGGGTGCGGTCGCGGAAATCCATCGCTCGAATCTGAACGCCGGTGCGTTGGCGCACGATATCGAGCAAGCGATTAAGCTTTTCGGAGCGGTAGCTATCCTGATCGAGCAGGTAGGCGTAGAGGTCCATCGCTTTCTGCAGGCCCCAGCCTTCGAGCAAGGCTGGATAGTACGGTGGGTTGTACGGCATCAAGACGACCGGCGGACGGTCGAATCCCTCGATGAGCAACCCGCATTCATCGTTCATCGAGGGGTTGACAGGGCCGCGGATGTGCGTCATCCCATGGAGCTGGAGCCACTCAGCAGCAGCATCAAGAAGTGCGCTTGTGACCTCATAGGAGTGGATGCTCTCGTAGAAGCCGAAAAAGCCAACCCGGTCGTTATGAGTGTGGTTGTGGTTGTCGTTGATAATTGCTGCGATGCGGCCGAGCGGTCCGCTGCGATCCTCAGCCAGAAAGAGTGCGAGCTTGCTATGCTCGTAGAACGGGTTGCGGCGAACGTCGAGCAGTTTCATCCGGTCGAAAATGAGCGGTGGTACCCAGTGTGGGTCGCCCTGGTAGAAGCGCCACTGCGATTTGACGAAGCGGAGCCGATCGCGCCGACTGCGCTCGTTGAGCCGAAGAAGGTTCACTGTGCCCTCACACGAAGTGGAACATGCCCTACGGCACCCGCCAGCCCAGGCGAAACTCCCACTGCTTCTGCTGGCGGGAGAGACTTTGCCCAGGGTTCGCAGTTGCCTGAAACTGTGCGACAAGATTCCGGAGCCATTCGATGCCGAGTGCATTACCGATCGAAAGATCGAGCATGATTTGGCTATTCTGCGCCAAGTCTGCCACTGAGCCACCGACCGTGACGTTCGCACCAAAAAGTTGCCCGGTCAGCATAATCCGCGCTTGCGAAAGACTGGTGACATCGCTCGAACCGAAGTCAACGTTGACGTTCTTGATAACACCGCCCTGCAGTGCGTTCGTTAAGAACGCTGAGACGGCAGCCGATCGCGCTGCGTTGACGCTTTGGTCGAGCGCAGAAGTTGCCACACTTCCATTGGCACCGCCGGTGAGTTCCTCCTGCGTACGACCGAACAGGAGGAGCAACAGCGCATTCGTCATGATGCGGCTGGAGTCCCCGCGCATGCCGGGTGCGAGTTCGCCGTTGAGTTCATAGGTCATTCGCACCCGCGGCTGGCGCTTCGTACCGGTAATGGTGAGTAGCACTCGGTAGCGCTCGCGTCGGTTGTCGCTCCCGATGATACGCTCGCCGTCATAAACCGCTTGCAAATCCACCTCCGGGTTATCGAGTGCGCCGGTGGTGAACCGCAGCGTCCCGCTCGCTGTGAACGTGCTGTAGAACTTGTACGTCGAGCTGGGATCTACGATGAGAGTACCACGTAACTCTGTTCGTCGGCTGCCATCCCGAATGAAGCGCAAGTACTCGGCGCGGTTTTCCTGTTCGACGAAGGCAACCAGTTGCTCGACACCCGAAAAGTCCATCTTGACGCGGATCTGCCGGCGGAGCTTGACGTCCACACTCGTGAAGAGACGCTCGGTGAAGCCCGGCGCGATGCTCAGCCGCTCAGCAGAACGTGCACGCGGTTGCCGCGGGGGTATGTCGCCAATGCTTGTGTCTGCGTGCGGTGTGATCATGACTGCATCGGTTACAAGGTAGCCTTCGCCTGTTTTCTGGTACCGAAAGGACGAGGTCTGCGCAGTAACAGCAGTGGTCGGTGGGAAGGTAACATCTGCATCTTCGATGCTCAAGAAGCCGCCAAGCCGTGGCTCGGCAATGGTGCCGTAGAAACGGAGCTCGCGCTGGCGACGGTCATCGTCGGTAGAGATGACCACTCGCCCGTACATCGTCGAATTGACCGCCGCTGTCGCCGAACTCATCACCAGGAAACCGCGGTCGCCAGGAATGCGGATGCGGATGTCGAGCGAGTCGGGCTGGAAGCCGCGAAACGTTATGCGCCCGGATGCAAGGGCAGTGCCGCCGATTAAATCGGCAGGGTCATTGTTGAGCACGAGCGTATCGAGCTCGAGGACGTTATTGTGGAGTGAAAGCACTCCGCTGCTGCGGTAGCGGATGTTCGTTGCCGGTACGAGAAACTCTGCGTCCGCGTAGCGTGCAGTTCCCGAAAATTCAATGTTCCCCGGCAGCGATCCTTCGATGCGGACAAAGGCCTCTGCCGATCCGCGAAGCTGAGAAATCGCTGGTAGAAACGGCTCAACAATTGTCAGCGGGAGTTGGCTTGCTTGCAGAAACACCGCCAATCGTTCGTGCTCGCGAATCGTCGCGCGGAATGGAATGAGAGAAAAATCGAGCGGCACCTGTTGCAACCGAACGTCGAGCGCTGTCTGCAGCGTTCCATTTGCGGCTTTGATGAGCAAGCTTGTGCCCCCGCGAAGGAAGGCGCCGTCGTAGTCGAGCGTTCCCACTTGCTGGCCAAGCTCAATCTGCCCGTAGAGTAGTTCTCCGATAGTCGCGTTGATGAGCACTTGCGGCCGCTCCCAACTTCCGTCGGCATAGACGACGAGCGAATCGAGCTGCCCGCCGAGCTGTCCGATAAGATCAAGGCCGCCGAGTGTCGGGATGGCTCGCAGTGTGCCCAGATCGAACGTTCGCAATGCCACACGGCACTTGGGTCCTTGCGCTGTAAGGTTCCCCGCAAGGTCGAGTGTTGCAGTGCTCTGCTCCTGGCGGAGATGCGCATCAATGGTGAGCGTACCAGCGTCCATCGTTGCCACTAATGGTTTCGCTACGCTCCAGGTGAAGGTCGGTGAAAGACCGATGAGCGCTCGATTGACGCGGATGGTGTAGCCGCTCACCGGCTGTGGCTCGAGGAGTGCGGAGACTTGGATCGGGATCGTGTTCTCAATCCACGCAGTGTCGCTTGTGATTGCCAGCTGCGAGCCATCCCACCGCCAATCAATCGCAGGACGAACGATGCGGACATTGCCGATACGCAAAACCGAATCAACCGCAACGCGGAGTCGTGCAGTCTCCACACGCGGCGAGCGGTCTAATTCTGCGAATGCCACATCGAGTGTTGCTTCCAATGGCATCGAGGCGAGGTAAAATCCATTCGGCTCGGCTGCGATCAACCGGCGGAGCGAGAGCGTATCGAGTGCAACACTGCTGCGTGAGCCGGACGCGGAGATGCTTCCAGCTAGAACCCCCTCAGCTTCGATGACAAGCGGTGCAAACAGCGGCGCAAGCAATGCGAGACTCTGCACGTGGACCGAGAACGTAGCCTCCACCGTGTCAGCAGATTCGATCGCCGGCAATGTCGCTGTTGGCTTCCCCGTGGCGTAGCCGAGCATCCATCCAATGAGCGTGTCGGTGAGCGTGATGTGGGAGCGAACTGTGCGGCCAAGTGCGGCCAGCCGGTAACGGCCGACGATGCTTGCTGTAATCTGCGGTGAGCGAATCGTCGCAATGCGGCGTCCGGCTTGGTCGAAATCGAGCGCTGCGGAAAGCTGGAACGGAAAGAGCGCTCGGTCTTGCAAGACAAGCTCAGTGACGTCAGCATTGAGTGCGAGGCGGAGACTATCGGGCGTCGAGCCGCTGCTGCGGAGCGTGACAGCTGCAGACAACACCTCCGGTGCAAGGCTGCTGTTGAGCAATCGCCGAAGTGGCATATGGTCGCTTCCAAGCCAAAGCTCGACGTCGTTAGTACCGGTAAGCGCGATCGTGCCGTGGCCGTACACACGCGGCTGTTCTTCCCCTCCGTTGCGGGGAAAGATTGCCTCGAGTGAGTCGAGCAAGAGCTTGCTGCGGTCGAGTTGGGCACGGACCGAGGCATGCATAAGGTGCTGCTCTGCAATGCTGCTGGTGTCGAGCGATAGCTCCAGTTGGGCATGAGCTGTTGCTGTCTCGATGCCTTCGCCTCGGAGCGCAAGCGAGCCTGCCAGTGCTGATGTCGGAAGCGAGGGATCGAGCTGTGCAAGGTCAACCTGGCTGAACGTGCCATCTATGGTGTAGCTGGTGGGAGTGCCGATGCGTAGCACTGCGCGAAGGTCTGCGGTCCCTGCGCTGGTTGTCGCGCGAACATCTGCCCAGAGAGAATCGCCAGCGCCGCGAGCGCGCAGCACAGCGATGCGACAACCGTCGAGTGCCGCGATAGGCGGTAAATCCAGCCAACGGAGTAACTGCCGTACATCGCTCCACCACACCAGGGATGGACGAAGCTCCGCATTCCATCGCAGCGGCGCGTTACTGCGGAAATTGTGGAAACTCACGTGCCCCCGAAGATCGGTCCGCCCTGTTGCAGCATGCACAAGGACTACGCGCATGCTGTCGAGCGAACCCTCGACAGTCGCATCGAGTTCGAGTGAGCTACCGAGCACAAGTTCGGGCGGCAGCAGATGGTAGGCATCGGTCGGATGGAGGGGGGTCAGAGTGAGCCTTGCACGGTAGGGAAGCGTTGTGTCGCTGATGCCGAGCGTGGCTTTGGCGATCGTGATGTTCGATGCAGGGAGTGCGATCGAAAGCGAGGTGACCGCCAGTGAGGCAGTATCAACAGCGACGATGCCCGATGCCTGGCGAATACCCCAACCGCTGAGGCTATCGCGGAAGCTGAGTTCATCGAGTGCAAACGTGTAGCGGCGTTGGCGAAGGTGAGCAAGGACCGTCACGCGCACTCGGACATCGGTCAACATTGCATGGAATGGATCGAACCGCGCAGAGTTCTGGGATCTTGCAACTGTATCCCCGACGTCATCGGTGGAAATCGTTCCGCTGCGGATCTCGAAGGAGCGGACGTACACAAGCAGCGAGGGCGGCTCTCCTGATGGGGTTGACGAAGGGCGGAGGAGATGTTCGAAATTCCACGTGCCATCGGCCAGACGCCGCAGGTGCATGCGTGGCGATTCGATACGGAGCACTTCGATGGCAACGGTGCGGAAGATGAGTGCTTCAGGGATGTACCGAAGCTCGATGTGTGGTGAGGCAAGGAGGGTATCTCCTCCGGCGACGAGTGCGACAGAATCCAGCTCGACGCCTTCGAAGATGCGCACGCGAATGCTCCTGATCGAAAGCTCGGCATTGAGCTGCTCCCGAAGCGCTGCTTGAAGCGCTTTTGCAAGCCAGCGGTTGAACGTTTCTGTCTGCCCCAGCGCAAAGAGCGCAATTCCAAGGAGCACGACCAGCGAACCACTTGTCGCCACAACGAGCGTAAGGGCACGCACCAGCCGCCGCATGCGTGAAAGACCGCCTGCGAATTGCGCGCGAAGCCGACCGCGGAGAAATCGCCGTTTCATCGAAGGCATAGACGTTGCAAGTTACTATTCCGCGTCGAATGCTCCCGTATCTTTGTGCGGAACGGACCTACCGACAGCGCTATGTCGCAACAGTACCTGATTACAGCAGCATTACCCTACGCAAATGGCTACCTTCACCTTGGTCACATCGCCGGTGCATACTTGCCTGCAGATCTCTATGCACGGTACCTTCGGCTTGCCGGCGAGCGTGTTCTCTTCGTCTGCGGTTCCGACGAGCACGGCGTGGCGATTACGATCCGAGCAGAGCAAGAAGGCAAAACTCCACAAGAGATCGTGGACCACTACCACGCTGCCAACAAGGAATCTTTCGATCAGTTCGGTATCAGTTTGGACGTTTACGGCCGTACCTCCAGTCCACTGCATCACCACTTGGCGCAGGAATGGTTTCTGGATTTTTACCATCGCGGACTGCTCGAAGAACGGCAGCAGCTGCAGTTCTACGATGAGCAAGCGGGGATGTTCTTGCCCGATCGTTACGTCGAGGGGACATGCCCGAACTGTGGCTACGAGCGTGCACGCGGCGATCAGTGCGAACAATGCGGCGCCTACTACGATCAACTCGCCTTGAAAAATCCACGTTCGCTTTTGAGCGGACAGCCACCCGCGGTGCGGCCGACGACGCACTGGTACTTTCGGCTCAGCCAGTTCCAACGTGCGCTCGAGGAGTACATCGCTTCGCACCAGGGGGAGTGGAAGGAAAACGTCCTCCAGCAAGCGCGAGCATGGCTCAAGCAAGGCTTGGAGGATCGTGCAATCACACGTGACCTGCGGTGGGGTGTGTCCGTGCCGCTGCCGAACGCAGAGGGGAAGGTTCTCTACGTCTGGTTCGAAGCGCTGCTGGGATACATCAGTGCAACCCAGCAATGGGCACGCGACCACGGCGATCCCGAACGTTGGCAGCAGTGGTGGTTGCACTCGAGCGACCGCCAGACGTACTACGCTGCGTTCATTGGGAAGGACAACATCGTCTTCCACACGCTGATGTTCCCAGCGATGCTCATGGCGCGGGGCGGGTACATCCTCCCAGCGAACGTGCCAGCACATGAGTTCCTCAACCTCGAGGGGCAAAAATTCTCCAAGTCGCGCAACTGGAGCATTGACCTTCGGGATGCACTCATGGACTTTTCGCATCCGCACCATCGCGATGCGCTCCGCTACACCTTGGCGATGAATTTCCCTGAAACGCGCGACGCCGATTTTAGCTGGAGCGACTTCCAAGCCCGCACCAACAACGAACTGGCAGCAATCGTGGGCAATTACGCCAATCGGGTGCTTGCGTTCATTGCGCGACATTTCGAGGGGAAGGTGCCGATACTCTCCGAGCAGGATCGAGAATTCCCCGCCAGGTGGCATGCAGCAGTTGCGAAATCCTCCGGCGGGAGCATTGCGCTCGATGCAGAGCACTTCTCCGCGGAGGAACGCGCTGTGATTGCCGCACTTGCCAATGGCGCAGAAGCAATTGCGACGGCATATCGCTCATTCCGCTTTCGAGATGCGACGAGCGAAACGATGAACCTTGCGCGTGCAGCGAACAAATTTTTCAACGATGCTGCTCCCTGGAAATCGCTCACAGAACATCCTGCGCAGTGTGCGCGAACGCTCTACACATGCGTGCAGGTACTTCGGAGCATCGCAATCGCGCTTGCGCCAATTGCACCGAACCTGTCGCGGAGCATCCAGAAGCTCTGCGGTATCACGCAGCCGACAACGGGCGAATCCTCCGGAGCGACTGCAGGTCCGAACCTCTGGGCGACAATTCCGCAACCGCTCGTCGAGCAAGGAACGCCACTTGGCCAACCGCAGCGCCTCATTGAACCCATCAGTGATGAGTGCATCGCTACGCAGCGCGCGAAACTTGGTGCGCTGGCGACCCAGCCTGCGCCCCAGCCGGTGCCCGAGCGCGAGCGCATTAGCATCGAAGATTTCGCGCGAGTCGAACTGCGCACCGGACGGATCGTTTCCGCCGAGCGAGTGCCGAAATCGAACAAGCTGATCAAGCTAATCGTCAATCTCGGCAGCGAAGAGCGGCAGATCGTGGCAGGCATCGGCAAGCATTACTCGCCCGATGAACTGATCGGTCTCGATGTTGTCGTCGTTGCCAATCTTGCGCCTGCTCGGCTCATGGGAGTTGAGTCGAATGGTATGCTGCTGGCTGCGAGCAACGGCGAACAGTTAGTGATTGTTTCGCCGCGTGGTGAGATTCCGCCTGGCTCGGTGGTTCGGTAGTAAATTCGCCACCGGTTCTCTTTCCAACGTTGCCAATGCTGCGGTACTTGCTCGGGCGGCTCGGCTATACCGTGCTCATGCTGCTCGGTGTTGTGACGGTCTCGTTTTTTCTCGTGCGAGCAATTCCTGGCGATCCGGCACGGGTCATGCTTGGTCAGCGTGCTGACGAAGCGACACTCCAAGCGCTGCGGGAGCAGTACGGTTTCAACAGGCCACTCTACGTGCAGTACTGGCGCTACCTGGAACGCCTCGTAGTCGGTGACCTTGGGCGCTCGATCGCGTCGAATCGTCCTGTGCTCGAAATTGTGCTCGATCGCCTTCCAGCGACCGCACTGTTGGCAACGGTTGCCATGGTGATTGCGACAGTGCTGGGGATTGCGCTCGGTGTGCTTTCCGCAGTGCGCGCCAATACATGGCTCGACACAGCGACGATGGCACTGGCGCAGTTCGGGATTTCGCTGCCCTCGATCGTGATGGCAATTTTCTTGATGGTGCTCTTCGGGCAAGTGTTGCCGTGGTTCCCGATTGCGGGGTACGTTGATCGTGGCATCGAATACTTGGTCTTGCCGGCAGTGACGCTGGGTATCCGTCCGCTGGCGATCATTGCACGGGTTACACGCTCGAGCATGCTCGAAGTGCTCGGACAGGATTACATCCGCACTGCGCGAGCGAAAGGCTTACCGAGCAGCCGCGTCATTGCCGTTCACGCACTGCGAAATGCGCTCAATCCTGTGGTGACGACGGTCGGGACATGGTTCGCAGGGTTGCTTGCAGGAGCGTACTTTGTCGAATACATCTTCAACTGGCCGGGCATTGGCAGTGCAGCATTCGATGCAATAACCAAGCTCGATTATCCGGTTATCCAGGGAACTGTACTCTTTACCGCAGCGGTTTTTGTCGTTGTCAACTTCTTCTCCGACGTGCTCTACGCGTTGCTCGATCCGCGAGTTGAACTTTCTTCCCAGCGTGTGCAGTCATGATCGCGCAGGCCGCTACCGCGCTCGTTCTCTTTGCCAGTGGATGCGCACGCTCCGATAGCGAACATTTCCACAACAGAGGTAGCTCAACGATGGCAAACGATAGCTTCGAGGTTGCAACATTCGGCGCTGGGTGCTTCTGGTGTACGGAGGCGATCTTTTCGCGGCTCGATGGGGTGATCTCGGTTGTGCCTGGGTACAGTGGTGGGTCTGTTCCCAACCCCACCTACGAACAGGTGTGCACGGGGAGAACCGGGCATGCTGAGGTCTGCCAGATCACGTTCGATCCTAAACGCATCTCGTATGACGAGCTGCTCGAGGTCTTTTGGAAAACACACGATCCCACCACGCCGAATCGCCAAGGCAACGACGTCGGAACGCAGTATCGCTCGGTAATTTTCTACCATTCTGATGTCCAGCGGCAGCGCGCAGAGCACTACAAGCGCCTGCTAACGGAAAGTGGGGCGTTCGACGCACCGATCGTGACAGAAATTGTTCCGTTCGAGCAGTTCTGGCCCGCCGAAGAGTACCACCGCAAGTACTTCGAGCGTAATCCCGAGAAAGCCTACTGTGCGTTGGTTATCCGTCCGAAAGTAGAAAAGTTCGAGAAGGTCTTTCGTTCGAAGCTCCGCCAGGCGCAATGAGCCAAAAGCCCCAGCGAAAGAAGCAGTTTGTACGCACGCCTGCCTATCCTGGCGGTTCGAAAGCGCTCAAAGAATTCATCCAGCGGAACGTGCGCTACCCCACCGAAGCACTCGTCAAGCGTATCGAGGGGGACGTTCACGTTGCATTCGAGGTGGACGAGGAAGGGTACGTTCACCGTCCGCGCGTCCTCCGCGGCATCGGCTACGGCTGCGATGAAGAGGCAGTGCGTGTGGTCTCACTCTTGCGGTATCGTCCGGTGCGGAATCGTGGTGTGAAGGTCACAGCACACATGGATCTGGTCATTCACTTTCGCTTGCCGTCGGCGCAGCCGCTCGAGATTGTGTACCACTACCGTCCAGCGAGCGACTCATAAGGAGCGCGATGCACGCAACCGAGACGATGTCCTGCACCGAACACCCGCGGGAGAGGTCGCAGTACGGTTTTGCTAATCCCTGAACGATCGGTCCGAGCGCGATCGCGCCAGCAAGACGTTCAGTGAGCTTGTAGGCGATATTGCCGGCATCGAGATTTGGGAAGATGAGCACAGTTGCATTGCCAGCAACTGTGGAGCCGGGAGCCTTGCGTGCTGCGACTTCGGGGACAAGTGCAGCATCTGCTTGGAGTTCGCCATCGCAGAGGATGTCGGTGCGCAGCGACTGGGCGATCTGCACTGCACGCTGAACCTTCTCAACCGCTGGATGCGAAGCGCTCCCTTTCGTCGAAAACGACAGGAACGCCACCTGCGGCTCCTGTTGCAGAATCCGGCGGTAGTTGTCGGCCGTCGCAATAGCGATCTCGGCAAGCTGCTCAGAGGTTGGTTCGGGGACGACGCCACAATCAGCGTAGAAGAGCACTCGTTGGCTGAGGACCATCACGAAGTAGCTGCTCATCGTTCGGCTGTCTGGCGCAAGTCCAACGGTCGAGAGTGCAGCACGAAGGACATCGCTGGTGGTCGAGTGCGAACCGGCAACGACGGCGCGAACATCGCCACGCTCGAGCAAGAGTCCTGCTGCAGTGTGTGGATCAAGGACACGTTGCTGTGCTTGCTCGCGTTGGATCGGTTTGCTGCGCTGTTTGCTAGCAAATTCGTCGGCCAAGGTATCCCGGTGCGCAGCTGGGTCGAATAGCGCAATGTTCGTTGGCAGTGGAATTTCCGCAGCATCAGCGATTCGGCGGATTTGCGCGGCATCGCCGACCAGGATTGGTTGAGCGATGCCTCGGCTAGCGAGCGTGCACGCAGCCAGAAGTGTTCGCTCGTCTGTCGCATCGGGGAAGGCAATGCTGCCTCCGATTGTGGTGGCACGCTCCTCGAGCTGCTGGAGGAAGTTCTGCTGGAACTCTGTCATTGCAGTGGCTACTTGATGAACATGCAAATTTCCGTAAAAGTACCGATTGGGCGTTGCCCCGAATCGGTGTAGTTTAGCGTCAGGTGAGGGTACCAAAACATCAAGGGGGCTTTCTACTCCGGGATAGGTGGGGGCGCGCCGGGTGTTACAGCTCGTCGCGTCCCTTCCATTTTTGAAGCTGATCGACGATGCGTATTTTCCCGCCGAGAGAATTGATGTGGTGTGATGCTATGCATGCTCATGCTGCGCAGGCAGGTCGAACCACCGCGCTCCAAGCAACAGTTTTTCTCGCATTGATGCTTGCGGGCGGAGTACTTTTTTTCCATCTGCTCGCACTGCCGATGCTGGAGGCGATCTTTCGCGATTCACTCGGAGCACGCATCGAGCCAGTAAGCCGCTGGTATGAGTGGCGGCTGGTCGTGGATGCCAATGGTGGGGGTCCCTACGCGCGTGAGATAGATGCCAAAGAGTACCTGTTCAACCCCATGCTTGCACTGGCACCTATCACTCTTGCGATGGGATTTTTGGTGGCAAGCCTTGTGAGCGCGCTGCTGCCACCTCGAGTCGGACTGCTTCGGAAAAATCTCGAGCGGGAGATCTCCCAAGCGCTCGAGCGACTGGCTGTGCAAGTGTATGGAGTTGCCGTCGGGTCTGCGGAAACACTCACACTCGCAGAGCGAATCCGCAGCGCGTCGTTGGAAGAACTCGGCGCGCTTGCGACAGAGTACGGCACTTCGGCTGATGAACTGATCCTGCTTCAGCGGGCAGTGCAGTGGGCCTCGGGAGGAGTGCGACGATTGTTCTCCCTTCCGTCCGCGGTGCGACTCTACCTGCGCAATCACTTCACGGTCGAATATGAGCAGGCGGTGCTCGGGAGTATCTACGTCGGCGCGGCGGTGCTTATTATCATCATCGGGTTGCGGGGACTGCAGTTTATCCCGAAAGAGCGGCCCTCGCTTGTGCTCTTTGCGATTGCGTTGGAGTTTGTGCTCCTGATCGCGTATGCGGTGACGCTCATGTTCTCGCCCTCCCAAGAGCAGCCGGCCCGGCAGAGTGGCGGATTAGGCGAGCTGTTCAGTGCAGCGCCGACCGTGTCGAGTCCGATTGCATCAGTGCACTACGCGGAGAAGTTGCTCCGGATGTTCATTGCAATGCCGCCGCCTGCGCGGAGCGATGACGCTCCCAACCGCGAGCAATCGCACTGAAGACAGCAAAGTGCACAATTGCTCGTTCGACAGGCGCAACGGGGAACGGCAGCAGTCGGAGTAACCAATCGGCAAGTTCCGACCGAGCGATGCTCCGAAGGACGCGGTCGAACCATCGCTGCCCCAGCAGATACTTCAACCCAAAGATTCGGCGCTCCTCCGGATGCAGCGACAGCAGGAGCGGCAAATTGACCGCGCCGAACTCCTCCATTTGTGCCAAGGCTTGCGCGAGTGTCTTGTTCATCGTGCTGTAGCCGAGTGCATTGGCGTTGAAGAGAACCGGCACGCCGAACACCTTCTCAAGGCGCAGGGCAAACTCGGTATCCCCGCCACCGTAACCCCGCATGCGTTCATCTTGTCCCCCAAGTGCGCGGAAGAACCGCGTTGGGAGCGCAAGGTTGCCGGTCGTAAGGTAGTAGGGCGGTATTTGTTCGCCGTGGCGGTATTTGTTTTTGCCGCGGTGCTGGATGTACCGCGCCCAGACGTTTTCGGCGGTATCGAGGAAGCGAATATCCCCGACGGATACGCACTCGCGATTGCAGAGCAGCCGGTAATGCTCGGCAAGCCATTCAGGCGCAGGAACTACGTCCGAATCGAGCATCGCAAGGAAGGGAGCTTCCAGGTGCGGGAGCGCCAAGTTCCGCGTCGCGTTCCGTCCGCGGTGCTGATTACCGGGATGGCTCAAGATGCGGTGCGCAAATGGCAGTCTCTGGCATGCGAGGAGCTGTCGCACCGTCGCGCTTTCACCATCAATGCAGATCAGCACTCGGAACGAGTCGAACGTTTGCTGCTCGAGACCGTCGAGGCAGCGTTGGAGCTCGGCAGCATTTTCGTACGTGGGGATGATGACATCGAACGTCCAGCTCATTGCGGCGGCTGGGTGCGGAGAATCTCGAATGCAACGTCCGGGAAAACGTATAGTCCACGCTTGCCGATAATCCACTCTGCTGCCATCACGGCACCGAGCGCGAAGCCACGTCGTGACTTTGCGTAGTGTGTGATCTCGATCGTGTCGGCTTCAGAGTCGGCGATGATTGTGTGGACTCCTGCAATGGTGCCAACACGAGCGGAGCTGAGCGTAATTGCGTTCCTTGGAATCGGGGGGATAGGCTCAGGATGGATCGGTGCATCGAACGGCAAGTGACGCTGTAGCGTCCGTGCGAGCATCAGTGCTGTTCCGCTGGGGTAGTCTTTTTTGCCGCGGTGATGGAGCTCATGAATGTGGAGCTGGTAATCGAGCGTTGGTTCCAGCAATTGCCCAAGCAGTGCAGCAAGCCGAGAAACAATCGCAACTCCCACCGAAAAATTCGCACCGATAACAATTCCGATACGCTCACCAGCTGCGGCAAGGTGCGGCGAAGATGTATCCCAGCCTGTTGTGCCGAGCACCAGCGGTATGCCCGCCTCTGCGCAGAGCGTCAAGTGGCCTTCGACGGCAGAAGCATTCGAAAAGTCGAGCGCAACGTCCGCCGAGCGGAGCTGATCGAGCGTGGCGGGATTGCTCCTGCTTGCTCGCACTGTGATGTGGTGGCCGCGCTCGAGCGCAATCTGTTCGATTGCGTTCCCCATCCGTCCGTAGCCGAGCAATGCCAAGCGAAGCGACGTCATGCCGAGGCTGTGAGCATATCCGACGAAACAAGCCGCCCTTCGTAGAGTGCGATCCGATGAGTGGCGGGAAAGTGTGCTGCAAAAAATGGGTCGTGCGTCGCAACGATAATCGTCGTGCCACGTTCGTTTTCCTTCCGGAGTTCGTCTGCCACCATCGCGGTTGTATCAACATCGAGGTTGCCCGTCGGTTCATCGGCAATGATGCATTCAGGTTTAGCTGCCAATGCGCGGGCAATCCCGACTAAATGGCGCTCACCCATCGAGCATTCGGAGGGAAATTTTTCGCGGATGTAACTAATGCCGAGTCGAACCAGGACGTCGAGCGTGCGGCTCCGTGCCTGGGGCGCTGGGACGTTCCGCAACAAGAGCGCAAGGAAGATGTTGTCGAAGACGCTTAGGTCATCGAGCAGCCGCACGTCTTGAAAGCAGATCCCCATTCGGCGGCGAAGCTGCTGGGTGCGGCGCCGTCCGAGCGTTGTGGTGCGTTGGCCGCTGATGAACACAGCGCCTTCCGAAGGGAAGATGTCGGCATACAGCAGGCGCAACAGCGTTGTTTTCCCGGAACCGGTCGGCCCTGTGACCATGAGCATGCTACCTGTGGGAATCTGAACGCTGAGTGCACTCAGTGCAGGGATGGCGTCGAAGTGAATGCTGACATTTTGCAGTTCGAAATGCATGCCTGGACACACAGGAATCGTTCGCAGCAAAGTTACGGCAGATTACGCGCCGTGCGGTCCGGTGCGCGGCAGTGGGGCGCGGTCGCGGACGTAGTGATCGAGCCACCAGCGGATGTCGTAGTCGCTTTCGCTCCGTCGGCCGGCGAGAATGTGGTCGGCGTTGTCGTAGAGGATGAGCTTGTAGGGGAAGTGCAAGCGCTGAAGTTCAAGCGCCAGATGGAGGCTCTGCTCGGGTTCGACACGGCGGTCACCGGTGCCGTGCAGAATCAGCAGCGGTGTTGTGCGTGGCAGTTCGTTGGCCCAGACGAGCACCGAACGCTCGCGGAGTTGCTGCTCGATGTCGCGCGTCGGGTCGAGGAACCGACCGAACGTGCGCCGGATAGGTGACTGTGGCGAGCAGCGGTGGAGCATCGTTGGCGCACCGATCGTTACCGCTGCGCGAAATGCGGTCGTACGGCGCAGCATCATGAACGCCATCATCCCGCCGCGGCTTCCACCAACTAGACCGATACGGTCGGTGTCCACATAGCCGAGCTGTTCAATCAGGGGGAGCAGGTTCATAGCATCGCGGACATCGCCTGCTCCCCATTCTTCGGTGCCCTCGCTGCCACCCTGTCCGCGGTAGTTGCTTGCGAGGACGACGTACCCCCAGCTTGCGATCGTCCCGATGTACTGGAACGCACCTTCTGCTTGGAGCGCTGCTCGCGGCCCTGCACCGCCACGGTTGAAGATGACCGCCGGATACATCGCTGATGCTGGAGGAGGAAGCGCCAAGAACCCACCAATCCGCAGACCCTCGCTCCAGTACGTGATCGCGTACATTTGGACCTGTTCAAAGCGCGCAAACGCATCGGGGCTCAGCCGGCGACGCATGATGTTTCGCGTCGTCGCTGGCATCGGGACTGGCCGGCTTTCGAGGAGCGTGCCGTCGCGTGGGAGCTTCATTGCTTCGGCTGGCGGTAGCGCGTGCGGTACTTTTCGGCAAGTCGTGATTGCTTGCTTTCGAGCGAGACACGCCGCCCTTGGATAAATGCATGCTCAACACGACTGGTCATCGCATCGAGTACATTGCCGCTTGTGACGATGAGCGTTGCATCCTTGCCCACTTCGATTGATCCGACGCGATCTGCAACTCCGAAGATCTCCGCTGGGGTTAGCGTGATTGCCCGGAGTGCGGCATCTTCGCGCAGTCCGAAGCCGATGGCAGTTCCTGCCTGAAACGGAAGGTTGCGTTGCTGCCAGAAGCCTGCATCGCTCAAGGCGAACGGAATGCCGGCACTGTCGAGGATTGCCGGTAAACGATAGGGTGTGTCGTAGCCTTCCTCCTCGCGCATCGGCAGGGAGTGCACGCGACCGACGATCACGGGGAAGCCGCTCTGCTTGATTTCCTCGAGGCAGCGCCATGCATCCGAGCAGCCGACCAGAATGGCACGGATCCCAAAGTGCTTGGCAAATTCGATCGCACGGAGGATTTGCTTGTACTCCCAACAGCGAATCATCACTGGCATTGTCCCATCGAAGACCGGGCGGAGCGCCTCGAAACGAACGTCACGCTTTGCCTCGGCAAGTCCTGCTGCTGCGGCGCGGGCGTACATCTGAGCAGCGCGGAAGAAGTCGTAGAGCGATTCGATCTGCCGCTGGGCATCACGGCGCTGCTCCTGCGGGCTGCGCCGCACCCACGGCGCACGAAACGTTGCCAGCGAGGGGAAGTTGACGACCACTGCAGCCTGAGGACGCAACGCAATGTCCTCCCGCGTCCAGCCGTCGAGCTGCATCACCGATGCTATGCCGCTGATAAGCCCGCCTTCCGGTGCAACCACAGCGAGAGTAACGCCATTCGAACGCACTGTTGGGATGACCTCGCTATCGGGGTTGTACGCAACGTCGGCGCGGACGTTCGGGTTGAATGAGCCGACTTCGGCAGCATCGCGTGTTGCACGGACTGCTTCGATTTCGATAAGTCCAATGGTTGTGTGTGGTGCAAACAGTCCTGGGTAGATGTTCTTACCCTGGCAGTCAATGCGAACTGCGTCGGCTGGGATGGGCACGTCGCTCCCAACGGCGACAATCTTACCGCGATCGAAGAGCACTGTGCCGCGCTCGATGATTCCACTGGAGACGGTATACACTCGCCCACCGACGAGCGCGATTGGCTTCTGCTGTGGCTCGCCGGGCGTTTCCAGATGCTTCGCAACGCTTGCTACCGTTACCAGGAGCAATCCGACAATCACGTTCTGCATGGCAGGAGTATCGTCAATGTTCGTGGTTTCAAAGATACTTCGCAGCTGAAAAAGAAATGCCCCTCGACGTCACCACAACATCGAGGGGCACTCCCCGAGACTTTCACCACCACAACGAAAGGAGGCATCACGTACTCTCTCCCAGCGCGAAAATAATACGCCACTGCCGCCGATGCAAACACTTTTTGCGTTGGGTCTTAGGTGGAAATTTTTTCTGCATGTTGGCTTGAGGTTGGCACAGTTTTGTATGGGAGACCGGCGTTGTTCCCTCGCCGGGGAGATTAGAGCGTCGAATGTTCTTCAGACGCTGCGTTGCGAACCTCTGAAGGGTGGGCAGAGGGCTTGCGGACCAGCAACTGCCGGAGCGGTGGCATATGGTGACCGACGACCACAAGGAGGATCAAACCGCAGGAAACTGCAGCATCTGCAATGTTGAAGACCCACCAACGTTGGAGAACAAAGCTACCGAGATGGATGTCGGGAATGTCCACATCGAGAAAGTCCACCACACGCCCGTAGAATAATGGTGCCTCGCCGTAGAAGACGCCGTAGAAAACGCGGTCAATCAAGTTGCCGATCGCACCAGCCAGGATGAGTGCGATTGCCAGTTGAATCTGCCAAGCGACGCGCTGCTGATGCATCCGGCGCAGAAGCACCGCGAGCACGATTGCTGCAACAATGGAAAAAAAACTGAGTGCAATTTTCGCGGCGCCGAACTCGATACCGAAGGCCATGCCAGGATTTTCGACGAACGTAATGCGGACTGCATCGCCGATGAGCGGGAACGATTCCCCGATACGCATGCCGGGATGCTCGATACCGAAGAGCGAAAACCCCTTGACTGCAAGCTTAGTCGCTTGGTCGAGCAGAACAATCCCAAGAACAACTGCAGCAGTCCACCAGCGTTTCATGGTCGGGCAAGCTCCTGTTTTCGCATGCGCTGTGCCTGGACGTAGGCGGTGAACTCTGCAAGCGGCAGTGTATTGAGCACATCCTGCGCACGGAGCTTGCCATGCCGAGCGACCGTGATGCCATCGGCCAGCTCGAGCATTCCTTGGGTGCTGTGGGCGTCCGGGTCAATGGCGAGGCGAACGCCAAGCTCGCATGCGCGCTGGTGGTAGCTCCAGTCGAGATCGAGCCGGTAGGGGTTGACGTTGAATTCGATCGCTGTCCCCGTTCGTGCTGCTTCCTGGAGCACGCGTTCGATGTTGAGCCGATAGCCATCGCGGCGGAGCAACAGCCGTCCAGTCGGATGGCCGAGGATTGTTGTGTATGGATTGCGCAGCGCACGGCAGATGCGCTCAGTCTGCTCCTGTTCAGGGAGATCGAAGTGCGAGTGGACGGACGCGACGACAAGATCGAACGATGCCAAGACATCGTCGGGGTAGTCGAGCGAGCCGTCTGGGAGAATATCGCTTTCGATGCCGTGCAGAATGCGGATGCCAAGTCCACGCTCGTTGAGCGCCTCGATAGCGGCACGTTGCTCGGCGACACGTTCGATGCTGAGACCTCCAGCGTAGGCAGCGCTCTGGCTGTGGTCGCAGATGGCGATGTACTCGAATCCCAGCGCTGCTGCGGCTTGTGCCATTTCTTCGAGCGAATGCTTGCCATCGCTCCAGTTGGTGTGGACGTGCAGCATGCCGCGCAGTTGTTCCATCGTCACCAGTGGCGGGATACTTTCACCGTGCCGCAGCCGCTCGGGGAGCGTCGCATCATCTCGGAGTTCCGGCGGAACGTAGGGCAACCCAAAGTGCGCAAAAAGCTCTGCTTCGGTTGGAAACAAAGGAAGGTTCGCACTGCCCGCAACAGCGTGGATGAATGCCTGGCTACCTGTTGCAGAAAACAGTGCAGTACCCGCTTCGTCTGGGGTGGCAAGGACGATCTCCACCACGATGTCGCGTTCGAGCGAGCGATACGATCGCGCGCCGCTCGGTACAAAATCTGGGGGAAGGGGAAGTACTCCTGGTGAGTCCGCGATCGCAACGATTGCTAAGGAGCTGACGACCTCGGTGCCGCGCCGAAGCTCACCGGCGGGATAAACCTCCTGTGCTCCGTGATCGAGCAAGAACGAGCGAAGTTCATCGAACAGGCGCCAGCATTTGTGCCGTTGGAGGCGTCCACGCGTCGAGCGCCAGAAGGCGATTGCTTCAAGGAGCGATGCTTGCGACTTTGCCGTGAAGCCCTTGCACCATGCGATTCGGCCATCACGGCAGGCTCGTTCGAGTTCTTCGATACTCGTGATGCCACAGTCTTGCCAGAGCTGCCGAGCTCGTTTTGCTCCGATACCACGAAGCTCAGTCAGTTGCACAACCCCAGCGGGGATTGCCCGCTCGAGCGTTTCCAGGTGGCCGATGGTGCCCGTTTTGGCAAGTTCGGCTAATACACCCCGAATGCCTTCGCCAATGCCGGGCGCTTGTTGGATTGCCTCGAGTGCCACGGCGTGCTCGAGGGCCATATCCAACGGCGCAAGAAGCTCTGCAGCACGGCTGAACGCACGTGCTTTGAAGGGATTTTCGCCTGCCAGTTCTAACAGCAGAGCGTAGCGCTCGAGCAGGTGGGCAGCATCGCGACAGTGCATCGCTGGAGAGCGTGCTAATAGCCTAATTCGACGAGCTTTGCGATGTTTTTTGAAACGTCGGCTGCCGACTGCTCCAAGAGAGCACGCTCTTGGACGGTCAGCTCGATTTGGAGGATCTGTTCAATGCCGTGTGCGCCGAGCTTGACTGGTACACCAATGCAAACATCGCGCAAGCCGTACTCGCCGTCGCAGAGCGCCGAGCAGGGGAGAATTCGCCGCTTGTTCTTGACGATACTTTCGACCATTTCGACTGTCGAGGCGGCAGGAGCGTAGTACGCCGAGCCGGTCTTGAGGTAGTTGACAATCTCGATGCCGCCATCTTTGGTGCGCTGGACGATTGCCTCGATGCGGTCGCTGGGAAGCAGCTGTGAAAGTGGAATCCCTGCAACGGTTGTATATCGCACCAGCGGCACCATTGAATCGCCATGCCCGCCCAGGAGCAATGCCTGGATGTCTTCGACCGAGCAGCCAAGCTCCATTGCGATGAACGCCCGGTAGCGTGCAGTATCGAGCACGCCGGCCATGCCGATGACGCGATGCCGCGGGAGCTTGGTAACGCGGAGCGTCAGGTACGTCATGACATCGAGAGGATTAGAAACGATGATGAAAATCGCGTTCGGCGAATGTGCAACAGCTTGCTGGGCGCAGGATGCGACGATTTTTGCGTTCGCTGCCAGCAGGTCATCGCGGCTCATGCCAGGTTTCCGCGCCAAACCAGCGGTGATGATGACGATGTCCGAGCTGGCAGTCGGCTCGTAGGAATTGGTGCCGTGGACGTAGGTATCCGAGCCCAAGACAGGCATCGCTTCGAGAAGGTCCAATCCCTTCCCTTGTGGGATGCCCTCGGCGATGTCCACGAGCACGACTTCGCGGGCGAGCTCGTAGTACGCAAGTTGCTGCGCAACGGTAGCGCCAACGTTTCCAGCACCAACAACGGTAATTTTCACAGCGTAACCTCCACGCGTAGGTTCAACAAAAAATGCCCGCGTTATCGGGGAGCAACGCGGGCGTTCAAGGCATCAAATGCTCATCTTAGTTTGCAGCTTCGACGGGGTAAACCGAGACTTTCTGGCGATTGCGGCCGTAGCGTTCGAATTTGACGATGCCGTCGGTGAGCGCAAAGAGCGTGTAGTCGCGCCCGAGACCGACGTTCTCGCCCGGATGCCACCGGGTGCCGCGCTGGCGGATCAGGATGTTGCCCGCACGGACGAACTGCCCACCGAACCGTTTGACGCCCAGACGTTTGGAATTCGAGTCGCGGCCGTTCTTTGTCGAGCCGCCGCCTTTTTTATGTGCCATCGCTTACTGAGCCCAGTGTGATACCAGTGATTTCGATTTCGGTGTATTGCTGGCGATGCCCGCGCAACTTCTTGTAGCCTTTCCGGCGCTTTTTCTTGAACACGAGCACTTTTTCCCCCTTGCCGTGTGCGCGAACGGTTGCAGTGACCGTTGCGGCGACGTGTGGGGTGCCAAGCTGGATGCTGTTGCCATCGAGCACTGCAAGGACGCTCCGGAATTCGACCGTTTGCCCTGGCTCGGCAGCAAGATGAGGAACGACATGCCGCTCGTTCGGTTGGACGCGGTATTGCTTACCAGCGATTTCGACGATTGCTTGCATGAGGAATTTCCATCCGTTGTGGGCTGCAAAAATACGAGATGTCGCACTATCGAAGGATTGGGTAGCTTAGTCGCTAGCGCAACCACGAATGAGAGGGTGGGCGTGCGGTTATCAGCCGGCAGCTTCGCCGTCTCCAATTGTAATCCGAATGCGGAGGGACTGGCCGCTTTCATCGAGTGCTGCAAGGCGCCAATGAATCCGGGCCTGATACCGCGATGCAATCGGATGTGCGCGGAGAGCCTCTTCCAGGAGTTGTTGCGCAGTGTACGCACGGAGGAGTGCTGCACGCTCCGGCGAAAGAAGCTCGCCTGCTTTGAGTGATCCGCCGAGTGCTGGAAGGTCGAGCGTTGCACCGCTGTAGCGGATCGGCATCGCTGGCGGTGATGCGGCAAGTTCGATTGTGATTGGTTCGCCAGGTGCGCACGCTGCGCGAGCAGCAACAGCGCTGAGCAGCTCCTCAATCGCACTGCGGTCGAACGATGCCGATTGCTCTCTCAGCCCTGCGAGGTTGTACCGCGCTAACAGTGCTGCTGCTGTGCGATGCTCGTCGGTTGCGGGGAGGTAGTCATCAGGCAGAAAGACATTTGCGAGTGTTGTTTCCCACCCCCGCTGCTCATCGGGGAAAGCGCCAGAGAGGTCAATAACCACTGCCCGCATCGGATCACACGGGGCGCTGATGTTCCATTGTACTGCTCTATTGCTGCAGCGATTCGTGTAGCGGATCAGATACTGCCGTCCTGCATCGAGATGGACGGCACATGTCCCTTCTGCGCCAATCGAGACGGTCTGGATTGATGCACTCGACGCAACAGTAAGCGTGCCTTCCAACTGCGTGATGCTCGGCGATGGATGGACGACAACGTGCAACGTGACCGGTCCACAGAGCCTGGTCTGCGCGATGGAGAAATGGCCACCGGTGCGGTTGGTACTGAACACCAAGAGCGAATCCCAGACGACGGGGGCTAACTCATCGGCAGGGGATGAAATTGGCGGGGGAAGTGGCTGCGCCTGTGCCCACACCAGTGGCTCGGCTGGGCGAGCCATGAAGAGTTCGTAATCGCCGTGCGTAGTATCCCGTCGCCGAGCAAAGAGCATCGTGCTATCGGGCATCAGCACAGGTGTGATGTCGTCGCCTAGTGTTGAGATACCGACGAACGTCGGTTGCGACCAACCATGGGACAATTGCGAAGCGATGTAGATGTCTTTACCGCCACGTCCACCAGGACGGTCGGAGACAAACATTAGCAGCGTTCCATCCGGAGAAAGTGCTGGCTGAGAATCCCACGCTGGCGAATTGAGTTCGTCCATCCAGCGGGGCGCCGACCATTTCCCATCGGCAAATCGGCACTCGACGAGATCTACATTCGTTGGCGTTCGATGTGCAGGGAACACTGCCAGCAGCGTTCCATCCTCCAACCGCGCCAGGGCCGGCTTGCCGCCCTGCAACGAGTCAAGTGCTGGGAAGATGTTGCGTTCGACTGGGGTCCACGTTCCATCACTCCGCATGCGAGTGCGCAGGAGCTGTTCGGAGCCATTGGGTGCGATTGCCAGAAAGTAGAGTGCATCCTCCAATCGGCATGCAGCGATGGCATCCTCGCCGGTGGCAACGATCCAATCAAGCTCGGATGTTTGATGTACCATCCCGCATCCGCTGAGCGCACCGCTGCTGATCAGTAGGATGCCGAGAGCGCATGCGATCGCAACATATGGCATTCGTTCCATCGAATGCAATTTACACGTAGGGATGAATGCTCTTTCCGCAGCAGCGGACTCATCGTGCGAGTGTACTCGAACACTTGCACGGTTGAAAGCCAAACACCTAAGGTTGCCTATCGCATCGTCAGGCGGTAACTATCAAGCGAGTGCATCAAAAATTGCTGCCAACTGACGCGCCGCTGAGCGTCGTTCGTAGCGAGCGATGGCGTCGTGATTCGGAGTGACGAGGGGTTCGTTGCGTTGCCATCGTTGGTACCATTGTTCAAGTACTGCGCAGCATTCTTCGACGGTTTGGCAAGCAACCCCAGCACCAGTTTCGGTCAGGAGGTCCTCGACTGCACTGCCGTGTGGTGCCAGTGCTAGGATGGCCTTTCCCGCGCCGAGGTACTCGAACACCTTGCCCGGGACAATTGCTGCGCTATCGTTGGAGCGATCAATGACAAGGAGCGCTACGTCGCTCGATTGCAGCAAGCCGATGCTCTCGGCGTGTGGACGGTACGGGATGATCTCGGTGCACACGTGTACAGGCGAACGTGCGATGTCGGAAGCGACGTCCTCCCCGATGCGTCCGACCAAGAGCAGCCGTATGCGATCGAGCGATAGTGTGCCACGTGCAAGCAGCTGCTCGAGCGCAGCGATCAAGATCGAGGGATTTCGCAGGCCGTAGAGCGAGCCAGTGTACGTGATGGTGAACTTCTCCGTGCGTGATCGGTGCACGGGGGGATAGTCCGCTGCGTCGAAGCCATTGGGGATTACCACAAATTTTTCGCGGGTCAGCGCTGGATACTTCCGCAGTGCATCATGGACGATCCCATCCCACGCAGCAACAATCCGATCTGCCCGATCCAAGCAGGAGTGCTCCAAGTGGCGCTCAATCCACGCTGGGAGCCACCAGCGCTTGGGCGTCGTCAGGAACTTTGTCCATGGATCGCGCAGCTCCATTACCCATGGCAGCGCCGAGCGTCGTTTGAGCGCGCGTCCGATGAGTGCGCAAGTGTATGGTGGTGACGAGGTGTAGAGCATCGAAATACCCAGCCGCTCTATGAGCGATCTTCCTGCTCGGACAGCGCTTGGCAACCAGCCGATTCGCGCATCGGGGATGAAAAAGGTTGCGCGAATCCACTCGGCCAGGCGCTGTTTCCAGCCTGCAGTGCGACGATCGGTGAGAACGGCGATGTCTATCGGTTGCTTCGTTCCTGTAATGCGGCGGTAGAGCGCATACGGCTCGACGATTGGCGTCCGTTCGACATGCACCTGGGGCGGCACTTCAGCGAGTAGCGATTCATCGCGTGCAGGATACGTTCCGTCACAAACAGTAAGAACAACGGGCTCCCAGCCAAACTCTGGAAGGTAACGGACCATCTTCAGCACTCGTTGAACACCTGGGCCGCCTGATGGAGGGAAATAGTACGCCACCGCCAGTACTCGCCGCATACGATTAGAGCGGGAGTGTTATGCCTAACCCGAACACGTTCCGGAGCTGAACTGATGGCCCTTGCGTGCCATCATCGCGTTTGATAATGACCTTTGGATCATACGCAACATCGAGCGCCAAGTTTGCGCTGAGAAACTTGTTGATGCGGAACGTGAGCACGGTATTCCAGTTGACCACTTGTGAGGTGAACGCATCGTAGGGGGCAAAGACGGCGAGTTTGGTGTTGAGTAGGACGTTTTCGACAAGCTCTTTGACGATTGTCGCATTGAGTGATGCGCCGAACTGAAAGCGCACAGCCTTCCCAGAGTCCACGCCGAGCGTTCCATTCTGCAACCGACGGTCGAGCACGAGCACGGTTCGCCCGGTCGCGGCCATGAGCGTCAGCGAGATTCCATCGCTCGGAGTGTAGGTTCCTCCAAGACCGAGATTGATCGTAGCAGGTGCGAAGAGTGTAGAGGTGAGCGTATCCGGTGCGTTTGTGCCGTAACGGAATCCGTCGGTCAATTGCGTTCGGAAATCGAGTTGGAGCGCGTACTGAATGAGCGAATCCGGTGTGTGGAGTCCAGCAGTTGAAATCAAGATGAAGCGGTCATCGCTCTTGCGGAAAGGGGCGTCGGCAAGCTTGGTCAGACCATAGCCAATATCGAGTACCGTCTCCCACCGAGTTCGCGAGTCATTGTAGAGGGCACGGTAGGAAAGTAGACCGGTAACCCCGATGGTATTCTGTCCACCGCCGACCCAATTCTTGAGTGCAACCTGTGTCAAGTTCAGCGTTGCTGTGCCCTTCGACTCCCAGGGCGATGGTTGGGAAAGCGCAACACTGAGTGCAACGCACCACGCTATCGGAATACGAAGCATAGTTCAGTGTGATTTCGGTGAAACAGCTACGTGGAGGTCTCTGCGTTCCTGCGTTCCTGCCTGCGGCGGTACGCGTTCATCGGCTTGATGATAAGGAGGAAGATCACCGCAGCGGTAAGGAGGAAGTTGATAACAGCGGTCAAGACGCGGCCAACGTCGAGTGGTCCAAGCATCAATCCCACACTTGGATCGGGTGCGATGAGTGCAATCAGCGGCCGGATGATCCCATCAGTGATACTGGTGACAACGTTGGTGAACGCAGCACCGATGATGACGCCGACGGCCAAATCTACCGCATTGCCACGGGTGAGAAAATCGCGGAACTCAGCAAAAAGCGCCATAGGACACTGAAAGGCAGTGCATACCGGCGCAAAGATAGCAATGCCTCATCCTGTGCCTTTCCCGATAGCAGCGCGTTAGGCTTTCTGCGCAATGAAGCGAATTTCTTCACCGCGGCCATCTTCTTCGACGGCTCGGAGTAGGTCGCGATAGCTAAGCTGCCCAGGCAGGGATGGCATCACGCTCTGCAAGTAGTTGAGCACGATGTCCTCGCCATAATCACCGGTTGCAGTGGAAAGGTGCCTGATCGCAAACCCTGCAGCTCGGAGATGCTTCGAGAGCGTTGAGGGGGTGTAGTGCACGTAGTGGTAATGTGGGTCGAGCCATGCCCACCCGTCGAGCAGAAGCTCCGAGCAGAGCGAATCGAAGTTCGGGACGATGCCGCAGAAGATGCCATTGTGGCTCAGCGTTGCATGCACTTTGCGCAGTGCTTCAGAAGGATTGGTCAGATGCTCAAGCGTGTGCACCATTGAGATGCAACCCTTCACGGCGGGCTCTGTGCCGCAAGGACTAACACCAGGTGATCGTGTAAGGGTGCTTCGATGCAGGCATTGGCGAATGAAGGGCTTCAGAGCCATTGCTGGGAGTAACATCCAGTTTCGGCCATACTTGGTGGACGGTAGCGTAGCCGCTGTGCCATGTTCTGCGTCCATGCAAGTGTGGAACTGCAAGCACTGCTGCAATGATTGTGCCAGTGTGCCAGCCATCAGAATTCTTCCTGGCGTAGGAGAAAAAAGTGTAGCTGTATGAGGGCAGCAACTGTTCCCAACAGCTACGCTCGAACATGTAGTATCCATGGAGCCAATGAAGGTAAGCCGACCTGGAGCAGGCTCGAATCCTCGCAGTTCTACTCTTGATGGTGTGTGTACAGACTGCGTGCGTAGGACTTTCCTTATGCGGAGTACCGATGAATAGTCTCGCAGAGTTATTGCAGAGAGTGGTCTGTACTGCGGTATCTCCATCAGCAAAAACGTTGTTTGGTTTTTGCAAGATGGTGTTGTAACTTTATTACTAGCGACAGGACGATGCCCTCGCGTCAACATGTGCGAGGGCGAGCAAAGCAGATGCTGCGCTACTTGTGGAGGATGAGTTTCCCAGATCTGCTTGCTTGTCGAGGGCGTAGGCACTATTTTGCCTTGCCTGAACGCAAGGAAAAATTGTTCCTTCATGTATGACGATGTTCAGGAGTGTATCATGAAATGCTTTCGATCCCTGCTCGGCGCAGTATCAGCCGCTGTAGTGATTGGGGCAGTTTCTCTTACCCATGCTCAAGAACTCTGCGGGCCGGGAGAATACCAGCGCACTATCCAGTGCAGCATCGAATACACATGCGTGGGCTATACCTTCACCTGTCCAGTGGAGATTACTTACTGTTGCATTTGGGATGCTTCGCGAGGAACGAACATTGCACGAATCGAACAGATAGTCATCTACGAACAAACATGTTTTACCCACCTCTACGGATGCAGTAGATTGCAAGTAGGGGGAGAGTTCTGGGAACGTGTATCTACGTGTGTAGGGGACGACCTACATAACTGTTGGTGCGATTATCCGCCATGTGATAGCCCTGAGTCGGTAAAGTACGAGGTATCGATTGCTTAATGCCAACGCATTGAAAATCGTGAAGTGATGCCAGGGGATTTTGCTACTGTCATCATGCCTTGCTCCAGGCAAAATAGATGCTATGTGAAATTTCAACGGTGCTATGATTTTTCGCCATCTCCACCCACACTTGTCGAGCGTATCCTTGAACGTGGTGTGTACGGTACACCCCAGTGTTCGTTAGAGGAGCCGCAGTTGCCGCCTCCAGGAAAAACATTGGAACGAACATTGGATTACTCCTTGCTTTAGTCCGTGTTCACCATAGCTGGAGGTTGCCATGATGCTGCTCCGTGGAGTGATTGTTGCTCTTTTGGTTACTCTTCCTGCCTTGGCGCAGGATGATAGCTTATTCAATGAATCGCTCTATGTGCGGACGCGACTGGGTACTGATCTGACCGGAAGTGCGTATAACGGCCGCGCCCTGCTCGTCTATGGCGAGGGTGGGGTTATCATGCGGAGCACCGATTGGGGCGCAACTTGGGAACAAATTAACCTCCCAGATTCGCTCCAAATTCTGGGCATTGCGACGGCGGGCCGACGTTTTCTCGGCCTGTGTTACCGTGGATTTGCTCTTCGTTCCGATGACGATGGCCGGTCGTGGGAGATCCTCCCGCTCGATGACACACTCGAATACTGGCGGTTTGTCGCAGCGAGCGGAAGATACTATGCCCTCTCGAGCACACAGCTTGTCGAGTTCGATACTGCGATGAGCGTGATCAACCGGTACGATCTCAATCCACCGGACTCATCGCACTGCTTGGCGATCAGTGGTTCCCGTGCAGTGTATTCGCCGGGCCGAGGGAAGCTGGGGATCCTCGATCTTGTCAGCCGCCAACCTCGCGTTCTCGATCTGGGTTCCTTGCCAGGGTGCAGTTCCTGTCGTGAGATCACCGATCTTGCGGCAGATCAGCAAGGACGGGTGTATTTTGTCACAAACCAATGGAACAACCTCTACGTCCTCCAGCTCGACAATGCAACGATCAGCGGCCCAATCGTTGTGCCTCAATTACCACAAATCCCGGGAAAAATTCACGTGCGGAATGGTAAGTGTATGCATTGTTCACAAGTCAAGTCCCATCGTATGGGTATAACACTTTCCGCTATGTGCAGTGCAACGTTGATAACCTGACGATACAAGACCTCATCACTACTCCCATCGAGCGATATACCAGGGGCGAATTCATTAGTGATATCGCTGCGCACTCGGGTGACACGCTTGTTGCGGTCGGACCATACAAGCTCATTCTGCTATCGTTCAACGGAGGTGCCCAGTGGTATCTTCGCTCACACATGGAGGATACACCTCTCCGGCTCGTAGGGGAATCAGGAAAAAAATACGGCGTTCCAGTTCAGGCATCCTGTGCTTTAGCAACGACAGTGGCCGAACGTGGCTCACTCAGCCAACGGTACCGTCGCAAGTGTACTATCGCTCCTTCTCCAGCGGTAGTTGGACAGACTGTTACTCTCTCGACACGTGCTGGATCGTGGTATGGTCATACGCGTTTGATGGTAGCACTCCACTAGTTCTGTATGATTCCTGCTTGATTTCCTACGATGGTGGAAACACCCTCCAGTGGACATATCGCCCCTACGCTAGCACGCAAATACTCGATCTTTCCCCTTTTCGCTGGAAAAACAGCTATAACATCTTTGCCTATTGGAAAGCGCCGCCGGCTCCGGGAGAAAGGCATATTCCTTGGACAGTCTTGAGTTTCTCGCTCAATGGCAAGTTGCAGTATAATAAACAGCAGAATGTCGTACTTCGAAATATTGTATTCTATGACATTATCAATGATGGTGACAGCCTCTACGCAATCGGACGGGATAGCATCACTCCGCCTGGTGGCTGCACCATCTACAGTAGTGGCGATGGTGGGCGGCACTGGCAGATGATCGCTCGGATCGATGCAGGTCCGCTCGGTGTGACGAAACTCGAGCAGAAACTGAGATTGATTAAAATTGGGAGAAATTTCTTCTACACAACGCGCGATAGTATGAGAAACGCAACTATCGTCCTGCGTTACAATGAAGCGAACGGAAAGGTAACACTCTTATTCCCAGTTGACACGACGTTAATTTATTCCATAACACCTATAACCCGCTGGCGAAATGGTGGACTAGTGATCCGCTATCGTGTGCTTGGGAGGAATCAAATGTTTATCGAACGCTTGTACTGTGACGATCTCGACGTTGATAGTTTAGTCTGGAATCCACTCCCCAAACGAAGATTTTATTACCACGAAGCATCCCCACTCAGTGTGGACTCCACCTACTATACGCTTGTTTACGATACGACGAGTCGCTACGCCAAGTTCACATTCTATCGGTTTAGCAAGAATAGTACTTTGTCTATACAGCCGAACCGGCAGAGTGGTAAGAGCACATCGCTGTGGCTTTCGCCACCAGTACCGATGCCAGCAACCGAGAGAGCAACAGTGACACTGAACTTCGATCGTCCCACTACTTGGGAACAGATAGCCATCGAGCTCTACACGATGCAAGGCGAGCACGTGGCAGTGCCAGTGGAACTGCGCCCGATGGGCGACTACGCAGCGAACGTCGAAGTATATCTAAGCCGATTGAGCGCTGGGGCGTACATGATTGTCGCTAATACTGGCAGCCAGCGCATCGGGCGGGCACTGCTCGTTATTCGGTAAACGTCGGTCCACTGTGCTGGCTACGCTCGGCTAGCGAACAGAGAGTGAGCACGCATATGCCCCAACGTTCACTGAGGGCGCACGGCTTCAAGCGTGCGCCCCGTTGCAACGATTGGGTGCGTTTGAGGTTAGGTATGTGGCGTAATACCGATCAGCGAGGCAAGGCGGCGGTAGATCATCTCCACGCGCTCCGTCTGCCCTCTGCCTGCGAAGCGCTCGGAGAACCCTTCTGAACGGAATTCGCGTAGCAGCGAGGTCCACGGCACCAGGCGCCGCACCCAGCGTTCGGCTCTGCTTTCCGGGGGATTTGGATCAATCGTCGCAAGGTCTGCGCACACGCGCAGAAGTGCCCGCAAAACGACCGAACGTGTGAGCATATAACGGTCGTTCTGTCCCCACGCTTCGTGCATGACTGCTTGAACCGCAGAGAGAAAATCGCGAACGATACTGTAGTAGTGCCGAGCGGTTTGGCTGCTCTTTCGCAGCGCTCCCCCCTGTTCGCGGCTGGAGCGCTCGATCCAACGATGGAGTTCGGCGTAAAGCTCCGATTGCATGATCCATTTGTCTTTGCGGCTCCGCCCCCCGAGCCGATTGATGCGGTAGCGGAGCGGACTATCTGGCTCCTCGTAAAGCAGGCGCGCAACTTGCGCAGCAACCCATGCTGCGGGTTCGACGAATGTCACCTTCTCGTAGAGATCAATTAGGTGGCTCTTGTTGATGCGGGTCGGGGTCGAGTTGATGATGACGAACATCTCTGCAGCGAAATCCTCGCTCCGCCCATCGAAGATGATGCACGGCACCGAAATCGTGCGTGCTTCTTCGGGACGCTCACGCATGTAGAATTCGAGCGCCGCCAAGCGGTGCTGCCCGTCAATGATGAGGTACTTGTCGAGTGGCTCTTGCAGATCGCCGACGGTCTCGAAAGGAGCAACAGGCGTGAAGGTAAGCCGCTCAGAGGTAAAGAGCAGAACTGTGCCCGGGATTGGCGGCTGCTGGACGGCGGTCTCGTAGAAGTTCTTGATCGCACGGACCTTCTTCTGCGAAAGCTCGCGTTGGAAGGCAGTATCCTTCCGCTCGATGCTTGCAATGAACGCTGCGATCTCGTCGGTTGCGGGGATGCGCTCTGCTTCGATGCGTTCGCGGCGGTCGTAGTAGCGGCTGATGAATCGGACCTTCTGGAGGAGATCCTCCGCAGGGTAAGCGACGAAGTAGAACAGTGCATCCTTCTGGCGTAGTTGCGTTGCGAGCATCAGCGTCCTCCTTGGTTGGATCAATTCCATCGCCAAATTACCATCCTGCACCCGAATAGCTCGGATTTGGCCTCAACGCTCAAGTACAGCTCACGTGTGGATTCTATTTTTGCCGGCGGAAACAGTACCAGGCATGCCATGGCGTTCTTGATTTCGCAGATCGTAGCACGGCAGATTCTCGATTCACGCGGCAATCCAACGCTTGAAGTTGATGTCATTCTCGACGATGGCTCGTTCGGGCGAGCAGCGGTTCCTTCAGGAGCCTCGACTGGCTCGATGGAAGCAATCGAGCTTCGCGATGGCGATGCATCACTCTACGGCGGCAAAAGCGTCCGTATCGCAGTGCGGAACGTCAACGATCGCATCGCTGAGCATCTCCGTGGCATGGACGCACGAGACCAAGCACGCATTGACGCAGCGATGCTCGAACTCGATGGCACCGCCAATAAATCGCTCCTTGGTGCGAATGCAATCTTGGGGGTTTCGCTTGCGGTGGCGCACGCAGCAGCTGCAAGCGCTGGACTTTCGCTCTATCGCTACCTTGGCGGCGCTGGCGCGCGCGTCCTTCCGGTTCCCTTGATGAACATCCTCAACGGCGGGCGCCACGCTGATAACAACGTGGACATCCAAGAGTTCATGATTGCGCCGATCGGGTTCGAGAGCTTCAGCGACGCACTCCGCGCGGGTGTAGAAACCTACCATGCGCTGCGTACTGTGCTCAAACGACGCGGCCTCTCGACTGCGATCGGCGATGAAGGCGGCGTAGCGCCGATGCTGGGATCGAACGAGGAAGCGCTCGACCTGATCATGGAGGCAATCATTGCGGCTGGATATATCCCCGGTGAGCACATCGTGCTTGCACTCGATGTCGCCGCCAGCGAAATGGCCGGCGATGGCCACTACGTGATGTTCAAGAGCACGCACCGCGAGCGCTCCAGCGACGAGATGATCGCGTGGTATGAGGAGCTCATCAGCCGCTATCCAATCCGCTCAATCGAAGATGGACTCGGCGAACAGGACTGGGGAGGCTGGAAACGTATGACCGAAGCACTCGGGGATCGCGTCCAGCTTGTCGGCGATGATTTGTTCGTCACCAACCCAGAGCTTCTCGAGCGCGGAATCGAAGAAGGTGTTGCCAACGCGATCCTGGTCAAGCCGAATCAGATCGGCACGCTCAGCGAAACGCTCCAAACGATATCGCTGGCGCAGCGCTACGGCTATGCGATCATCGTTTCCCACCGCTCAGGCGAAACTGAAGATGCGACGATTGCAGATTTAGCAGTTGCCGTCAACGCTGGGCAGATCAAAACCGGTGCCCCCGCACGGAGCGATCGCGTAGCGAAGTACAACCAGCTTCTCCGCATCGAGGAAGAACTGGGTGCTGGCGGAATCTACGCCGGTACTTCTGCATTCGAGTAGAACGCAGTGACGAGCTGAACGCATTGATCACCACTGGTATGGAGTAGCCCGGATGATTGTCTTTGGAACGGATGGATGGCGCGGCGTTATTGCCCGCGACTACACGTTCGATAACCTCGCACGCGTTGCGCTCGCTGTTGCGACCTACGCGCGAAAAACGTCGGCCACGCCGAGTGCAGTAATCGGCTACGATACGCGCTTCCTCTCTCGTCAGTTCGCCGAGGAAACCGCACGCATCCTCGCTTCGCGTGGTCTTGCTGTCTGGCTGAGCGATCGCGTTGCAACAACGCCGCAAGTCTCGCTTGCGACAAAGCTGCGGAAGGCAACGATCGGAATCGTCATAACCGCATCGCACAACCCTCCGGAGTACAACGGCTTCAAGCTCAAAGGCACCTACGGCGGGCCAGCCACAGTTGAGATTGTCGCTGGCGTCGAGCGCGAGCTCCGGCGTATCGAAGCGCGGCCACTTCGATTGCCACGGATGCCTTCGCTTCCGTCGCTGATTGCTGATGGTGCCGTTCGGATGTTCGATCCACGCGTGCCCTACCGTCGGGCAGTTGAAGCCAAGGTCAATCTCGATCGCATTCGCAGTGCAGGGCTGCGGGTCCTCTTCGATCCGATGTATGGGGCCGGGATGAGCATTCTGCCGGAATTTCTCCCTGCCGATGCCATTCACAGCGAGCCTAACCCTGGCTTCGGGGAGGTCGGCCATCCCGAACCGATTGCCGAATGCCTCCAGCCGGCAATCGCACGGATGCGCAGTGGGAACTATGACATCTGCATTGCAACCGACGGCGACGCTGATCGGCTCGGATTGCTCGATGCCGAAGGAAACTTCGTAGATTCACACCGCATCTTCATGCTGCTGCTCGAATACCTCTACGAAGACAAACGCCGGCGTGGCGTTGTCGTCAAGACTGTCTCGCTCACCTCGATGGTGGACGCGTTCTGCCGGCAGCATCGCATCGAGCTTATCGAAACGCCGGTTGGATTCAAGCACACTGCCAAGCTCATGCTCCAGCGACGCGTGCTCATCGGCGGGGAAGAATCAGGCGGGTTGGGGACGATTCTGCACATCCCGGAGCGTGATGGCATCTTCAACGCACTGCTCATCCTCGAGATGATGGTCGCGCGCTCGCGATCGCTTGGAGAGCTTGTCGCGGAACTTGACGCGCGCTTCGGTCCGCATCGCTACCGGCGGCGGGACGTCCATGTCACCGAGCAACAGAAGCAACGCATTCTGCGCGTGTGTGCGAAGATGCCCAAGGAGATTGGCAGTTATCGCGTTGAGCGCGTTGTGACAACCGATGGCTATAAGTTCTTCTTCGCCGATGGCAGCTGGCTCCTTGTCCGCGCTTCAGGGACCGAACCGCTCGTGCGCTTTTATGCCGAGGCACCGAGCCAGCAGCAGGCAGATGAACTTGTCGAAGCAGGCATTGCACTTGCGCTCGGGTAATGGTCACGATTAGTTCGCTCGATGATCCGCGGATTGCCGAGTACCGATTTCTCCCTGAGCGAACAGGCAGGCTCTCCCCTGGCGAGCGAACGATTGTCGAAAGCGAAGTTGTGGCGCAGCGCCTGCTGAGATACCCGTGGTCTAAAGGGATTGTGGAATCAGCGCTGTTGGTGCCGCCTGTCGCTGAGCGATTGGCTCCACTGCTCCAGGCGCGTGGTGTTTCGCCGGAGCGGATTTATGTAGCGCCGAAATCGTTGCTTGAGCAGGTGGTGGGATATCACTTACACCAAGGCGTCTTCCTTTGTATCCGCGTGCCGCCGCATGTGCCGCTCGAGCAGCTTCCCTTGCCAGCAGTGATGCTCGTGGGGGTCAGTAGCTCGACGAACGTTGGGGCAATTGCGCGGAGTTGTGCTGGATTAGGATTCCGTTCGCTCATCTGCGATCGAGCAACTGCGTCGCCATGGCTGCGGCGGTGCATTCGCGTTTCGATGGGGGCAATTTTTGCACTGGCAACGTACCATGCAACTGACGAAACCGATCTGCTCCTGGAGCGCCTCCGCGAGCGCGGTGGGCGGCTTGTAGGCGTTGAAGTTGGCGCGCCGGTGGAATACGACAGCTTCGATTGGACACGGAACGACATCCTCATCTTCGGCAGCGAGGGCACTGGTTTGGATGCTGAATTCCTCGAGCGACTCGATGCTGCCGTTCGCATACCGATGAGCGCTGCGGTCGAATCACTCAACGTGGCGGCAGCAGCAGCGATCGTGCTGGCGGAGTGTTCGCGCAGGTGTGGGCTTGTTGCGGAACGGAGGCAGTGAGAGTCATCAGTGGGCGATGGGGCGGACGCTTGCTGCCAGCGCGCGTGCCACCAGAAACGCGGCCAACGCTCGATGCTGTACGTGAGGCAATCTTCAACATGCTTGCAAGTCGTCTTGCGTTCCAAGGGCAGCGGGTACTCGATCTCTACGCTGGGAGCGGGGCACTCGGCATCGAAGCGCTCAGCCGAGGTGCAGCACACGTTACGTTCGTCGAGCGATCGCAGCGAGCAGCTGCGGCGATCGAGCAAAATTGCCGCGCACTCGGCATCGCACAGGACGAGTACATCATCGTGCGTGGAGATACGACGCGTTTTCTCGAGCGAGCAGCGGAGCATGTTACGCTCGTGTTTGCTGATCCGCCCTACCGCAGCATTGCCGAATGGGGACGGTTGCTTCCGGCACTTGCCACTGCACGCTGTGTTGAACGCGATGCCGTGATTGTGTTAGAGCACGTTGGTGGGCTGTCGCTTGCACTGCCGCCATCGCTTGTGCTCCTTGAGCAACGGCGATGGGGTGATACTGGATGCACGATCGCCGTTCGCCAATAAAAACTCCTGCCGCCCTCAAAACGAGAGCGGCAGGCTGCCTTGAACCACGTAAGAAGTGTTCTGCCTTATGACTACTTCTTCCGTCGCGGTGGTTCGGGTGCTGGTGCAGTTGCAGACTCTTTCTTGTTGGTCGAAGAGACCGGCGTAATCTTGATTACCGAAGGATCATCGCTGCCATCGAGCCCCTTGACGTTGCCGTATGCTGCGATCTCGAAGGGTACATAGTCGGGGTCGTCAATCTTGATGATGACGTTGCCGTTGTAATAGCCGCGCTCTTTCCCTTCGAAGGTTGCGGTGATCTGGAGTGTATCGCCAGGATTGAGAGTGATCGGCGCATGTTTGTCAATCGTGATGCCTTTAGTGGGGAAGAGCATCGAGATCGTGTAAGGGCGCGTATCGTTGTTCTTGAGCGTTACGCTGCTGCGGGCGACTTCGCCAACTTTGATCTCTGGCATCGTAAACGAGCTTGGCTGCACCGTGATTGGGCGGACAACGTTCGCCTTCAGGTACATGATGCGCCCGGTGTTCTGCGGATCAGCGTTCGAGTAGATTGTCAAGTTCTTGACCTGTTCACCAGAGTTGAGCCCAACGTTGAGCCCAATGCGGAGCTTGGTGGACTTCCCTGGTTCGATGACCTTCGACTCTAACGTTGGCGTTGTGCACCCGCAGCCAACGCGGATGGTGTCAATGATGAGCGTTTTGTTGCCTGTGTTTTTCAGCGTCACTTCGGACTCGAGCGTGACGAGTTTGAGCGGGTTGTTCTTGACGACGACTTTGCCCCAGTCGTACGTTTCGCCGCCGACGATTTCAAGCTTCGGCTGGGCCAGTGCAAGTGGTGTAACAAGCAGGAATGCTGCCAGGAGACTAAACGGACGTTTCATCGAACAATGCAGAAAGTGGTGGAACATAGCACGATTCATGGTTGTGAAACCGATTCGGTGGTAGAGGCATTGTCAATTGTTGCAGAGACTTCGCAGATTGTCGAGCTTGCGATGTTGTGCAGCACCTCTACTTGCTCGCGGGAGAGTGACTGTGGGTTCTGGGAAAGATTTGCCAGCACAAGCTCGACATCCTGGAGAACCTTCTTCACCTTTGGGTCTCGATGGACCAGTGGGCGGAGGCGCTGTGCTTCGTGGAGCAGTTCCCGTGCAAATTGGCGGTGGTCGAGTTGCTGTCCGATCGGGATGCAGCGTGTGCACGCAAGGTCGCGATCAGCTGTTGTGGCGATGTAGAGCTGTGACCGCTTGAGGAAGCTCCGCAGATGTTCATTGGTTCGGGGCTGGTCCCCCGCCGAGTGGGAAGCAAATTCGATCGGGAGCAGAGGAGGAGTTGAGCGATTATCATCATTGAACGCAAGTGTCCCTGTAGAGCGGGTCCCAACGTGCACCCCACCGATGAATACGAGCACGAGACTTCCAAATGCAAGTCCTATGCGCACGGCTGATGGTAACGTCCACCTGCCGAGGATGTTTGCCCACCGTGACTTCCGAACTCGGCCCTCTTTGCGGATGCGGTGGAGGATTGAATGCTCCAGCCCAATCCAGAAGGACTCACTCTCCGGAAGAGGTAATTCTGCGTGGCGGAGCTCTTCGAGCATTGCGACAAGCTTGGCGTGTTCTTCCCGCAGCGACGCATCGCGCTCGAGCATCTCCTCGAATGTTTTGAGTTCCTCATCCGAGAGCTCGCGGTAGTAAGCACGGATCAGAAGCTCGTTACGATTGGCGCTAAGCATGGAGCAGATCAACGGACATAAAACTTACCGACTTTGTGATGCATCGTCGTCGCGATAAAACGAAAGATGCTTCTGCAGATTGCGAATTGCGCGAAACAGTAGCACCTTCACTGTTCCTTCAGTATTGCCCATTTGGTCGGCAATTTCCTTGATCGAATGATCGTGGTAATGCCGAAGTATGAACGCCGTCCGCTGTGCGGGGCTGAGCTTTCCGAGTGCCCGCTCGATATGCTCGCTGATTTGCGCGGACTCGAACAGGCGCTCCGGGCTATACTCTCCGCCGCGACCGCCGGTCATGTACTCTTCGTCGAAAGCATCTTGCTCTTTGCGTGCGTGGTAGTTTCTCGAGCGTGTCGTGTTGATGAAGAGATTCACCGTGATGCGGTGCAGCCACGTGCTCAGGCGTGACTCGCCGCGGAAGCTATCGAGACTCTTCCACGCACGGATGAAGACTTCTTGCACGAGGTCTTCTGCGTCGTCGTGGTCGCGGCAAAGCTGCAGTGCGAGGTGGTACACCTCGCGCTTGTAGGTGCGGACGATGTCGTCAATGACCGTCGGATCTTTTGCCAGTACTCGCTCGACCAGCTGCCGATCGAGTTCGGCAAGTGCTACTGCATTGCGCGTGCCCATAGACGCAGAGATGTATCGAAGCGTTGACGCTTGCTGCCGCACGAACGAACGGCAGCTGCTGCGAAATTAGACACGGCGCCTATCAGCGGTAAGCGACCCGGCTCTTCCCGCTTGCTTCTATGGCGTGACGGTAGGCTTTGAGTGCGCGCTCGCGGGCGACGGTGTGGTCAATCATCGGTGATGGATACTCCGGCGTCCCCAGCTCTGGAATCCAGCGTTGCACGTACTGGCCGGTTGGATCGAACTTTGCTTGCTGGAGCAGGGGGTTGAACACGCGGAAGTACGGCGCGGCGTCGCAGCCAGTCCCTGTTGCCCACTGCCAGTTGCCATTGTTACTCGAAAGCTCATAGTCGAGCAGCTTTTCGGCAAAGTATGCTTCCCCCCAGCGCCAGTCAATCAGCAGGTCTTTTGTCAGGAATGACGCAACGACCATCCGCACACGATTGTGCATCAACCCCGTTTGGTTCAGCTGGCGCATGCCAGCATCGACGAGTGGGAAGCCAGTCCTTCCTTCGCACCACCGGCGAAAATCCTCCTCGTCATTGCGCCAGGCGATGGTGTCGTACTCCGGATGAAACGAGCGTGTAACGACGTGGGGGAATTCCGCCAGAATCATCATGAAAAATTCTCGCCAGATCAATTCGCGTAGCCAGGCATCAGCTCGACACTCGAGCGCACGGCGAACTAACGCACGCACGCTGACCTTGCCAAAACGCAGGTAAATGCTCGCATGTGATGTTGCATCGTCGGCTGGATAGTCACGCATGGCAGCATACCGAGCCAGGAGTTCTTCGCTTGTATCGAGTAGTGGAATGGCTACCGGCACTGGGTGGAATCCGATCGCCTCCAGCGATGGAATCGGCTGAGGCTCTGCCTTCCAGAGACGGTCGAGCAGGTGGTCAGTTCGGCATTCGGCATAATCACTCGGCGTAAGGCGCGCGCGCCAGGCTTTGCTAAACGGAGTGTACACGGTGTACGGCGTACCATCTGGTTTGCGAATCTCGCTTGCTTCGAAGATGCACTGATCTTTGAACGTCACAAGCGTGATGCCTCTCTGGCGCAGGAGCGTTTCGATTGCAGCATCGCGCGCGATGGCCGCAGGTTCGTAGTCACGGTTGGTATAGACTGCTCGCACATCGAATCGCTCGACAAGTCGCAGGAAAACTTCTTCTGGAGTACCAATCTCGACGAGCAAACAGCTACCGTACCCTGCAATCTGCTCGGCTAACTCACCGACCCAAGCGTGAATGAGCGAGACCCGCCGATCGTAGCGGTCGCTGAGACCATCGAGGATTGTTCGATCAAAAATGAACACAGGCACGACGGGATACGGGCTCTGGAGCGCTGCCTGCAAGCCGCGGTTGTCTTCCAATCGAAGGTCGCGCCGAAACCAAAAGATCGTCACAGTCTGGCGTTCCATGGTCACTTGAAAAGGTAGTCGTTGGTGTCATAAGCACGGTAAGCGGCAGGAGAGTTCCCACGCTCGTGGCAGAATTTCCGAAATTCGCAGCGGTTGAACGTAGCCTTTCGTTGCGATGGCACAGCAGGTTGAAGCCTACCGTCCCACCCACCGCATCCGCATTGTGACGGCAGCGTCACTCTTCGATGGTCACGACGCAGCGATCAACATCATGCGGCGCATCATGCAATCGAGCGGTGCGGAAGTCATCCATCTGGGACACAATCGCTCGGTCGCGGAAATTGTGCAGTGCGCCATTCAAGAGGACGTGCAGGCAGTGGCAGTCACGTCGTACCAAGGCGGGCACATGGAGTTTTTCACGTACATGCATGACCTGCTCCACGAGCGAGGCGCCGGGCACATCCGCATTTTTGGTGGGGGCGGCGGGACGATCCTTCCGAGCGAGATCGAGGAGCTCCACCGTTACGGGATCTCCCGCATTTACGCGCCGGACGACGGCCGGGCGATGGGGCTTCAAGGCATGATCAACGACGTGCTCGAAAAAAGCGACTTTGAAACGCCTCTGACCTTTACCCCCGACGAGCTTCGCCAAGCGGTGCTCGATCGGGATGACCGCGCAATCGCGCAAGCGATTTCTGCGCTCGAACGCGGACGGCAGCTTCTCGACTGGCAACGTCTTGCCAGAGAGCGTGCGCACCCGACGTGTGTGCTCGGCATTACTGGCACTGGCGGTGCAGGGAAGTCCTCGTTGACTGATGAAATTGTCCGTCGCTTTCTGGAAGATTCGCCCGACCGTCGGGTGGGGATACTCTCGGTGGATCCGTCCAAGCGGAAAACAGGTGGTGCGTTGCTTGGCGACCGAATTCGGATGAATGCTGCGTTCTCGCCGCGCGTGTACATGCGGTCATTCGCGACTCGTCAAGCGAACCTGGCGCTCAGCCCATACGTTGCGGAAGCGCTGTGGGTGCTCAAAGCGGCAGCGTTCGATTTGATCATCGTCGAGACTGCGGGCATCGGGCAGAGCGATTCACAAGTGACCGAGATTGCGGACATCGCGCTCTACGTGATGACGCCCGAGTACGGCGCAGCAACCCAGCTGGAAAAAATTGACATGATTGACTACGCCGACCTAATCGCCATCAACAAGTTCGACAAGCGCGGCGCGCTCGATGCACTGCGCGACGTCCGAAAGCAATACCAGCGCTCCCATGGTTTGTGGTCGTCGCCACTGGAGGCAATGCCAGTCTTTGGCACGATCGCATCGCAGTTCAACGACGAAGGCACCAATGCGCTCTATCGAGCATTCATCGAGCTTGCACGCTCGCGCTTTGGATTGGAATGGACAACCGATGTCGAGCACACCAGCCCCGTGAGCACTCGGATGACGATCATTCCACCAGAACGCTCGCGTTACCTTGCCGAAATTGTCGAAACCAACAAGCGCTACGATGCACATGTCGAGCGGCAAGCGGCGCTGGCACGGCGACTCTACCAACTGCGCGGCGCGATGGAGCAGCTCCTGTCGGCCAGTGAGGATGCAGACTCGCACTAACCTTGCAGCAATCGTTGCACTGAGTCTGCTGGCAGGATGCTCCAGCAGCGTCCGCTTTACGTCTTCTGCGCCGAGCAACGCGCTGACTGCGCTTCAGCGTCAGGTGCTCGAAGTCTCTGCATCGCATCTTGGGACGCCGTACTGTGCTGGGGGGTCTCGCGAACGCTGCTTCGATTGCTCCGGCTACGTGCAAGCGGTATTTGCGGCAGTAGGAGTCTATCTGCCGAGAACGACGCTCCAGCAGTCGCAAGCAGGCATGTTCGTTCCAACCGAGCAGCTCCGAGCTGGCGACCTTGTGTTCTTTCGGTTCGAGCGCCGCACTGGAGTATCGCACGTGGGGATCTACGCCGGCGATGGCACAATCTTCCACGCTTCCCAGTCGCGCGGCGTGGTCCGCGAACAACTGTGGGGGACCTATCTTGAGCAAGGCATCACTTTCTGCCGTCGCGTACTCCCGAGAGCAGATGGTGGAATGTTCTGACACGGAGCTGTTCCCGGAATATCAATGAGAAAAATCGTGCCAGCGTCTCCACTCAGCGCAGCCGTTCAGCCATCAGTGCTGCTGTGGTCGCGTGCGGCGAGTGCTTGTCTGTACCATCGAACAGAGCAGCATCGCATTCAACGAGCCGTTCCACGTGAGTGCATGGGACCTCCGTGGGCAGCGAGTTCTCCACCACGTCTATCCCACTGGCGGTGAACAGCCGGAGCAGGTCGCTGTTCCGCTGGAAATGCTTGCAGCGTGGAACTACGCGATTCGCTGTAGAGTGGGAGCTTCGATTTCGACTTTCGTGCTCAGTGTTCAGCCCTGAGCAGTGCTGACAAACAAGTTGATTGATTGCCGAATTTTTTTGATAAAAAACCAGTGAAACAAATGATGCGTGCGCCGTATTATTGTAGTGCTTTTGTGCCACCAATTTGGGAATCTCCAATGCAATCGTTCCGCCTTCTGTTCCAGCGTGTGCTCGGTCTGCTGGCGATGAGCACTCTGCTTTCAGCTTCCGCGCTGGCACAGCTTGCCTCGAATGTCTGCAGCCCGAATGCCTCGTACTACGGCTGCATGAGCATCATGAGCTTTGGCATCGGTTCAACGACGTGGACAAATTCTGGCTCCTGGCCGAACAACTGCGGTGCGGCCTACACAGGGACTGGTACAAATTCAAACTTCACCTTCAACGGTGCAGCCGGTCAAACGGTCAATTGGTCGTGTACCGCAGGGTACTACTCCGGCTATTACTATGATGGGTATCTTTTCATCTGGGTGGACTGGAATAACGACGGCGATTTCTTCGATGCAGGAGAGCAGGTGGCATCGTACTACTACATTTACCAAAGTACCTCCGGCTCGTTTACAATACCAAGTTCGGTGACAATGGGACCCAAGCGGATGCGGGTCCTGTTCGGATATTGGTACTACATTGACTACGAGTACTACAGCGGTGCGAACCATCCATGTGCCGGGAACTACACGACCTACTACAACTACGGCGACTTCCAGGATTTCACGCTCAACATCATTGCGAACAATGATGCGGGAGTTATGTCGCTGACAACATCAACCCCACCGCCATTCCCACCGGGGAATAACACCGTGCAGGCGACGATCAAGAACTACGGCGGCAATACCATCACGAGTGTGACGGTCAACTGGTCGGTCAACGGTGTGACGCAAACGCCAGTGCAGTGGACTGGGTCGCTTCCTTCCGGTCAGACGACGACAGTGAATCTTGGCTCTTTCAACTTCCCTCAAGTAGGAGCATTGCAGGTGCAGGCTTGGACGTCAAATCCGAATGGAGTGACCGATCCGGTCCCGTCGAATGACTATTCGAAAGTGTATCTCTTTGGTGCCGCACTGAGCGGGACATACACGATTGGGGGGAGCAACCCAGATTTCCCGACTGTTGTCGCTGCTGCAAATCAACTTACAGCAGGTGGCACATTAGGCGCGGTGACGTTCAACATTCGACCGGGGACGTACAGTGGTCATGTGTTCATCGCCAATCCGCCGGGGAACCAGCAGTCGCGACCGATTGTGTTTCAGTCGGAGACAGGGAATGCGGCGTCGGTGATCATTGTGCACAACGGCGGGACGACGCAGACAGCAGCGTTGAACGAGACGGGAGTTGCCGGAGGTGAGCCGACGGTACGGTTGCTCAATGCTGACTGGGTGACGTTCAAGAACGTGACGGTGCAGGCGACGGGGACGGGAGGCTCGAACTGGGCGGTGTGTGCGGAGCTGATGGGCAACAGCAACAGTGACGGTTGCGATGGGGTGACGTTTGACGGAGTCGTGTTTAGTGGTCGGACGTCGAGTAGTTTTGTGTACAACGACATATTGTTGCTCTCGAACTCTGCGTACCACACGGGGTTGGTGGTGAAGAACTGTACGTTTCAGAACGGGAGTGCGTCGTTGTACGTGTGGCGGACGACGACGCCGTTCATGGGTGGGCATCAGTACGTGGACAACACGTTTACGAACTTTTACGCTGGTGCGATTTTTTCGAACGTGACCGACGGGTTGGTGATACGTCGGAACGTGATCAGCAGTAGTTCGAGTGGGATTAGTGCGGGTGTGAACATTGCCAACAACATTGGGAATTTTCGGTTTGAGAAGAATCGGTTGCTGCTCACGGGTTCGCCGTCGGTGCAGGTACCGGGGTTGTGGTTGCAGGCGCGGTCGTCGAGCAATCCTGGAGCGCCGTTGGTGGCGAACAATTTCATTCGGGTCAGTGGAGCGATGTGGGGTATCCGGTGTGCCAGTACATCGAACACGAAGGTGTTCCACAACACGGTGTATTCGGATGGGTGGAGTGTGGCCACGCAAGGTGTTCCGGTGCGGGTAGATGGGAGCACGGTAGGGATGAGTTTGAACAACAACATTTTCTACGCTGCCAGTGGTCAGAGTGCGGCGATGGACATGCAGGCGACGGGTGCGTTTGCGTCGCTTGATTACAACACGGTGTACACGCCGGGGAGTGTGATAGGGTATTGGGGCACGACTGGGGTGATGAAGGGAGCAAGTGGCAACGAGCTTTCAGCGTGGCGGACGACCAGCGGTCGTGATCAGAACAGCCAGTTTGCGCCGATAGTGTTTGCCAATGTGGGAGCGGGAGATTTGTCGTTGACGCAGGTGGATAGTCGGTTGTACGGGTTGGGATCGACGTCGAACGGGACGTACAACATGGGGTTGCGCAATGATGTTCCGGACGACATCTTTGGGAACACGCGGAATCGGAGCGAGGTGTACAACGGTGCGCACCAGATCATACCGGTGATTTCGTTCAATCCGCCGCCGCCGTCGGAGGTGGTAGGGTGTCAAGGGACGACGCTGACGATCAGCGGGAATGCGCAGGTGACGTACGGTGCGCAGCTATCGTACCAGTGGTTGCGGAACGGAGCGCCGTTGTTGGAGGGAGTCAACGGGTACAGTGGGACGCAGAGCGGAGTGTTGGTGATATCGAACACGGTGCAGTCGTTGCACGAGGGGGATTATGTGTTGTACGTGACGGCGACGGGAGGAGCCGATCCGTTGGCTAGTCCGGTGATCGCGGTACGGGTGAATGCGCCGATCGCGATTGAGCAGCAGCCGTCGAGTCGGGTGTTGTGTCGAGGACAGGAGACGGCGTTGTCGGTGATCGCCAGTGGGACGGTGTTGGGGTATCAGTGGCAGAAAGATGGTCGAGCCATCAGCGGTGCGACCAATCCGATTTTGGTGATCCCGAATGTTGATGAGGCCAGTTCGGGTCGGTACACGTGTGTGTTGTACGGGACATGTGGGACGGAACAGGTGGTGACGCAGGAGGCAGTGGTGTACATAGCGCCGCAGACGTTGATTGCGCGGCAGCCGGAGCGGGTGGCGGTAGCCATAGGAGGGACGGCGCGGTTGATGGTCGAGCCGGTATCGGCGCAGATCCCTGGGTACAGTCCGCAGTACCAGTGGTATCGTGGGAGTGTGGCGTTGCGCGATGATGGACGGATAACGGGGACGACGACCAGCGAGTTGACGATCCGGAACGTGCGTCAAAGCGACATTGGGGAGGACTACTACTGTGTGGTGACGGGTTTGTGTGGGACGGAGACGTCGAACCAAGCGGGGTTGTACGTTGGGCAGGTGAGTATTGATCAGGGGCCGCAGGATGTCCGGGTGTGTAGTGGGCAGGATGCGGTGTTGCGGGTGCAGGCGAGTTCGAACATACCGAATGCGGTGTACAGTTACCAGTGGTCGAAGGATGGGCAGGCGCTCAGTGAGGGCGGTCGGTACCAGGGGGTGACGACGAGTGTGTTGCGGATCGTCGGTGCGACAGCATCGGAGGCAGGGCAGTACACGGTGGAGGTGGTCGCCACGCCGGGCGGAGCGGTCGCCAGTGCGAGTGCGACGGTGTCGGTGGATGCGCCGCCGGTGGTGACCAGTGAGCCGGGTGATGTGGCGGTGTGCGAGGGGAGCCGTGCGCAGATGAGCGTTGTTGCCAGTGGAGGCGGGTTGATGTATCAGTGGTATGCGTCGGGAGCGCCGATCCCTGGAGCGACGGATGCGACGGTAGAGCAAGAGGTGGTGGCGGCGATGGATGGGCTGCACGTGTGGTGTGTAGTGCGGAACGATTGTGGGGAGGTGACGACGCGGCAGGCGGTGGTGACGGTCAAGCGGAAGCCGCAGATTGTCGAGCAGCCGCAGGGAGGGGAGGTCAGTCGAGGAGGCGCTATTGAGCTTCGGGTAGTGGCGCAAGGGGAGAACGTGCGGTATCAGTGGAAGAAGGACGGGCAGGCGATTCCGGGCGCGACGGGTTCGGTGTATCGGATTGAGAACTTCAGCGCCAGTGATGCGGGGCAGTACATGGTGGAGGTGAGCAACGACTGTGGTGTGGTCAGTTCGAGTGATGTGACGGTGGTGTTGTCGTCGGTCGAGGAGGAGGCAAGGGTAGCCGGGTATGGCGTGTTGGTGCAGCCGCAGCCTGCCAGTGAGCGTGTGGAGGTTGTGGTGAGCAGTCCGGCGGGAGCGATGGTGACGGTGGAGGTTGTGGATTTGAGCGGACGGGTCGTTGGTCAGTTGTGGCAGGGAGTAGTCGAGGGTACGAGTCGGCGTGTGGAGGCCGATTGCAGCCAATTTGCCTCGGGCGTCTATCGCTGTGTGCTGCGCTCCGGCCGCTACCGCGTCTCCACTCCGCTCATCATCGTGCGGTAACGTAGAGAAACGAAAAGTTCCTTACACGCACAACGCGGTGGGAAGCACATGCTTCCTGCCGCGTTGTTTTTGTTGCTGTCACGTGGACGCAAAAAAATTTTGTTCATACGGCATTTGTTGTTATTTTTGGTGCAGCTCTCCGCGTGGTAAAAGGTAGCACACTCTGTGCGGTGTGCTCATCCATGCTTCGTGGAGGGAAACAGTGGTGAATTTCCGTGCGTGTGAGGAACCATGAAAACTGCACATTCTTTCCACTCCCTTAGTGTGCATGCTCGCTCCACCCAGCAAGGGGCAGGCATGCATTCCGCTCGATGCAATACTTTCAAGACGGCAACTATCTCCTCTTCGTTGTCTTGTTCAACCATTGTTGGATGTACCATGAATCGCGTTGTTTCATTTGCTGCTTCTACAGCGGCCTGGCTTGGGCGTGCGCTGGTCGTGTTCGCGGTAATGCTTGCGACACTCTCGCTCGATGCACGTGCACAGCTTTGGAATTGGGCACGCGGTGCTGGCGGCCAATCCACTTCAACTGACTACTACGTCTATGGCTACCGCAGCACCGTGGACAACAACGGGAATGTTTACGTGACGGGCTACTTCTACTACTACGCGACGTTCGGCACGACGACGATCTACGCGTACGGCGGCAGTGCGAACTACGACATGTTTGTTGCGAAATATGACGCCAGCGGTAATCTCCAGTGGGTCCGTAGTGGTGGCGGCACAAGCTCAGAGTATGGCTACGGGATTGACGTTGACAACAATGGCAACGTCTACGTGGCTGGGTATTACTACAGCAATCCCGCGTACTTCGGGAGTTGGTCGCTCGCTACTCAAACGACTCCAGATGTTTTCATCGTCAAATACGATGCAAACGGAAACGTGCAGTGGGCTGCCCGGCAAGCAGGACCGAGCACTGACATCCTTTACAACCTTGCGGTGAATAAGCAAACGGGTGATTGCTACATCGCAGGGTACTTTTCCAGCTCGACATACTACTTCTCCGCAGCTTCGTCGTCTTACACTACGCTTTCAGCTTTTGGAGGGATAGATGGATTTGTAGCAAAGTACAATACCAATGGTGTCTTCCAATGGGCACGCGCAATTGGGGGAAGCAGCACAGAGTATACCTACGGTGTCGGTGTTGATGGGAATGGGAACGTCTATGCGACCGGGATGACGTATAGCTATCCGTGCTACTTCGGCTCGACAAGCTATTTGCTCTACTACCCATACTCAACTCCAGAAACGTGGCTCTGTAAGTTTGACGCGAATGGCAATTACCAATGGGCAACGTGGGGAATTACGGGGAGTAATTATGAATGGACAATGGATTTAGCTGTCAACAATGCTGGTGACATTGCCATCGGTGGATACTTCCGCGGCACCGCCTATGGCGGCAATAGCCAAACGATCTCGTCGGGTGATTCATACTACGATGGTTTCGTTGTCAAGTTCAATACAAATGGAGTTGTGCAGTGGGCACGCAATTTCGGGACAACGAACTGCTACGAGTATGCCCAAGGTGTCGGGATTGACAACGGTGGAAGCGTGTATTTAGGCGGCTACACATATCCCTACTCTACGGTAAACTGGTCGTTCGGTAGCACGACTTTTTCATACACAGCCTATCGCTACCAATGCTGGGTTGGAGTCTGGCGAACGAATGGCCAACCGTTGGGTGGGCTGTCTGCAGAAGGGACAAGTACGCAGGTTGCATACAATATAGGTGTGGATCCATCACGGAAAGAAGGAGCAATTACAGGCTACTATTACAGCAACCCGTTGACATTTGGCTCTGGATCAGGTGCACCGCAGCTCTACAACTACATTGGCTATCCCGCGATGTTTGTCGGGAAATTCTCTGTACCTCTCGACTACGACCTTGGTCTGACTGCTGTTGCAAGCCCAGTCGCACCATTTGCAGCAGGCTCTCAGAACATTAGCGTCACGCTCAGAAATTTCGGTGCACAAACGATCACAAGTGCACAGATTTTTTGGTCAATCAATGGCGTGACGCAAACACCAATCAACTGGAGTGGTTCCCTCGGCACCAATCAGAGCACAGCAGTCAACCTGGGCACAGCGAACTTTTCTATTGGGGCTATTACCACCATTAGCGCAACAGTATGTTGTCCGAATGGACAAACCGATGAGAATTCAGCAAACAATACAATCACTGCCCAACTTGCGCCAGGTTTGAGTGGGACGTACACAATCGGTGGTACGAGCCCAGATTTTACCGATGTCGTCAGTGCTGCAAACGCGTTACGTCTTGGTGGCACGCTCGGTGCGGTGACGTTCAACATTCGACCGGGGACGTACAGTGGACATGTGTTCATTACAAATCCGCCGGGGAACCAGCAGTCGCGTCCGATCGTGTTTCAGTCGGAGAACGGGAATGCGGCATCGGTGATCATTGTGCACAATGGCGGGACGACGCAGACGGCGGCGCTCAACGGGACGGGCGTCACAGGTGGTGAGCCGACGGTGCGGTTGCTCAACGCTGACTGGGTGACGTTCAAGAACGTGACGGTGCAGGCGACGGGGACGGGAGGCTCGAACTGGGCGGTTTGTGCGGAGTTGATGGGTAACAGCAACAGTGACGGGTGTGACGGGGTGACGTTCGACGGAGTCGTGTTCAGTGGTCGGACCTCGAGCGGGTTTTACTACAACGACATATTGTTGCTTTCGAACTCTGCGTACCACACGGGTTTGGTGGTGAAGAACTGTACGTTTCAGAACGGGAGTGCGTCGTTGTACGTGTGGCGGACGACGACGCCGTTCATGGGCGGGCATCAGTACGTGGACAACACGTTTACGAACTTTTACGCTGGGGCGATTTTTTCGAACGTGACCGACGGGTTGGTGATACGTCGGAACGTGATCAGCAGCAGTTCGAGTGGGCTAAGTGCGGGTGTGTACATCGCCAACAACATTGGGAATTTTCGGTTTGAGAAGAATCGGTTGCTGCTCACGGGTTCGCCGTCGGTGCAGGTACCGGGGTTGTGGTTGCAGGCGCGGTCGTCGAGCAATCCTGGAGCGCCGTTGGTGGCGAACAATTTCATTCGGGTCAGTGGAGCGATGTGGGGTATCCGGTGTGCCAGTACATCGAACACGAAGGTGTTCCACAACACGGTGTATTCGGATGGGTGGAGTGTGGCCACGCAAGGTGTTCCGGTGCGGGTAGATGGGAGCACGGTAGGGATGAGTTTGAACAACAACATTTTCTACGCTGCCAGTGGTCAGAGTGCGGCGATGGACATGCAGGCGACGGGTGCGTTTGCGTCGCTTGATTACAACACGGTGTACACGCCGGGGAGTGTGATAGGGTATTGGGGCACGACTGGGGTGATGAAGGGAGCAAGTGGCAACGAGCTTTCAGCGTGGCGGACGACCAGCGGTCGTGATCAGAACAGCCAGTTTGCGCCGATAGTGTTTGCCAATGTGGGAGCGGGAGATTTGTCGTTGACGCAGGTGGATAGTCGGTTGTACGGGTTGGGATCGACGTCGAACGGGACGTACAACATGGGGTTGCGCAATGATGTTCCGGACGACATCTTTGGGAACACGCGGAATCGGAGCGAGGTGTACAACGGTGCGCACCAGATCATACCGGTGATTTCGTTCAATCCGCCGCCGCCGTCGGAGGTGGTAGGGTGTCAAGGGACGACGCTGACGATCAGCGGGAATGCGCAGGTGACGTACGGTGCGCAGCTATCGTACCAGTGGTTGCGGAACGGAGCGCCGTTGTTGGAGGGAGTCAACGGGTACAGTGGGACGCAGAGCGGAGTGTTGGTGATATCGAACACGGTGCAGTCGTTGCACGAGGGGGATTATGTGTTGTACGTGACGGCGACGGGAGGAGCCGATCCGTTGGCTAGTCCGGTGATCGCGGTACGGGTGAATGCGCCGATCGCGATTGAGCAGCAGCCGTCGAGTCGGGTGTTGTGTCGAGGACAGGAGACGGCGTTGTCGGTGATCGCCAGTGGGACGGTGTTGGGGTATCAGTGGCAGAAAGATGGTCGAGCCATCAGCGGTGCGACCAATCCGATTTTGGTGATCCCGAATGTTGATGAGGCCAGTTCGGGTCGGTACACGTGTGTGTTGTACGGGACATGTGGGACGGAACAGGTGGTGACGCAGGAGGCAGTGGTGTACATAGCGCCGCAGACGTTGATTGCGCGGCAGCCGGAGCGGGTGGCGGTAGCCATAGGAGGGACGGCGCGGTTGGAGGTGGAGCCGGTGTCGGCGCAGATACCTGGGTACAGTCCGCAGTACCAGTGGTATCGAGGGACGGTAGCGTTGCGGGATGATGGGCGGATAACGGGGACGACGACCAGTGAGTTGACGATACGGAACGTACGGCAGAGTGACATTGGGGAGGACTACTACTGTGTGGTGACGGGGTTGTGTGGGACGGAGACGTCGAACCAGGCGGGGTTGTACGTTGGGCAGGTGACGATCGAGCAAGCGCCGCAGGATGTGCGGGTGTGTAGTGGGCAGGATGCGGTGTTGCGGGTGCAGGCGAGTTCGAACATACCGAATGCGGTGTACAGTTACCAGTGGTCCAAGGATGGGCAGGCGCTCAGCGAGGGTGGTCGGTACCAGGGAGTGACGACGAGTGTGTTGCGGATCGTAGGAGCGACGGCGACGGAGGCGGGGCAGTACACGGTGGAGGTGGTGGCCAATCCTGGCGGGGCGGTCGCCAGTGCGAGTGTGACGGTGTCGGTCGATGAGCCGCCGGTGGTGACGGGTGAGCCGGAGGACGTGGCGGTGTGCGAAGGGAGCCGAGCGCAGATGAGCGTAGTTGCCAGTGGAGGCGGGTTGCGGTACCAGTGGTATGCGTCGGGAGCGCCGATCCCTGGAGCGACGGGAGCGACGGTGGAGCAGGAGGTAGTCGCGGCGATGGATGGGATGCGGGTGTGGTGTGAGGTGCGGAACGATTGTGGGGAGGCGACGACACGGCAGGCGGTGGTGACGGTCAAGCGGAAGCCGCAGATCGTCGAGCAGCCGCAGGGAGGTCAGGTCAGTAGCGGTGGTGCCATTGAGCTTCGGGTGGTAGCGCAAGGGGAGAGTTTGCGGTACCAGTGGAAGAAGGACGGGCAGGCGATCCCGGACGCGACGGGTTCGGTGTATCGGATCGAGAACTTCGGCAGCGGTGATGCGGGGCAGTACGTGGTGGAGGTGAGCAACGACTGTGGGACGGTCAGTTCGAGTGATGTGACGGTGGTGTTGTCGTCGGTCGAGGAGGAGGCAAGGGTAGCAGGATATGGCGTGTTGGTGCATCCGCAGCCGGCAGGAGAGCGAGTCGAGCTGGTCTTGAGCAGCCCGGCGGGAGCAATGGTGACGGTGGAGATTGTTGATCTGAGCGGTCGGGTCGTTGGTCAGTTGTGGCAGGGAGTAGTCGAGGGGACGAGTCGGCGCGTGGAGGCCGATTGCAGCCAATTTGCCTCGGGCGTCTATCGCTGCGTGCTGCGCTCCGGCCGCTACCGCGTCTCCACTCCGCTCATCATCGTGCGGTAACGAGTGTTGTAGAGTGCATAGCATATGCTGCAGCGGAGGACTCTTCCATCCCTCCGCTGCAGTTTTTTCAACAGCAAAAAAGTTGTTTGGTTTTTACAAGACGGTGTTGTATTTTCGAAACGAGCGACAGGACGATGCCCTCGCGTCAACATGTGCGAGGGCGAGCAAAGCAGATGCTGCGCTACTTGCGGAGGATGAGTTTCCCAGCTCTGCTTGCTTGTCGAGGGTGTAGGCGCTATTTTTGCCTCGCCTGAACGCTAGGAAAAATTGTTCCTTCATGTTTCACCATTTTCAGGAGTGTATCATGAAACGCTTTCGATCCCTGCTCGGCGCAGTATCTTCAGGCATTGCGTGCGCCGGATTGTTCGTGGTGATGCTTAGTTCAGCATTCGGTGAAGAATACAGTGTCAGAATTGATCAAGCACCCCAAGACGTGACAGTGTGCGAAGGTCAATCAGTGACGCTGACCGTCCAGGCATCGACCAACTTCCCCAATCCGCAGTACACCTTCCAGTGGCTGGATGAGCAAGGCAATCGAATCTCGGATGGCGGTAAGTACAGTGGAGCAACGACTAATACACTGACCATCTCGAACATCTCTCAAGCCGAGGCTGGCCAATACACGGTTGTCGTCGGCGTCAGTAACGGCCAAGTCCGTCCGGCGACTGCAATCGCACGTGTTACGGTCGTTCCAGGACCAACTGTGACGCAGCAACCGCAAGATGTTACCATCTGCGAAGGTCAGATTGCCGCAATGTCTGTTCAAGTAAGTGGTGGTCTCAACGTTCGCTATCAGTGGTACGCAAATAACGTCCCAGTACCAGGAGCAACCAGCTCGAGCATTTCGCAAACTGCAACTGCTCAAATGAACGGATTGCAAGTGTACTGCAAGATTATCAGCGATTGCGGTGAGGTCAACAGCAATACAGCGACGGTGACAGTCGAGACAGCGCCAACGATCACCCAACAGCCGCAAGGCGGCACAGCAGCAATTGGACAATCGTACCAGATTTCTGTGCAAGCGACAGGTACTGCGCCACTGCAATATCAATGGTTCAAAGACGGCCAAGCTATCACGGGCGCAACGTCGAACACCTACACTATCACGAATGTCACGCAGAATGACGCAGGTCGGTATAAAGTCGTCGTGACGAACCGATGCGGTACGGTGGAATCTCAAGAGGTTGAGGTGCAGGCCGCATCGGTCGAAGATGAAGCAATCGCAGCAGGCTTCCGGCTTAGTGTTGCACCGATGCCAGCGAATGGAACAGTTACCGTACTGGTAACCTCTCCAATTGCTGCTTCCGCAACGGTGGAAGTGATGGACCTCAGTGGCCGTACAGTCGGCACTATTTGGAATGGCATGCTGAGTGGCGGCGAGCAAAAATTCGAGGCCAGCGTAGCAGGTATGGCGCCTGGCGCATATCGCTGCGTTCTCCGCAGTGGAATTTATCGTCTCTCGACGCCACTGATCATCGTGCGCTAAAAAGAGGCGTAATCAGTGGTACGGCGGGAGCACATGGTCTTGTGCTCCCGCCGTTTGCTTTATGGTAGCGTGATCGAACCGAGTGTTGCCTGCTTGTGGGCACCAGTGACCGAAGGAAGGTTCGATGGTAGCTCTCCCAATGTTCGATATGCCAGATAAGCCATCAGCACTGCTTCCTTTGCAGTGTCGGGGATTCCTGCTCGATCGGCAAAATGTATGATGCGACTCGAGGGAAGCTCGCTCTGGAGCATCGCAAGCAGCGTTGCATTCTTTGCACCACCACCGGAGACTACGATGCAGGCATCAGTATTTCCGAAACGGCGAATATTTTCGGCAATGCTCCATGCAGTAAATGCTGTCAATGTCGCGATGATGTCCTCTGCGGGGAGCATCGGGTGCAGAAATGGTGCGAGCAGCTCGTCAAGCAATGCAGCAGAAAAAATCTCCCGCCCAGCTGACTTCGGCGGTGGAGCGGTGATAAACGGGATTGTGGTGAGCTGCTCAAAGAGTGCGGAAATCGGCTTTCCAGCAGCGGCTGTTCTGCCGCGATCATCGTAGCGCAAACCCCAGAAGCGGTGCATGGCACGGTCAATCCAAACGTTCCCTGGTCCTGTATCGAATGCGGTGATTTCCTCACGACTGCACCCCGGGGGCAGAAGAGTGATGTTGGCAATACCACCAATGTTGAGCGCGATAGTGTATTCATGCGTGCTTCGGAGAAGCTCCCAGTCAAGGATTGGTACAAGCGGTGCACCCTGTCCCCCGAGAGCAACATCTGCAGCACGAACGTTCGAGACGATCGGCACACGGAATCGTTGTGCAAGTATTGCCGGCTCGGCAAGCTGGAACGTTGTGCGGCATTCGACGCCACAGCGCACATGAGGCGTCGGCATGTGCCAGAGCGTTTGACCATGGATTCCGATTGCCTCTGGCTGCTGCTGTGCATCTTCAGTCGCACGTACGAGTGCATCCGCGTACACCTGCATCAGCACGCAGGCAAGATCCGACAGCTCCGCAATAGATATCGGGCGCTCGATTGCTGCCTGCAGGGCGGAACGGATCTCACGTGTGAATTCAACGTGCGCGAAGCCGAGCAGCGCAACGCCGATACGCTCGTTCTGCTGTGTGAGGCGAACGACTGCAGCGTCAACGCCGTCGAGCGATGTTCCGCTCATTGCTCCAGCAATGCAGCGCGGCGTGGAGAGCCATTCGTGCGGTGAGATCATTGCAGAACTGTAGCTTTGCCAACGTCGAGCAAAATTAGAGCCGTACACCGACGGAGTCAAGGAGCAGTAATGAGAGAACTCCATGCATTGCTTTCGGCATTCGATCGTGCTACGTTCGGAGCGATCAACGGTGGTATGTCAAATCCGCTTTTGGATTGGATAATGCCGCACGTGACTTCGCTCCACTGGTGGTTGCCATTCTTTGTGGTTGGGCTCGGCTGGCTGCTCCTGCGCGGTGGACGCCATGGTCGGTGGTGTGCTGCCATGGTTGTTCTTACAGTCGGTGTTGCCGATCTTGCAACAAACCGCATGATCAAACCCACCGTCGGTCGTGTTCGGCCATGTGCTGCGCTACCAACGATTGTGCTCCGCATCCCGTGTCCCGAGGGACCATCGTTCCCATCATCGCATGCGGTGAATATGGCAGCACTCGCGACGGTGCTCACACTGAGCTATCGTCGGTGGTGGTGGGTGTGGTGGAGCGCGGCGCTCGTGGTTGGTGTTTCCCGAGTGTACGTCGGGGTGCACTATCCCAGCGACGTACTCGCTGGTTGGAGCACCGGAGCGTTAGTTGCTCTTCTTCTTGAGAAGGTTCGACAAAAAAGCGCCGCCTTCATACGAAGGCGACGCCTGCGGTGGTGGTGATGTCGCCCCTACATGTGTAGGAGCTAGGGAGTGCCCCCTGTTCCATCCCCGCGCCCACATGGGCGCAAAGAGAAGCGCAACTTCCCTGCCATCGGCAGTTGGTGATGGAAGCTGCGCCTGTGTGAGGGTACCATGAAACGCGCATGCCAGAAGACGAGCAACGCGCGAGAACATTTGATGGCACGGAAAAATTTTTTGTGGCAATAATCGGACGCGATGTTCGCCATAGCAACTAGTGCCACGTTGCCTACCTCTGTTCATGCCCGATCTTGCCCAGCTGAAGCAGAAATACCGCAATCGCGATCGTGTCGTGCATGCGATTGCATGCGACGGTACCATTCGCGCTTCTGTTGTTGTCTCGACGGTTACTGCCCAGGAAGCCCAGCGCCGCCACAGTTTAGAGCCGGTTGGCGCAGTGCTGCTTGCACGTGCGCTCTCGGCTGCATCGGCGATGGCCTCATTCCTCAAAGGCGAGGAGCGAATAATCGTCGAAGCAAAAGGGAGCGGCTTTATCCGAACAGTCTATGCTGAAGCTCTCCAGCTGGGCGAGGTGCGCGGCTTTGTCGAGTACAACGCAAACGTCAATGGGAAAAGCTCTCCACTCGGTAAGGGTGTGCTCCAAATTCGGAAAATTCTCTACAACAAAGCCGAGCCAATCACCGGGATCGTCGAATTGCAGGCGGGCAACCTCACGACCGATCTGGCGCATTATTTCTGGCAGTCCGAGCAAATCCCAAGCGGTGTTCGGCTCGATGTGACGCTCGGAGATGATGGGAAGATCGAATGCTCGGCCGGGATCATCGTTCAGGCTCTCCCGGGAGCTGACCAAGTGCAACTTCGCCGCATCTACCAGTTTCTCGATAGCATTGGGTCGCTCTGCGAACTAGTGCGCACAGGCTACAACGCCGAAGAAATTGCTCGTCAGACCCTTCCGGCAGACATTACGCTTTTTAGCTCAACACCAGTGGACTTTTTCTGCCGCTGCACGAAAGAGCGATTCAAGGAATTGCTCCTCGGAATTGGAGAAGAGGAACTCATCCACATGCGCCAGGTAGGGCAGAATGAGCTTGTTTGCCAATATTGCGGCGCTCGGTATTACCTGACTAGCGAGGATTTCGACGAGCTGCTCGAGCAGCTTCGAGCCTCACGGAACTAAAGCGAGAAGTTGTTCCGAAACTTGCCGAAAAACCCTGTCTCCTTGCTTTCCTTGCGCCGACGCTTGGGCGCGATGTTCTCACTTTCCGCAAGTTCTCGCAATAGCTCACGCTCCCGCTGGGTTACTTTGGTGGGAACGTAAATGTTGACTGTGACAAGCTGATCGCCGCGCTCGCCTGTTTCCATCCGCGGCAGACCCTTCCCACGCATGCGGAGAATCGTTCCGGGCTGCGTGCCAGGTTTGATTTGCAACAGTGCGGTACCATCAATGGTTGGTACTTCTACTTCGCCACCGAGCACCGCATCCGGGAACGAAATCGTCAAATGGTAGTGGAGGTGGTTGCCTTGGCGGGTGAAGTAGGGATGCTCAATTTCTTGAATGATGATGACAAGATCGCCGGGCGGCCCGCTTTGCCGTCCAGCATGGCCTTTCCTTCGAAGCGTAAGTTGCATGCCTTCGTACACTCCTGCAGGGATGGATACCTTGATGGTATCCTCGCCCAGGGTGCGCCCTTCGCCTTTACACGCTGGACACGGGTCGGTCAAAATTGTCCCCGTACCGTTGCAACTTGGGCACGTTGTGATGTTGACAAATTGCCCGAACATGGAACGGCTCACTTGGCTGATTTGCCCGGTCCCGTTGCAACGCGGGCAGGTCGTAAAACCGCTCGATCCGCTTCGAGAGCCGCTTCCGTTGCACGTGCTGCATGTCAGGTAGCGCTTGACGCGGATAGTTTTTTCTACGCCGCTTGCAATTTCTTCGAGTCGTAAAGGAAGTTGCACTCGCAAATCAGCGCCACGTTCGCCCTGTGGTTTGGGCTGGCGTGCAGTGTGCCGTCGGCTGCTTTGCTCTCCGAAGAGGTCTTCAAAAAATGAGCTGCCGAAGATGTCACCGAACGCACTGAAGATGTCCTCCATCGAGCTGTATTGATGGAAGTCTTGCCCAGCGCGTATCCCTTCGTGTCCGAACTGATCATAGCGTCGGCGTTTTTCTTCGTCGCTGAGCACTTCGTAGGCTTCGGTGATTTCCTTGAAGCGTTCTTCCGCCTCCTTATTGCCCGGATTGCGGTCCGGGTGATACTGCATCGCCAGCTTCCGATAGGCACTCTTGATTTCGTCGAGTGTCGCCTGGCGGCTAACGCCGAGGATTTGGTAGTAATCGCGTTTTGCCATCACTTAGCTCTTCTCCGATGGTGGAGGTGACTGAACATCCCCAGAGCCATCTGCACCAGCAGCCCCTGCGGAAGTGACAACGCGCGCATGCCGCAGCACGCGATCGCGGAACAGATACCCCCGCTGGACTTGCTGGACAATAGTCCCTTCTGGAAGTTCTGGATGTGGGACGTGGATAAGCGCTTCGTGGAGTTCGACGTTGAATGGCTCGCCCTCTTTTGCTTCAAGGGGGCGGACACCGTGTTCTTCGTAGAGACGATGCGCTTTCGTTGCGATCATCTCCAATCCGCTGTGCATGGCCTCGTAATCGCGCGATTGCTTGCCTGCCTGGACGGCTGCGTGGAGATCATCGAGCAGTTCGACAAGCCGCGAGAAGAGCCGTTCGGTAGCATAGAGCACAATCTGCTCCTTCTCGCGCTCGGTCCGTTTGCGGAGGTTATCCATTTCTGCCAGCGCGCGAACATACTTTTCCCGAAACTCATCGCGCTCCTGCATCGCAGTGCGAAGTTGCTCTTCGAGCGCAGCCAGTTTTTCCACCACGAGCTGTTGCTCGCCTGCAGTATGATCGGCCTCCGCTGAACTGGTTTCGAATGTGCTGCCTTCGGGAGCAACGCTACCTTCGGCGGCATGTGCACGTTGCTCCTGCTCGATGTAACGATTGACAACGTCCTGCACGCGCTTCCGAAGCGGTTTGTTTTCGCTCATTGTTTGCGGTTCGGTAGTGCGGTAGTTCTATGGGGGATTGACGAACAGACCGCGCCGAATAGTGCGCAGCTACTTGTTGCTGCCGAGCGTCGCTTGTGGATCGAGCGCGTCGCGCAGTCCATCCCCAAAGAGGTTGATTGCATAGACAGCCAGTGCAATTGCGATGGATGGATAGAGTACTAACCCCAAGCCTTCGCCGACGTAGAGGTATCCACGGCCATCCTGAATCATGCGTCCCCAGGATGGGGTCGGCGGCTGGATCCCAAGACCGAGAAAGCTCAAGCTTGCTTCCAAGATAATCGCAGTTGCAAACCCGGCTGTTCCGACAACAACGATTGACCCAAGCGTATTCGGCAGCATATGCCGCAGCATGATACGCCAGGAGCCAAACCCAAGCGCACGTGCAGCCTGAACGAACTCCATCTGGCGAAGGGAGAGGAACTGCCCCCGGACAATCCGGGCAATATCAACCCAACTGGAAAGTCCAATGGCGACGAACGTTTGCCACAGACCCTGCCCAAGAATCACGCTCAATGCGATCACGAGCAGAACAGTGGGGAACGACCAAACAACGTTTGTCAGCCACATGAGGGCATCGTCCACCCACCCGCGGAAGTAGCCCGCTAGCGCGCCGATGAGAATGCCAATTGCAATTGCCAGCGATTCTGCAATCAGTCCTACCAGTAATGCAACCCGCGCGCCGTAAACGAGACGACTGAAAACGTCGCGTCCAAAATGGTCTGTTCCGAGAATGTAGAGCGGCTGGGCATGCCAGTCGTGTTCGCTCAATCCCCACAGCTGCGAGCGATGGATGCGGAATGTACGCCCGAGTAGATCTGTGTACTCCACCGAATCACCTGTGATGCGATAGGACTCGATCGCGATGATGCTCGGTCGGTCTGGATGGACGGGATTGGTGCGGTAGAGGACATTCCCGCGAAACATCGCAGGCTTGATTGCATATTCGAGTACCTGAACGGTTGGATCCATCGGCGCGATGAGCGGTGCAGCGACAGCAAGAACCACGAGCACAACAAGAATCCCCAGCCCGATGAGCGCGCCTCGGTTGCGGCGAAGCCGTTTCCATGCGAGAATCCACAGCGAGTTGCTATCGCGCATGTTCATTGGCATTCAACGTGACAATGGAACCATTGAAACCGACACCGCTGAGTACCACGTGGCGGTGAAATTTCCAGGCCGCCCATCCGTTGATGAATATCCACACGCGATGGTGCACTATCGCGATGCGACAACCGACGATAAACGGCAGGCAAAAATGCGAACTCTTGCACGTGATGTTCTGGGTGGGAAACTGCTGCTCGGGAATTTTCTGCCCGAACAGTTAGAAGCACTTCTGGAGCAATGGGGCTTCCCGCGCTATCGAGCCCAGCAGTTGCTGCACGGCTACTTAGCGGAGCGTCGCTTCGATTTGCACACAATCACCACGTTACCAGGCGCGTTACGCCAGCGCTGTGCGGAAGCGTTCATCGCACTGCCCCTTGAGCTGAGCTCAATCAAGCATGCCCCCGATGGTACAGTGAAACTGCTCGTCCGATTGCTCGACGGAGCGCAGGTCGAAATGGTTCGCATACCACGTGAAATGCGGAGTGGACGGAGTCGGCGTACGCTGTGTATCTCGACGCAAGCAGGCTGCCCACTCGGCTGTGTCTTCTGTGCGACTGCCACGCTGAAGCTGCACCGCAATCTCGAGACGGCAGAGATCATTGGCCAAGTTCTGCTTGCCGAGCAAGTCCTCGGTGAGCGGATCACGAACGTTGTCTTCATGGGGATGGGCGAGCCACTGCTCAACTACGAGGCAGTGACCGCAGCAATTCGGCTGATGACATGGGGAAAGCGGCCGCTTGTCGCACCACGTCACATTACGCTTTCGACTGCGGGTATCGTGCCCGCGATCGCACGATTAGCCGAGGAGCCGATTTCGGTCAAGCTTGCCATCTCGCTCCACGCGACGACCGACGAGCTGCGGCGCCGGCTGATGCCGATTGCGCGGCGATGGAGTATTGCTGAATTGCTCGAAGCAGCCGAGTACTACTACCGTGCGACCAGGCGGGAAATTACCTACGAGTACATCCTCTTTGATCAACTCAACGACTCTGAGACGGATGCTCGCCGCTTAGTTCGGATTGCGCGGCGTGTCCCATCGAAAGTCAACGTGATCCCGTTCCATCCGATTGACTTTACGCATCCAAGCGGTCTTGCTGCAGAGCTCCGTTCTGCCAGCGGTGAACGGCTGAAAGCGTTCGTCGAAATGCTCCGGCGAGCTGGCATTCCGACGATGGTGCGCAGCTCCAGCGGAGTAGACATCGCTGCAGCGTGCGGTCAGCTCGCGCTGGCAGAACTCAAAACGTCACACTAAACCCAACCGTCGGCAGGATTGGCAGCATCGTCGAGCGGCGTTCGAGAAGCTCGAGCGTCTCGCGATTGACACGGTAAAACACGCCGATGACGTTCTGCCGATTGTACACGTTGATGACGTCCAGATACCAGCTCCACCGCCAGCCGAACCAATTGGTGTAGGTCGTCAGTCGTACATCGAGCCGGTGGTAGTCCGGGAGCCTCCCGCGGTTGATATTTGCCAAGCTCCCTCGGTCAACATCGAAGACGACACCGCGCCAATCGGTATCAATTTTTGCTTCCACTTGGCCAGTCTCTGGATTGCGTACTTGGACGATGCGTGGCTTGATGCCGACCGGATAGGTCCACGGGAAGCCACTACCGTAGGTGAAGGTAAAGCTCAAATCCAGATTTTCGCTGATGCGATAGCCGCCGACGATGCTGAGCGTGTGCCGACGATCGAAATTGAACGGAATCGCCAAGCCATCGCGAAAGCGATTGGCAAAGGCAAAAGAATAGGCGACCCACCCGTAGAGGCCGCTATTGCTTGCTTCCGGAAATTTTTGCAGGAACAGTTCGATGCCGTACGATTCGCCTGTAGCGCTATTGACAGGAATCGTCGTCAGTGAATCACCAATCGTTGCTACTGGCTGTGTCCAGCCATCGCGTGTGCGGTAGAGCGAATCAGGTAAACCGGGGATCTTTTCGACTTTCCAGATCGTCCCTTGCACAACTTTCGGCAAGATGAGGTCGCTGAAGCCTTTGTAGTATCCCTCGACTCGGAACAGCCACTGGCGACTCAATTGATGCTCGATACCGATGATGTTGTGCACTGCACGTTCAGCCCGCAGAGAACGGACATTGTCGCTCGTCAGATCGAGGAAGACTTGTTGGTCGAAGAGCTTTTCGTAGCCGGGGGATTGGTAGTAGATCCCCCACGCAGCGCGAAGAGTAGTTGTCGGTGATAGAGCATACGACGCTGACAGTCGTGGTGCCAGATATCCTTTTTGGAGCAAGGCGTAGTAATCGAACCGGGCGCCGATTGTCACGGTGAGTTGTTCGAGCACACGCCAGCGATCTTGGGCGTAGAGACCGCTGCGGAAGTAGTTGATGCCTTGCTCGACTGATTCGGGTAAAGGAGGTGCAGATGGATTGGATGCCCGCAGTGCCTTGAGTCGGGGATCGAAATCAAAGTACGCAGTAACAGCGGTGTAGAGCCAATCCTGCTGTAGACCGAAATCGAGCGTATGGAGCGAGTCGAGCTGGTAACTGTTGTCCAGTTTCAGCGAAGTCTTCTGGAAGCGGAAACCGCTTTCTCCGCGCACACTGAAAAGCGTCGGTACATCTACGCCAGCTTGGCGGAGCGAGTCTTGCAACCGTTTGAAATCTTCGTTGCTCAAGGGCCCGCCATCTGCACTGCTGTTGAGCTGTGCAGAACCACCAACACCACCGAAGCTATTCGCACCGTAGTTAGCGTAGTACGATAGCCCAACGTTTGAGACGAAGCTCCGCGATGGCGTCCACTGCCAGGTAAGGCCGTAGGCATCATTGTAACTGCGGTCAACGATGCTGACAGAGTCTGCGGTTTTGCGGCTGACGCCAGAGGTGAATTCTGTGTTGTCGCGGCTGGTGAGGACTGTGGCGGAGATTCTATGCCCAGTGGCTGGAGCGAGGGTGAGTTTCAGTTGGAGATCGCGGAAATTCGGGAGTGCGACGTCTCCATCAACGGCACCCGTTGCGCGAAGAATTGGACCTGCAATCAGGTCGTAGTAGGTTCTCCGGGAGGAAAGAAGCCACGAACCATTCCAAAATGGTAATGCGCCTTCGGTGATGACGTTTGCGTTGGTGATATTGACGTTGAGCTTACCGGTGATGTAGCCTTTGTCGGTCAATCCATCGCGATTGCGCACATCGAGTACGGCGGAGAGGCGGTCTCCGTATTGCGCAGGGAAGCCGCCGGTGAGGAGCGAGATACTGCTGACGGTCTCTGGATTGAACAAGGAGATGAAGCCATAGAGGCGATAGGGGTTGAACAGCTCGATGTTGTCCAGCAGAATCAGGTTCTGGTCGGGTCCTGAGCCGCGGATGACAAGTTGTGAAGAAAAATCGCTCGGTGCTGTTACGCCTGGGAGATTCTGCAGCGTGCGAAAGACATCTTCGATGCCGCCGGCTTTGTATTTGGCCTCGCGGGGATCAACCGTTAGCACGCTTGTTCGGGTGTCGGTCTGCTCTTGGAGACGTCGCGTGGCTGTCACCTCGACCGCTTGGGATTCGATGCTTGCCTGGCGGAGAATGATGCGGAATTGCTCGGTCTTACCTGCGGTAATGGTGATGGTTGACAAGTAGCGATCGTACCCGATGGCTGAGACCTCGATCCGATGGCGCCCAGCGGGAATATTCCGAATGCTGAATGTCCCGTCGCTTCGTGTCACAGCTCCGCGCTGAAGATCGGGCAATTTTATTGTTGCGCCCACGATGGGTTTGCGCTCTTGGTCAGTAATTGTACCCTCCAAGTGCCCGAATTGGGAGTTGGCAGTTAGCGCAGTGATAAGGAGGGTATGCAAAAGAAAAAAGCTGGCTCGCATCATGATGATCGGCGTGACGGATAGCGTAGAAACGTTGCACCAGCAAAGAAAGTTTCTTCGCAAGTGTATTCGAGCTGCCATCGTCTGGGGCAATACTGCACGCGAGATCTTCCAAAATGTAACGGTGCGGTAGTGCTCGTTGGCTATATTTGCTAAGCGTGCACCAGTGGTGTGTTCGCGTGGTGTATGTTCCACTGCTGGGGAGGACCAGCAATGAAGTTCACCGTTGACCACGACGACAACGTCGTCATCTTTACACTCAAAGAGCAGCGCCTCGATTCGAGCACAGCGCCCGAGATCAAGGCAGAGCTCCTTATCGTATGCCAGCCGACAATCAGCGCGCTGGTTGTGGACCTCTCGCGCGTGGACTATGCCGACAGTAGCGGTCTGAGCGCATTACTTCTGGCGTATCGCCAACTGCGAGACTACAACATTCCCATTGCGCTCGTCGGTGTGCGCGAAACGGTACGCAACCTCTTCCGCATCTCCCAGATGGAGTGGCTCTTTGGGTTCTACCCCACTGTCGAGGTGGCAATGCAAGAGCTGCAAGCCCAGAGTAGCTCCTAACAGTGGTGGGCGAGGGCATGCTCGTCAGAGGGTGCGTGTAATTTTGCTGCGCACTGGTATCCGAATGACCAATGAGTCGCAGCCCATGACTATTACCTTTCCTGATGGCACACAGCGCCAGTATCCATCCGGCACAACGGGAATGGAAATCGCCCGCTCGATCGGCGAGGGTTTGGCACGTGCAGCACTCGGTATCGTTGTCAACGGCACTGTCTACGACCTTTCGCGCCCGATCTACGAAGACGCGACCGTCCGCATTCTGACGTGGAACGACGAAGAAGGCAAACGCATCTTCTGGCACTCGACTGCGCACCTGATGGCAGAAGCGCTCGAGGCGCTCTACCCCGGAGTGAAATTCGGCATCGGCCCACCGATCGAGCAGGGATTCTACTACGACGTTGACCTTCCCGATGGCCTCACGCTTTCCAGCGATGACTTCCCGCGCATTGAAGAAAAGATGCGCGAGTTGGTCAAGGCGAATAACCCATACGAGCGCATCGAGATTTCTTGGGATGATGCCGTTGCGTACTACCGCCAAAAAGGCGACGAGTACAAACTCGAACTGCTCGAGGAGCTGCGTGGTCAGCCGATTACGTTCTACCGGCAGGGCAACTTCACCGATCTCTGCCGCGGAACGCACGTCCCTTCGACGGGCTACCTGAAATACCCGAAGCTGCTCGCCGTAGCCGGTGCATACTGGCGTGGCGACCATCGGCGCAAGCAGCTCACTCGCATTTACGGCATTTCCTTCCCGAAAAAAGAGCTGCTCGAGGAATTCCTCCGCCAACGCGAGGAAGCTGAGCGCCGCGACCACCGCCGATTGGGACGTGAGTTGAAGATCTTCCTCATTTCGCCGATGGTAGGCAGCGGGCTGCCGATCTGGCTTCCCAATGGCACAGTCATTCGCCGCACCCTCGAAGCATTCTTGCGCAGCGAACAAAAAAAACGCGGGTACCAAGAAGTCATCACGCCGCACATTGGGAATCTCGAGCTCTACAAAACCAGCGGACACTATCCCTACTACGCCGACTCGCAGTTCCCGCCAATGACTGTCGAGGATGAAGAGTACCTCCTCAAGCCGATGAACTGCCCGCACCATCACCAGATCTACGCCAGCGAGCCGCGGTCGTACCGCGACCTGCCGCTTCGCCTTGCCGAGTTCGGCACCGTCTATCGCTACGAGCAGTCCGGCGAATTGACCGGCCTAGTGCGCGTCCGAGGCTTTACGCAAGACGATGCGCACATCTATTGCACTCCCGAACAACTCAAGCATGAGGTCCGAGGCGTTATCGAACTGACGCAGCTGGTCTTCCGAACCTTTGGCATGGAAGTCTCGACGCGGCTTTCGTTCCGCGACGACAACACCGCCAAGTACGGCGGCGACATTGCGCTCTGGGAACGTGCGCAGCGGGAAATTCAAGAGGTCGCCGACGAGATGGGGCTTGACTACACGATCGGAATCGGCGAAGCGGCATTCTACGGTCCGAAGATTGACTTCATCGTTCGCGATGCCATCGGCCGGCGCTGGCAACTTGGGACGGTCCAGGTTGATTACGTCATGCCGGAGCGATTCCAGCTCGAGTACACAGGCGCCGATAATGCCAAGCATCGCCCGGTGATCATCCACCGTGCACCGTTCGGTTCGATGGAGCGCTTCATCGGCATCTTGATCGAGCACTTTGCGGGGAATTTCCCGTTCTGGTTAGCGCCTGTTCAAGTGAGCGTGCTGCCGATTACCGATGCGCAGCAAGCCTATGCTCGACGGATTGGCGGACTGCTCGAAGAGAAGGGCTTCCGAGTCTTTGTGGACGAACGTTCAGAAAAAGTGCAGCGGAAGATCGCCGAAAGTGAACAGCAGAAAATTCCTTTTGCACTGATTGTCGGGCGACGGGAAGAAGAGCAGGGAACCGTTGCACTCCGCGAGCACGGGAAGGGCGATCGCGGCACCATGAGCATCGAGGCTGTGGTAGAACTTTTCGCAACGCTCAACCAGCCAGGAGCATGAGGTTCCTCGGCGGTTTCATCGTGGGTGTTGCCCTTGTCTGCAGCCTCTTAGCCACGGAAGTCCCCGATGAGTGGATCGGACTGCCGGTCACCGTACGCTTGACCACAGGTGATAAGATCAGCGGTCTCCTCCTGGGGCGAGTGCAACGCGATACCACTGATGCTATCAGGGTACGAACTGAGATCGGGACAGCAACGATTGACCTGGCGCAGATAGCTGAACTTCGTCTGTTGGAAGATTTGTACCGGCATTCCTGGCGACTTCTGCTGATGCCAACTGCCGAGCCGATTGGTGCCAATAGCAGTGCGGTGAGCCTGGAATTGATGACGATCGGTGCTGCCATTGGTATTGGTGATGTTGGGAGTCTGCTGGTGCTGCGCAGCATCGTTCCCGGTATCCCGTCGAGCCACCAGCTGAGCGTTATCAATGCAAAAGCAACGCTGCTGCGTGCTGAGTACCAGCAGCTCGATGGGTATCTGTCGGTTGCTGCGGGCGGGAATCTTGCCTGGGTCAACTCGCCGAATCAACTACAGCACCTCTGGGTGGCGGCGACCTTCACCCGCGTGCGTTCGCGTCTGACGTTGATGACGTTCTACAATCTCTCTAACCGGGACGTGTACGAAGTTGCGGCAGGGACATTCGGCTCGGTAGCGATGCGCTACGCGCGTAATGCAATAGGCTTCGGCGTGGGGTTGGACGTTCAAATGCCCGCGCGCGATGATCTGCATGTACTGGCAGAGCTTTGGAATAGCGATCTTGCCCGTCCGTATCAATCCATGGTGGTCGTCGGTGTGCGGCTTGCCAATACAGCATTGGCGCTCGATGCTGGGCTTGCGATTACTTCGCAGGTGATGTTGCCACTTGCTGCGGTGAGTTGGACGCCGTGGTAATTGCTCAAATTGAATCGAGCCAGCGGCGAAGCTCCTCAGGAAGAGGTGGGGTGGACTGCTGCTGGTAGCGGGCGATCGGTGTAGAGGCTACTGGTGACTGTCGCTCAGGTTCCGTTTGGCTGGAAGGCGGGTCGAAGGTCGGTTCCGATGCGGGCTTGTTTGGTGGTAGTGGGGGAAGCTCGGCAGAAGTGGCAAGAATGGCTGCGATTTTCTCGTAGATCGTCGAGCGCGTAAAAGGTTTGCGGATGAAGCCGGCAGCACCGCACTTCATCGCTTCCATCAAGAGTTCCACCTCTGTGGCAACGCTCAAAATAAGCACGGGAATTGCTGATGTCTGGGGGAGTCGCTTCAGCAAACGCAGTACGTGCATACCCGTCAGGTCCGGCATGATCAAGTCGAGGATGATCACGTCCGGTTGACGATCGAGTGCCAGTGCAACTGCCTCATAGCCATCGGCAGCGGTGATAGGCTCCCAGCCATAGCTGGCGACAATTTTCGCAACGATACGCTGCATCCACGTATTATCGTCTGCAATCAAGATCAGGGGGGCGGGAGCCATCGCAGATTCGGCTACAGTGGTGTGGTTTCTTTGCTCTTGGGAGCTTGCTGTAACGATCCGAGCGATCCGCGTAGAGCCTCCGGTGTAACTTGGGCTGCTTGCCGATTGAGCTCGATGATCCGGTCGTACACTTCTTTGCGGTGCACAGGAATGTCTTTCGGTGCCTCGATACCGACGCGGACGATGCCGCGATCGTAGCTCAAGATGGTGATCTTTATCGAATTGCCGATGGTGATGACTTCGCCAATTTTCCGTGAGAGAACAAGCATGGTAGTTGCTATCTGGATTGTTGAACGCTCAAGGGGTAACTCGTCGAGTACTTATCGGATGGGATGATGATTTGCTCGCCGCGCTGGGTTTGGACGTCGAGCAGAATCGGTGCTTTCATGTTCGCTGTTGCACCGCCGCTGCCGAGCGTGAGAATCACCAGTGGAGTGTAGCGCTGGCAGTCGCTGTACTCTTTGCCTGCTGAGTAGTCGCGCTGGAGCAGGTATGGGCTCAGGACGGGATAGCTGAGTTCGGGATGTTCCACCGAGAGCAGCCAGCGCACCGGTTCGGTCCGCTCATGCCGCACGATGACGAACTCGCGCAAGTCTTCAAAGCCGAAAAGGCCGTTGGGAAACGTGAAGATGAATCGCTCCTCGATCAGGATTTCGCCGAATTGCTCGGTCGTGAGTTTGCGGATGCTCATCGCCGACGTTTGGACGGGCATCGGGGTTGCCATCAGTGTTGTGGATTCCATTGTACCTACCATCCGTGGTTTGATGCTTCGTTTTCAAACGCAATGAGAATTTCGACACGTCGGTTGCTCGGCGATGCAGGCTCCCGAGCAATCGGTTTGCTGGCTCCGAATCCGCGAACAACGATGCGCTCTTCGGGGACACCGCCCTTGACAAGCTGCACTGCGACAGCCATCGCCCGCTCTACGGAAAGCTCGAGATTGCACTGTCCAGACCGCGGAGGACGACTGTCGGAATGTCCATCAATGGTGATGCGGGCAGTTCCGTTTCTGAGAATGACTGCCAGCTCCGCAAGCGCGTGCTCTGCACGCTCGCTCAGACGACTCGAGCCGGTCTCGAAGAGCACTTCGTCTGCCAGGACGCAGCGGTAGGTTGTGCTATCATGCTCGATATCTGCCGGTGAAAGTCGTCCGAGCACTGCTGCAAGTGGCGATAGCGGCACTGAGTCAGCCGTCGCAGCTTGGGACCCGAAGACAGCAGACGCTGCTCGAGCAAGCTGACGGTAGCGCTCTGCATCGGCGCGAAACGTTGTCGAAAGAACCACGAACACACCAACCAGCAGGGTGACCATGTCGGCGTAGCTGATTAGGTAGCGATCGGTTCGATCGTCGCGCTCGTCCATGGCCGAAGCGATGGTCGTTGTGTTCGCTGTGTGTTATCGGCAGCAGTATCGAAAACTGAACACTTCTGGCGGCAAGTAGTTTTGCACATCACCGATGGATGCTGCAATGCCACTGTTTACACGTGAGGAGCTCGTCGCAGTATTGCAGCCCGTTGCATGCGATAACCTTGATGCGCTCGATGTGGTCGAAGGCATTTCCACTGATTCGCGGACGCTACGGGCTGGAAATCTTTTCGTAGCGCTTCGTGGGGAGCGTTTCGATGGTCATGCGTTCGTTGCTGATGCGATCGAGCGCGGCGCACGTGCGTTCGTACTCGATGCATCCTACCGCGGACATTGTGCGATCGGTGATACACCGACATTCTGGGTTGTGGACACGCTTACTGCCTACGGCGATCTTGCGCGGGCGTATCGTCGGCGTTTTGATGTACCGGTCGTTGCAGTTGCAGGCGCCGTCGGCAAGACGACGACGAAAGACATTGCTGCGCATCTTCTTGCTGCGCGGTATTCTGTGCATCGGACGCCCGGCAATTGGAACAACCGCGTTGGTGTGCCGCATGTGCTCTTGGGGATTGAACCCGACCACACCGCAGTGGTAGTGGAGATCGGGACAAATCGCCCCGGGGAAATAGCCGAGCTATGCCGCATCACTGAGCCAACACATGGCGTCATCACGGCAATTGCTGAAGAGCATTTGGAGTTTCTTGGCTCACTCGATGGAGTTGAGCAAGAAGAGACGGCGCTCTTCCGCTGGTTAGCCGACCACGGCGGGCACGCATGCGTCAATCTCGACGATAGCCGTCTTGCGCGCTATGCTAACAAGATGCCGCACGTCCTGACGTTCGGTCGCGATGAAGCAGCTCAGCTCCGGGCGAACTTTGTGTTTGAGCATGGTACACTCTTTCCGATTCTCGAGCTTGCGTTCGAAGGAAGAAAGGTTCAAGCGAAGCTCTCACACCCAGGATATGGTGCAGCATTCTGTGCGATCGCTGCATCGGCAGTGGCAGTCAGTCTTGGCGTGGAGTTGGAGGCAATTGCCCATGAGCTTGGAACGTACCGTCCCACTGCTTCACACGGCTATGCGCGAATGCAGGTCGAGGAAGGCCAGGGCGGCGTTACCATCTTGAACGATTGCTACAACGCCAACCCCGCTTCGATGCGCGCAGCGCTCGATACGCTCTCGGCATATCCGACAGCTCAGCAACGGATCGCAGTGCTTGGCGATATGCGTGAGCTGGGTGCTGCCAGTGATGCCGAGCACCGGGCGATCCTGCGGTATGCTGCAGAGCGTGCCGAGGTCCTCATTGGGTTCGGCGAGGCGATGGAACATGCAATTCGCTCGCTTGATGGGAGCCTTCACTGTACAGTAGCGATCGCCCGGAGTCACCGTGAGGCAGCAGCCATCGTTCGCTTGCTGGCACGTCCGGGCGATGTGGTTTTAGTCAAAGGCTCGCGCTCGATGATGCTCGAGCATGTGATCGCAGAGCTCCGCGGGCAACGGCAGGAGCCGTAGCTTTGCAACTGTGGTGACATCTCCACTGTTTCTCTACGATGCAATCCAAATGTCCTTCGGAGTCCGCTATCGAGATGACCGAGCTTGTGTTGCCCAACGATACGAACTACTTGGGCAACCTACTCGGCGGACGCTTGATGCACTGGGTGGATATTGCCGCAGCTCTGGCTGCGATGAAGCATAGTGGGCGGGTCTGCGTGACTGCGTCGGTTGATAGCATCAGCTTTTTCGAGCCGATCAAGTTGGGACATGTCGTGCGTATCTACGCGATGGTCAATCGTGCGTTTCGGACCTCGATGGAGGTTGGCGTCAAAGTGCTCCGCGAGGATCCGATCAACGGATCGTCAGCCCATGTTGCAACGGCATACCTGACGTTCGTCGCGATTGACCAATATGGCAAGCCATTGCCAATTCCACCGATTGAGCCGCGCACACCGGATGAGCAGCGCCGATACGAAGCGGCAGAAATCCGGCGCCAGCAGCGGCTCGAGCAGCGCGAACTGCTCCGCAAGCGCCATGAGCAAATTCAAGCATCACACAGCGACGTCTCCCGCACATGTTGAGCAACGTTCCAAGAGCGATGCTCCCTGCTGAGGAACAGTTCCGAATCCTCTCCGATGGGGTTGCGGAAATATTGCCGCTCGATGAGTTCCGCGCAAAGCTGGAACGAGCAGTGCGAACGCGCACCCCGCTCCGTGTCAAGCTGGGATGCGATCCATCGCGGCCGGATTTGCATATCGGCCACGCTGTCGTACTCGAAAAGCTTCGGCAGTTCCAAGAACTGGGGCACACGGTCATCTTCATCATCGGCGATTTTACCGCGATGATCGGCGATCCGAGCGGCCGTACGAAAACGCGCCCAGCGCTGACGCTCGAGGAGACGCAAGCGAATGCGCGATCGTACTTCGAGCAAGTGGGGATCGTCCTCGATGTCGCACGTGCGGAGATTCGCTCGAACTCCGAATGGCTCAGCAGGCTCACATTTGCTGATGTTATCCGTGTCGCAGCGCAGGTGACCGTTTCCCAGATGCTCGAGCGTGATGATTTCCATCAGCGCTTCAACCGCGAGCAACCGATCGCGCTGCATGAGCTGCTCTACCCTCTTGCGCAAGGGCTCGATTCCGTCGAGGTGCGGGCAGACATCGAACTTGGGGGAACCGACCAACGGTTCAACTTTCTCTTAGCGCGGGAACTGCAAAAGCACGCCGGACAAGAGCCGCAAGCGATCGTGCTGATGCCCTTGCTCGAAGGTACCGACGGCGTCCAAAAGATGAGCAAATCGCTCGGCAACTACATCGCATTGCTCGATCCGCCGCGTGAAATGTTCGGGAAAGTCATGTCCATCCCGGATGAACTCATCGTGCGCTACTACCGCTATGCGACGTTTGCTTCAGCTGAAGAAGCGCGTACAATGGAGCAACAATTGCGCGATGGGAGCTTACACCCACGCGATGCAAAAGCATTGGTGGCAGAGCGGCTGGTGGCGCGCTATCACGGGGAGGACGCTGCACGCTCTGCCCGGGAGGAATTTGACCGCATGTTCCGTCACAAGGAAGTACCCGAAGAGATCGAGACCATTGCGCTGCACTTACCGCTATCGCTCGTCGAGGCAGTGGTCGCTGCGGGTTTGGTGCCGTCGAAGAGTGAAGCACGGCGGCTAATTGCGCAAGGTGGCGTTTACGTCAATGGTGAGCGTGTCACAGACCATGCAGCTGTGCTCGCGCGCGGGGAGCATATCGTCAAGGTGGGCAAGCGTCGGTTTGTGCGGATACAGTCGGTCTAGCAAATATTTTCACCGAAGCAGCTAGCGTCAATCTGATGCTCCATGGGAGTTGGCTCCGTACGCAAACAGGGTGAAGTGATCGGAATGGATTCACCCCAGCGACTGCTGCAGTGAAGACCTCGAGCGTGGTTGTATCGAAGAATGTTGGATCCGGCAATTCGACTTCCAACTGTGATACGGGAGCAATGACAACCGTTACTTGCTGCGATACTGTTCCAGCAGGCTTCGTGCGATGACGATGCGCTGGATTTCGCTGGTGCCTTCGCCGATGGTCAACAGCTTCGAGTCACGCCAGTATTTTTCGACGGGGAATTCTTTGATGTAGCCATATCCACCATGGATTTGGATAGCATCCTCGGCAGTGCGGACAGCAATCTCGCTGGCGAAGAGCTTCGCCTGAGATGCTTCTTGGCGAAAGGGCTCCCCACGATCGCGAAGCCATGCAGCGCGGTAGGTGAGCAGCCGTGCTGCTTCGATCTCCATGTTCATTCGAGCTAGCTTCATCGCCACCGCCTGATGCTCAATGAGTGGCTTGCCGAACTGGATGCGCTCCTGTGCATATTTCATCGCCGCTTCGAACGCACCTTGCGCTAAGCCAACCGAGAGTGCAGCAATCGTCACTCGACCGCCATCGAGAATTGCCAGTGCTTGTTGGAATCCCTCGCCTTCCTGGCCAAGCAGGTTGGTCGCCGGAACCCGCACATCGTCGAGCACGAGCGACGCGGTATCGCTGCAGCGCATCCCGACTTTGTTTTCCTTCTTGCTGGCGTAGAACCCGGGCATGGATTTATCCACCACAAACGCACTAATGCCACGCTTACCTTTTGCAGGGTCGGTTTTTGCCATGATCACCGCAATCGAGCCGACGTTGCCGTGCGTGATGAAATTCTTGCTGCCGCGGAGAATGTAGTGGTCGCCATCACGGATAGCGATTGTTTGCATTGCCCCAGCATCGGAGCCAGAGCCTGGTTCGGTCAGTCCCCAAGCACCGAGCGTTTCGCCTTGCGCAAGGGGACGAACGTAACGCTCCCGCAGCGCCTGACTCCCGTAACGGTAGATGTGGTAGGTGCACAATCCATTGTGCGCAGCAACCCCGAGCGCAACCGCGGGACAGATGCGCGCGATTTCCTCGACGATGATTGCGCATTCGATCGCACCTAAGCCAGCGCCACCGCAGTCGGGTGGTATCAGAATTCCCAAAAAACCAAGCTCACCAAGCTTGCGAAAAATTTCGTGCGGGAACTCTTGCGTTTCATCGTAATAGGCCACGTGCGGACGAATCTCTGCTTCGGCGAACTCGCGCGCAAGTTGCCGAATTTGCTCTTGCTCTTGGCTGAAAGCAAACGATACACCGTGCGATACAACCTCGTACATAACACTCTTGGCCAGATACACCAGGGTACTAATTGACTGCTAAACCAAACACTGCAACTTCGGTGCAGTGTTCCACGGCTGGCAAAGTTACTGCAGCAGCTCTCGGGCAGCAGTGAAGTTTTGCTCAAAGGTGCCGATAATTGCTGGCGGTGATTCAACCGTAGTGCCTTCAAGCCGATGCGATTTGATCTCGATGGATACCTTGCCCGACTGAGCGAAGGCGAGCGTTACCTTGTGCTCGAACAGCTCTGGCTGTGGGGGAGCACCGCTGCTGCGACAGGTGCCATATTGATTGCAACGGCGCTCTGGCAGCTTGTCCGATAGGCTCACTTGCTGCGCGTTTTCGCTGGGCAGCCTCTCCTGAAACAGTTACGTGCCTCCACTTCAGGAGGGAAAGGGAGCCATTGTGCGTAGTTTCGCACCACCGTTGTTGAACTTCCCAGTCACTTGTGCAATGCATCGGTACGCAGTTGCGTGGTTGTGTCTTGTGGGTGCGCTGATGGTTAGCTGCGGCAAGAAAGCCGAACCTGTTCCGATCCAGGGGTGGCAGCGTTACACCGATCCGATACGGAACTTTTCGATCGAATATCCTGCCAACTGGACCCACCGTGCGGTTGCTGGGGAGCAGTTCTACGCCATTTCCATCGCAGGGGCAGAGCAACGCTTCGTTGAGTACGGCGAAGGACCCTCTGCTGCAAAACTGGAAATGCGCGTAATCAAAACATCGGCACCGCTCGAGCAGTTCATCAAGGAAGACAAGGTCTTTGCCGATGATGCATACCGGCAAGAGAAAACAACACTCGCTGGAGTTGCCGCAACGAAACTCTCCTACAAGTTCGAGGCCCCCGACGGAATGTTCGAAGGATTCAAAGTCTACGCGGCCAAGGATAGCTTCATCACGACCGTTGAGTTCGCCGCATTCGGCAGCACGTTTGACTACTACAAGCCTGCGGTGGAGCGAATTCTCGGCTCGGTGGTCCTTCCGCAGGTGCAGGCTGTATCGCCGCGAGTGGATACTCTCCCTAAAGGTCCGGAGCCGCCATCATCGAACTTTGTTCGCACGCGTGGAAATGGCTACAGCTTGGAAATTCCTGACAACTTCCGCGTCAAGGGTATCAAAGCGCAAGGAGCAGTCGGCGGCTCGGAATATCTCGGCAGCCGTCTTGACTGCACAATCCGTGTGGATATTCTCGATGCATCGGCGCAGACGAATCTCGAGAAAATTGCCAACGATAATCGTGCTTCGTTCGGTGGCGGGGCGCCGCAGAAAGTCAAGCTCGGCGGCGTAGATGCAGTGCTTTTCTCATACTCACCCCAAAAGGGTATCGAACGACGGGTGTATCTGGCTGTCAAGGACAAAAAGCTTTACCGCATCTTCCTTACTTGGAACAAGCAGGAAGAAGGTACCTACAAGCCCGCGTTTGAGCGCGCCATCGCCTCATTCAAGTTCGAGTAGCTCCTCAACTGCAGTGCAAACTACCAGCGGAACATCAGCCCGGCGAATATCCGGATGTCGTTTGAGTTGAGCGTGCCGATACGCCGTCCGAACGCTTCCATTGAGCTCATATCTGTCAGTGGAAATGTGTAGCGGGCATCGGCGACAAGGCTGAAAAGACCAAGCGGAATTTCCATGCCTACGCCGATGTCTGCTCCAGCAACGGCAGTATTCGCTTTTGGCTTGACATCGAGCGGGATCGAACTGTTGAGACTGGTCGTATCCGTCTTGAGCGTGGTCACTGCCGAGAGCTGGAAACGGACGTTCGGTCCTGCGAATACGTAGCCGCGAACGCCGCTGGTGCCGGTGGCAATCTTGAGCAGGATTGGTAGCTCAATGGACGTTATCTGGTGCTCGAACTGGAGCGATGAAGGGGTTTGCGGTGGTAGCGAGTCCGGAGCGTACTGCGCCAGGACACTCGCGAGAATGTCGGTCCTCGTGGTGCGGACGCTGTAGGTCGGCTCCAGCTGAATGGAAAAGACACCGCCGATGGGGAATTCCTGCACGATCGCAACTGCGAAATTCGCCAGATTGTTAGTGTTGAGCGAGGCTGCGGAATCGGCAGCGTACTTCCAATTCGGTAGCGTTGCACCGACTTTGATGCCTGAACCTTGGGCGAACACCACCTGAGCGGAAAGCAAACAACCAAGAGCAAGGAGAAATCGCATAAGCATTGTGTATCCTCCGAAATTCATACGCAGTCATCGAGCACCAAAATACTACTGCCGCTTGATCTATCAACGATGAGTGCAGCAGTGTGTGCACTAAGAACTTGGTAAATCCGTTTATAGTGCCGCGATTCTGCTTCGGTTTGCGAACGTCGCCAATTCCCCCTTCGTGTCCCCACTGATCCCCGCATAGCCTGAAGTAGCCTCTGGTAGCAGAACCACACGTAAAATGTCATCTTTTTTTGTCGAGGACTCATGAGTCTTCCCACGTTTCGCATGGAGGCGAGCGATGAACAATTCATCGCTGCACCAACCCACCGTGTCTGGCACCTGTTACGTCACATCGAGCAATGGGAACGCTGGAATCCCTACGTGCGAGTGTTCAGTGCACGTCCTGCTCTCAATCCCCAGCGCTTTTGGTGGAAGGTGTCCGGCATCCGCTTCCAGAGCGAGATAACTGCCGAACGGCCGACGCGCACGCTCCAATGGCGAAGCATCGGGCGTGGCATAGTCGCCACTCGTTCCTGGCTCCTCCTGTCGGAAGGCGAAGGAACCCGGGTCATCACACATGCTGACGTCGAAGGGCTTGCACTCGCAATTCGCCCCACGGCATCGGAGCGATTGCTTCGGCTTCGGACGCGCCAAGTGCTTGCCGCACTCCGCGCAGCAGCGGAAAGCTCGCCAGAACATGTGCGCGCGAACTGAGCGTGGACGCTTAGACTTCCTCGCCGTGGAGCTGGGCCTGGTATTCCTGCACTAGCTTCTGTTGGACGTGCGGCGGAACGGGTTGGTACTCGGCAAATTCAGCCGTGTACACAGCTCGCCCTTGCGTTATCGAGCGGAGCGCTGTGGAGTAGCGGTCGAGTTCTGCAAGCGGCATCCGCGCGTAGATTTTTTGGTAGTGGCCATCGGAGTCCATCCCTAAAATCACCGCTCGCCGTGCGGGAAGATCGCTCATGACGTCGCCCATGTACTCGTCTGGTACGGTGATCGTGACGGTGTAGATCGGCTCGAGCAGCTTGGGGTCGGCTTGAAGGAACGCTTCCTTGAACGCCATCATCCCAGCGGTCTTGAATGCCGCTTCGTTCGAATCGACCGGGTGCATTTTCCCATCGTACACTGCAACGCGGATGTCACGTGCTGGGCTGCCACTTAGTGGTGCAGCACTCATTTTCTCCATGATGCCTTTGACGATGGCAGGCATAAATCGCGCGTCAATGACGCCACCGACGATGCAGTTGAGGAAGACAAGCTTTCCTCCCCACGGCAACTCGTATTCCTCGACGGCACGCACTGTCAGTCCGTTCGGGAGTGGCATCCCATCGCTCCATGGCTCGATGAGCATATGCACTTCGGCAAATTGGCCGGCGCCCCCGGTTTGCTTCTTGTGGCGGTACTGCGCGCGTGCTGGACGCTGGATTGTTTCGCGGTAGGGGATTCGCGGTTCGACGAAGCGGACATCCACCTTGTAGCGATTCTGTAAGCGCCATTTTGCGACAGCTAAATGCAGCTCTCCCTGCGCATAGAGAATCGTCTGCTTGAGCTCCTGGGAATGCTCGACGATGAGCGTCGGATCTTCTTCGTGCAACTGGTGGAGTGCGTTGCCGACCTTCTCTTCGTCACCTTTGTTGACCGGCTCGACGGCAACGCGAATTTTCGGCTTGGGAAATTCAATCGGCGGGACGACAAGATCACTCGATTTCTCGCGGAGTGTGTTGTTGACGTGGGTATTCTTCAGCTTGACGACTGCACCGAGATCGCCTGCGACCAGCTCGCTGACCTCGGTGCGCTTCTTCCCATCAACGATGTAAATGTGGCCGAGTGTCTCAGCGGTACCGGTCTGGGCGTTGATGAGTGTTGTTCCGGGACGTAGCGTTCCGGAGTACACTTTGAAAAACGACATGTCCCCGACGTTCGGCTCGCTGATGGCTTTGAACACGAAGAGGACTGTCGGTCCAGCAGGGTCACATGGGATCGGCGTGCCAGAAGTGTCGGTCATCGGTGTGGGCAGTTCATTTGCGCTCGGAGCGACGTTATCAATGAAGCCGAGGATACGCCCGCTTCCCATATTGAGTTTGGCACTTGTGCAGAAGACCGGGAAGAGCTGCCGACGTGTCATCGCTTGCTTGAGTCCGGTCCGCATATCGTCCTCGTCGAGGGAGCCGCTTTCGAAGTAGCGATCCATGAGCGTTTCATCGTTCTCAGCGATCGCCTCGATGAGTTCGTTGTGGAGCCGCTCAGCGCGCTCGCGTTCAGTGTCCGGTATTGGGAGCTTCTGCGGTTTGCCTCCCTGTGGCGGAAATTGGTAGAGCGTCATCTTGAGTACGTCAACGATAGCGCTGAAGCCAGGGCCGACGTCGAGGGGATACTGCACAATAGTGACCGCACGCCCGAACCGTTCGCGTGCTTGCGCGACTGTGCGCTCGAAGTTTGCGTTCTCGTGGTCGAGCTTGTTGATCGTGATGATCATCGGGGTAGAAAACTGCTCAGTGTAGCGCCAGATGAGCTCAGTGCCAACTTCAACGCCACTTGCAGCATTTAGTACAAGGATGCCGGTGTCCGCAACGCGAAGTGCCGTGATGATCTCACCGCAGAAATCATCGTAGCCTGGCGTATCGAGCAGATTGATTTTGTAGCCGCGCCACTCCAAGTGCATCAACGTAGTAAAGACTGAGCTGCCCCGCTCGTGCTCGATGTCGGTGTAATCGGAGACAGTATTTCGCTCCTCGACGCTACCGCGACGCGTGATTGCGCCTGCCTCGAAGAGCATGACCTCCGCAAGTGTAGTCTTGCCCGAACCTGTATGACCGAGCAACACAACGTTCTTGATGTGTTGGACATCGTACTGCATAGGCAAATTCTCCCGGCATAGTGGAACACTCTTGCTGCCATCGGAGGCGGCAACGGTGCAAACTTAGAAAACCCATTGCTGCTTGTCAAGTCATCAGGAGCGGAGGAATGTCCGCATCGGTGTCCCCTGCATCGCTGAGCAAGCGCCGATCGAGCTGTTTTTTCGCATTTGCCCCCAGCTCGATGAGCCGTTGCGCGCGTGTGACGACATTGCCCGGACCGGTACACAACCGTCGCATGGCGTCTTCATACTCCCGCTTTGTGCGGTCGAGCGTTTCCCCGACCTTGGTCAAGTCGGCAAGGACTGAGGCAAGTTTGTCGTGGAGTTTTCCTGCTTCTTCGGCAATCTGGAGGGCATTTTGATTGTGCCGCTCGTGCTTCCATACACTTGCGACGGTGCGGAGCGTCGCCAGTAGCGTTGTCGGGCTGGTGAGCACAATCCGACGTTCCCAGGCGTAAGTGTAGAGCTCGCGGTCGGCTTGGAGAGCCACCGAAAGTGCTGCTTCGATTGGCATAAACAGCAGTACAAACTCTGGGGAATGAATCCCTTCGGCAGCGTAGTAATCCTTACTGGCAAGCCGCTCGATGTGCTGCCGGACTGCCTGGACATGGTGCCGAAGATGTTGCTCTCGCTCTCCATCGGTTGATGCCTCGATAAATGCAGCGTAGGCCGAAAGCGACACCTTCGAATCCACGACCAGGTGCTTACCTTCGGGAAGGTACACGACAACGTCCGGGCGGATGCGATCGCCTTCGCTCGAGCGAGTGGACACCTGCACTTTGTACTCGCTGTCGCGTTGCAAGCCCGACAGCTCCAACAAACGTTCCAGTTGAACTTCGCCCCACGAGCCTTGCAATCGCTTATCGCCCTTGAGTGCTGCGGCAAGGTTGTCGGCTTGTTCGGTCAGTCGTGCGTTGAGCTGAAACAGTTGCTGGAGCTGTTCGCGGAGTGAGGCGGTACCTTTAGTGTGTTCGGTATAGGCGCGGTCAATTTTCTCCTCGAATGCAGCGATGCGTTCGCGCAGCGGCGCAAGTGTTTTCTCGAGTGTCTCGGTGCTTTGCTCTTTCAAGAGCGCGCTCCGCTGCTCGAGGATGCGTGTTGCCATCTGCTCGAATTCGAGACGGAGTTGCCGTTGGAGCTCCTCACGATAGGCACGATCCTCCTCGAGTCGCTCGTGGAGCGTCTTCACTTGAGTTTTTAGCGTAGCTGCCTCCTCAAGCAAGACAGCGATGCGTTCGTCTTTTGCGGCAAGTTCGCGTTCGAGACGTTGGCGCTCTTGATCGGCAATGCGCTCATGCTCGCTCTCTCGTGCCAGAGCAGCGTCGAGCTGCTGGCGAGACGAAGCGATCTCCGCGCGCGCTGCACTGAGTTTCGGTGCCAGCAGTGCCCATGCAATCAGGCATCCAACGGCAATGCCAACCAACGCAGCAAGTGCAAGTATTCCAACCATTGCGACACCCTGTGTACAAGGAATGAACCACTGCGAAAGTAGTGTGCCGTGGGATTACACTTCCTCCTGCTGATCGGTGTTCTTGAGCTTCATGAGCAGCCAGTAAGCGCCCTGCGTGACGATGACGCGCGGCGGACTGCCTCGATCAAATGCAATGATGGCGCGGTTGCCATCACTGGCAACGAGTCTGACCTCGACAAGACGAAAGCCGTTGCCCACGGGGATGAAAACTCCATGCTTGTTCTCCCACGCAACAACTGCACTCTGTGGAACAAGGTAGCCTCCTTCCGATGCAACGGAAAGACGTGCACGCATGAACATCCCAGGGCGGAGCCGCTCATGGTCATACCGCACAAAGTGGCAGTGGAGCTCGAGTGTGCGTGTGGAGTCGAGCGCGTGCGACACAGCAACAACTTCGGCAGGATAGCTTCGCGAAGAATCCGCCACCGTCCACGCAACCAGACGTTGTCCAGGCTGAATCAACGGCGCATCGCGCTCATATGCGCGCAGGACAAGGTGAACGTCGCCGACATCAACAAGCTCGATGATGCGTGTGTTTGGCTCGACACTTTGCCCAATGACAACGTTGATCGCAGCGATGTATCCATCACGCGGAGCAGTCAGTACGACGGTGCGTGAAATTGCGGTATCGGCAAGTCTTGTTGGTTCGATGCCAGCAATCCGGAGCCGCTCAGCAAGTGCGGCAAGTGCAATTTGGCGTTCGCGCAGAAGTGTACGTGCTTCCAGCAGAGCTCGCTCGGTTGTCGCGGCCGATTGAGCAAGCTTCATCTGACGTTCGTATTCTCGCTGCGCCTGTTCCAATTGAGCGCGGGTTGAAAGGTATCGCTCCTGCAATTCCAAAAGCGGCATGCTTTCGAGTGTGACGAGTGCTTCGCCACGGCGCACTGCTCTGCCGACGAGTCCATTGATCGAGCGAACGCGTGCCTGGAGCGGGAACGAGAGGTAGATACGGTTCTGAGGTGGTAGCTCGATCGTACCGCGAAGTTCGATGCTACGCTCAAGTGTACCATGTCGGAGGGAGTCAAGCGCAATCCCGCTTGTCCGCTGCTGCTCAGGTGTCAGTGCAACGAATGTTTGTGTTGAATCGCTCAGCGTGCTGGTCGAGGGAGTCTGTGCGCCACGATTGCATGCGAATGCGGCAAGAGCAAGAAGCAGAATGCGTTTCATTGTGTATCTCCAAGAAGTTCAGATTCGATGATCGCTTCGTTCAATCGGCGGCGGGCATCCAGCCAGGCACGTTCGACGGCAAGGGCGCGGTCGAGAGCCTGCGCCCATTGGTAAGCGTCGAGTATGCCGTTGGCAAGTTCAGCGGTAGCAATTCGTTCAAGCGTTGCCGCAGCTGTGAGCGCTTGCTGTTCGTACGCGCGAACGGCTGCGGCGGCAGCACTGCGGCGTGCACGTGCGTCTAATCGCATTCGTTCGAGCTCCCAACTCACTGCGCGTTGCTCCCACTCTGCGCTCGTGATGCTCCAGTCTGCAGCGCGGAGCTCCGCCATCGCCCAGGGCGTTGGCAGTGGTACGTTCAGTCCAGCGCGGAACGAGCCAAAACGGGTTTCCGGGCCGAAGTATCGGTCAATGCCGGTGACGTTGTGGTAGCCGATGAGCGTCATGCTGTTGTAGCCAAGCACAACACTTGGAAGCATGCTCGCACCAGCGAGTGCGCGCTGTGAGCGTGCTTGCTCAACGCGTGCTGCTGCCTGCTGTACAAGTGGGTGACGAGTGCTATCGAGCGCGACCAAGAGTGTCGGCGTCCGATCGAAGAGTGAATCGTTTGGGATATAGCGTGTGCTCGGTTCTCCGAGGGCGCGATTGAATAGAGCAACGGCTGCGTGGTACTGAACTCTTGCAGCAGCAAGCTCAGCACTCACCGAGCTGCGGTACAGCTGCGCTGTCGCTCGGTGCGCGGCTGTGGCAGCGCCGCGTTCGAGTTGGAAACGTGCGATGGAATCGGCAAGTGCTGCCAACGAATCGTTCCGCTCGAGCAGTGCAACGATGCGGCGCCAATACGCGACCTCGTAGAACAAGCGCGCAACTTCTGCCCGGCGCTGCATCTCGTTCCACTGGCTGCCCCAAACAGCTTGTGCGTACTGGCTTTCCCGCTGTGCTTTCCGCGCGACATGTACAGGCGGGAGCTCGATTGGCAGTGCAGCGGATATTCGCGAGTCATTTGTGAAGGAATTGAACTTGCCGTACTCCAGCTCAAGTTGCAATGGCGAAAGCTGAAGCCAACCATCACGTCGTTCCTCAGCAGCGAGCACTTCGTAGTGCCAACGCAATCGGTCGGGATGCTGCTGCTCCATCAAATGGTATGCTTCGCTGAGAGAAATTGGCTGCTGTGCGTTGACAGGTACTGCAGCCAGTGGAAGGAGGAGAGCGAGCACAGACATCGGAGAAACACGCGTGCGTTCTTTTCGCTCGCGGCGACGTTCGATGGCGATGTACAGCACCGGAAGAACAACGAGCGTGAGCAACGTTGCACTCACCAATCCACCGATGACAACCGTCGCAAGTGGTCGCTGGACTTCAGCGCCAGGACTGGTGCTGAGCGCCATTGGGAGAAAACCAAGCGATGCGACCGCCGCAGTCAGGATCACCGGACGAAAGCGCACGTGCGTTGCTTCAAGTATGGCGCGGAGGAGCGAGCGGTTCTGTCGCAGACGATTTGCTTCGCTGGTGAGCACAATGCCATTGAGCACTGCAATGCCGAAAAGTGCGATAAACCCGACTGCTGCCGAAACGCTGAAGTGAAGCCCACGTGCAAGGAGTGCTGCCACTCCGCCGATTGCCGCAAGCGGGACGGCGCTGAAGATGAGCAGACCATAACGCAGAGAGCCGAACGCAGCGTAGAGCAGCACCAAGATGCTCGCCAATGCCAGTGGAACACTCACCGCAAGCCGTGCACGCGCGTGTTGGAGATTTTCGAACGTCCCCCCATAGGTGATCGCGTAGCCAGGCGGAAGGCGCAACTCTCGCTCGACGCGCCGTTGCAGCTCTTCGACAGTAGATGCGATATCACGTCCGCGGACGTTGAAGCCAACGATGATCCGCCGCCGCGCTGCTTCACGCTGAATTTGATTCGGGCCGAATTCGCTTCGGATGTCAGCGATCGCTTCGAGCGGGACAAGATTCCCATCAGCGGCACGTAACGGGAGTGTGCGCAGACGTTCGGGATCGTTCCGGATAGTGCTGTCGTAGCGGACGACAACATCGAAGCGCCGCTCCCCTTCGTAGAACGTTGCAACGCTGGCGCCTGCAAATGCAGCACTGATGGCGCGGTTGGCATCTTCGATCGCGATGCCGTAGCGTGCCAGCATCGTGCGGTCGTACCGTATGACGAGTTGCGGCATGCCGAGCATTCGCTCGCGGTAGATATCACGAGCACCCGGAATCGTCGAGGCAATCGCTGCCAGCCGTTCTGCATAGTACGCGAGCGTGTCGAGGTCATCGCCGAAGATTTTGCAGACGATGTCCTGCCGTGCACCTGTCATGAGCTCATTGAATCGCATTTGCACAGGGAATTGGAAACCGAACGTTACACCTGGGATTGCCTGGCTGAGTACGGTGTACATTTGCTCGGCGAGTTCGTCGAACGAGTGCGCACTCACCCACTGGCGTTTCGGTTTGAGAATCACCATCATATCCGATGCCTCGATGGGCATGGGATCGGTTGGGATTTCAGAACTGCCGATTTTCGTGACGACCTTTTCGACTTCCGGAAAAGAATCCAGGAGAATGCGGCTACACTGCTGCGTTGCGGCGATAGTCTCTTGGAGACTGCTGCCGGTCAGAAGCCGTGTATCCACTGCGAAGTCTCCTTCTTCGAGCTTTGGGATGAACTCGCCACCTAACTGCGTTGCGGCAACTGCGGAAAGTCCGAAAAGAACAACTGCAGTCCCAAGTGTTGCGTTTGGACGACGCAGTGCCCAGTGCAGGAGGGGACGATAGAAACGCTCTATGTACGCTACAAGCCGATTCGAAATGCTATGCTCCTTGATCGTAATGCCGCGAAAGACGTACGATGCTATAGCAGGAACGTAGGTCAATGAAAGCAGGAATGCTCCACCCAACGCGTAGAGGAGCACCTCTGCCATCGGGCGGAACATCTTCCCTTCGATGCCCTGCAACGTGAGCACTGGGACGTACACGATCAAAATGATGAGCTGGCCAAAGATCGCTGCTCGCATCAAGCGCGAGGAAGTCTGTTCAACAACATCCACAATCGCCAGCGGTGTTGAACGGGATTGTCGCATGAGCACACTGAGTCGGTGGAGGACGCCTTCGACGATAATCACTGCACCGTCAACGAGCAAGCCGAAGTCAATTGCACCCAGACTCATCAAGTTGCCGCTGACACCAAACGTGCGCATCAGGCTGGCTGCCATGAGAAACGACAGTGGGATCACCGATGCTACAAGGAGTGCTGCACGGAGATTCCCGATGAGCAACACAAGTACCACGATAACGATGGCTGCTCCTTCGAGCAGATTGGTTCGGACAGTAGCAACCGTGGAGTTGATCATTTTCGTGCGGTCCAAAAACGGCTCGATTGTGATGCCCTCGGGCAGCGTCCGCTCGATTTGGGCAATGCGCTCATTGACGCGCTCGATGACTGCAGCAGAGTTATCGCCTTTGAGCATCATGACGACTGCTCCGGCAACTTCACCACAGTCGTTGTAGCACATTGCTCCGTAGCGGATTGCTGATCCAATACGGACAGTGGCGACATCTTTCACAAAAATCGGGTAGCCTTGTGCGGTGGTGATGGGGATGTTCTCAATGTCCGCGATTGAACCGAGGAACCCTTCGGTGCGAATGAACGAAACAGTTGGGCCGCGTTCGATGTACGCCCCTCCAGCATTGCTGCTGTTGCGCTCGATCGCACTGGCGACATCGCTGATGGTCAATCCGAGCGTTGTGAGTCGGTCAGGTTCGATGACGACCTCGTATTGCTTGAGAAGTCCTCCGAAGCTTGCGACATCAGCCACGCCAGGAGTGCCGAGCAGTTGCCGACGCACAATCCAATCTTGGATAGTCCGAAGGTCGGCAAGCGAGTATCGGCCCTCAAAGCCAGGCTTGGGACGGACGACGTACTGGTAAATTTCCCCAAGGCCAGTGGTCACTGGCGCAAGCTCAGGAATGCCCGTTCCGGGAGGTAGTTGCAAGCGAACTGTTGCGAGGCGTTCGCTGATTTGTTGTCGTGCCCAATAGGTGTCAATGTCATCGTCGAACACCAGGGTGATGACCGATAGACCAAAGCGGGAGAAGCTCCGTAGCTCTATTAGTCCAGGAATATTGCTGCATGCCTGCTCGATGGGAAAGGTGATAAGTCGCTCGACGTCGGGTGCACCGAGCGCGGGCGAGATGGTGATCACTTGCACTTGATTGTTGGTAATATCAGGCACTGCATCGATCGGCAAATGGGCAAGATTCCATGCGCCGATCGCAGCGAGGACAGCTGTGACAGCAAGCACAGCACCACGCCAGCGCAGCGCCAATCGAATGATGGCACTGATCATGGGTCATCAATGGCAAATGTGGAACAAATCGGAATGGCGCTTTACGCGCGATGAGATGCTATGCGAGGGATAATGCGGGTGGGTGCCAGATCGCTGGTGGAATGCCACTCCGTGGAGTGGCGGGCAGATAAGGTGAATACTGCAGATGTTGGGGAGGAAGGTCATTGAGTGTAATCATGTCCAGCGAGTGCGGCTCAGCCAGGAGGAGAAATACACCGGGAAGTTCGACCTTGAACGGGAGCTGAAGGTCCTGCGCGCGATCGGCGTCGTAGATGTCGTCGTGGAGGTAGTGTTCGGCAAAGAAGGCAGCAATGGAGAGTTTCTCGCGGCTCGCGTGATCGAGGTAATGAACCACCAGCAGCGGTAGCTTAGCCAGTTGTGGGAGCTCCGTTGCCGTACCGACAAAAAGCACCAGCAGAAATGCCGCACTGATCTTGCGCATGGTGCGCAAAAATAGCGGTTGACGTCGAAAGCGAGGGCGGCAATCTTACGAGTGCTTCTCCGTCTTGACCTGGCGACTATTCAGATTGAGAGCGCCAATGGAATCATTGCAGCTTTTTTTGGTGGAATTCGACATTACCGATTTTGACGAAGAAATGGCGCGTCGGATCCCAGAGCAGCACGAGCTGTTACTTCGGTTGATGCGCTCTGGGACGGTGACGCACTTTGCAGTTTCGAGCGACCGCGAGAAACTGTGGATATTTTTTCGCGTCAAGGACATGAGCGAGCTGCTCCGGACGATTTCTTCGTTTCCGCTGGTCAACTACATTCGCCCCAAGTTTTATCCGCTGCTGTTTCTTGAGTCTGCTGTTCGGGCTGCTCCGATGTCGCTCAATTAGTGAGGGCAAGCCGTCGTAACTTCGCGCCAGGTCGGTTTACTCGAACGTTGAATGGCAACGCACCTGTTTACCTCTGAATCGGTCTCCGAAGGGCATCCCGATAAACTTTGTGACCAAGTTTCCGATGCGGTGCTCGATGCAGTGCTTCGGGATGATCCCGATGGCCGCGTTGCTTGCGAGTGCTTTGCAACAACGGGGATGATCGTCGTTGGTGGCGAGATCACAACGACGACATACATCGACCTGCCAGAACTTGTGCGCGGTGTCATCCGGGAGATTGGGTACACCAAGCCAACGTATCGCTTCGATGCAGAATCTTGCGCAATTATCAACGTCATCAACAAGCAGTCACCAGACATTGCGCTCGGCGTTGATAGCGGAGGTGCTGGCGATCAGGGAATCATGTTCGGCTATGCTTGCAGGGAAACCAGTGCGTACATGCCGTTGCCGATCATGCTTGCACACGGGCTGGTGCGTCGTCTTGCGGAGATACGGAAGACACAGCCGGACGTCATGTCGTATCTCGGTCCAGACGCGAAAAGCCAAGTGACAGTTGAGTACAGCGATACTGGTCAGATCATCGGTGTTCGAGCAATTGTCATTTCAACGCAGCACGACGATGGCGTTCCCCACCATCGCATTGAATCGGACATCCGAGAGTATGTGATCCCTGCAGTGGTGCCCTCTGAGCTGCTTAGCCAGACAACGCGGTACTACATCAACCCAACGGGGAAATTTGTCATTGGTGGGCCGCATGGGGACACGGGATTGACGGGGAGGAAAATCATCGTGGATACCTATGGCGGCCGAGCACCGCATGGGGGAGGTGCATTTAGCGGGAAGGACGCAACCAAAGTAGACCGCTCCGCAGCGTATGCGGCGCGCTACTTGGCGAAAAACATCGTTGCCGCTGGGCTTGCCGATGAGTGTACCATCCAGCTGAGCTATGCAATCGGCGTTGCCGAGCCAGTTTCGATTATGGTGAACCTACACGGTAGCCGCACAGCGGAGAGTGCTGAGCTGGAGTCATTCATTCGTGAGCATGTGGATTTGACGCCACGAGGTATCATCGAACGCTTTGGACTGCAGCGCCCGATCTTCCGACGAACATCAGTCTACGGACACTTTGGTCGTGAGGAATTCCCGTGGGAATCGCTCGATTTAGTCCCGTTCCTGCGGGAGCACTTCAGCGTTCGTGCCACGGACGGCGTACAGGTGCAGCTCCTGCAAACGCAGTGAAATTTCCATCGAGTGCAGTATTTTTGCGCCACACGTAGTGCGGAAGTGGCGGAATTGGCAGACGCACCATCTTGAGGGGGTGGCGCCGAAAGGCGTGCGGGTTCAAGTCCCGCCTTCCGCACACGGAATGCCCGCCGATGCTCCATGCGTTGGCGGGCATTGTGTTTTCATAACCATTCCGACCGTGGAGCACCCACGAAATTTGCAGCGCTGTTGGATTTTCCACGAAGAAATACTTCCATGGCACTTCGTGTATTTGTAGCGGTGGCGTTGGTGCTCGTTGGTACCGTGTCAGCAAAGCCACGGTTAGTGGTGCTGCTCTGTTACGATCAGCTCCGTGCTGATCGGCTCGAGGCGGTGCGACCATGGCTTAGCACACAAGGCTTTCTACGGTTACTGCGGGAAGGGGTTGTTGCTGAGCGTTGTTTGTACGATTACGCAACCACCGTTACAGCTGCTGGGCATGCAACAATCGCAACAGGCTGCAACCCTGCCAGCCATGGAATTGTGGACAACGATTTTGTCATCGCTGGGCGCGCACTCTACGCAACAGATGATACGCTTCTCGGCGTACCATCGCCGCGGCTGCTGCTTAGGCCTACGCTCGGAGACTATCTCAAAGCAAACTTTCCGCAAAGTAAGGTATGGAGCTTTTCGCACAAGGATCGCGGGGCGATTTTTTTCGGTGGGTACAGGCCCGACGGCGCATGCTGGCTTGTGCCGCACGTCGGATTGGGAAGTTCGCGCTACTATCACCCGCTCCCAGCATGGGTTGACGAGTTCAATCGGCAGTATGCACCGGCGCGCGTTGCTGGAACTATGTGGAATGCGCAGTATGAACCGTCGTCGGCGCTCTCGGATACGGTGGAATGGGAAGGGCGTTTTCCTGGTGGCACTACGTATTTCCCGCACCGCATCCCATCCGACACAAGCAGCGATGATTGTTGGCGTGCATTCGCGCTTACGCCTATGTCGGTTGAGTGGCTCTTTCATGCAGCGCATACGTGTATTGAGAAGGAACATCTGGGCGCTGATTCAATCTGCGACTTGCTCTGTATCAGCGTTTCGACGACGGATTTCGTTGGTCACCTTTTCGGGCACGATAGCCGTGAGTATGCGGAGCTGCTCGTCGCGTGTGACCGGATACTTGCGGCATTCCTCGATGAGCTTGATAGGCGCATCGGACGCGAGCACTACGTGCTCGTACTGACTAGTGACCACGGTGCGGGGAGCATCCCGGAACTCCTGCGTGCCGAGGGGCTCGATGCCGGACGCATTCGTACGGATACGCTTCTTGCTCGAATCCAGCGTTGGTTCGTTGATCAAGTGGGACACGCTTCACATCAGCGGCTTGTGCGATACTTCTACCCCCCGTGGCTCTGGCTTGATCGCACAGCTGCAGAGATGACTGGAATCCCTTTTGATACTCTCTGCACTCGCTTGGCACAATGGCTCACAACGCAGGAAGGGATCGGGATTGTGATGACAGCACGCCAAATTCAACACCAAGCTCTCGATACTGGAGTAGTTGGTCTTGTGGCTCGGAGTTACAACGCAGAACGATGTGGCGATCTTGCGCTGTACCCCAGGGAACATTGGATCTTTGGCACAACACCAGCGCAGCACGGCACACCATATCCCTACGACCGGTGGGTACCGCTTGTGTTCTTCGGCGGGCAGATGAAGCCGGGCACGATAACTGTGCCCTGTTCACCGGCGGATATTATGCCAACTCTTGCGCGAATGCTCGATCTTTCAATTGGGCAAGTGGATGGGAAGTCATTGCCAGTGGGGATTCATCGCCGATGATTGCAAAGATTTTTTGAGCGCAACGAAAATTTTTCTTGCATCGTAGGAATTTCTTTCGTAAGTATGTCAGAGAAATTCCTACAGCGCGTTGTGCGTTGGGGAAATGTGTATGTTCCACTGTTTCGTTGGAGGCTCTAATGGACGTCCGCACAGTCGGGCTGGAGCTCCTCACCGCTGAGCAGATGCAAACTGTCATCGGCGGTGGTGGTGGTTGGTCTTTTATTTGGGAGGATCCGTTCGACCCCCGCGCAAATGACCCCACTCCACCACCTCCTCCAGGAATGGGCTAAGAGCAAGGGGCTCTAGCGAACTGCTCGGGGAGTGCTGCCATGAGAACGGACTCTTCTCGAGCGAGGGTTGAACAGCGTCCCTGTGCTCCCAGGCACAGGGACGCATCGTTTTTCATGTACCGGTGCTCCCGAACCCACCTATGCTTCGTTCACTGAGCGGAAGCTGTTCGACAAGTTGCCAGGTAACGCGCTCGTAGCGCGCCACAACGAGCTGTGCGATACGCATCCCACGCCCAATCGTGAACGCCACACTACTTGCGTTGGCTAGAATAACCTTGATCTCACCGCGATAGTCGCTGTCTATTGTACCGGGGGAGTTGAGGCAAAAAATACCGTGTTTGAGTGCCAACCCGCTCCGTGAACGAATCTGTGCCTCGTAGCCATCCGGAAGTGCGATGGCAAGCGCTGTCGGCACAAGAGCTATGCCGCCAGGTGGAATGATGAGTGGCTCGGCAACAGCAGCAGCAATATCCATTCCGGCAGCACCAGGAGTCGCGTAGGTAGGAAGTGGAAGGTCTGCAAATGCTGAATCAGTGCGTTGGATGAGGACGTTCATCATCGCTGGTGAATGGATCGTGATCTTCGCAGCCTCTGCAGTCGTGGCTCTTGGCAAATTGCTCCCCTTCGAGTTGAAGCGTCGCATGCTGAATCCCAAACTCATGTTTGAGCATGGTACGCAGATCGCGCAGTGCCTGGTCACGGTCGGCGGTAGTAGTAACCACAACGTGTGCACTCATCGCGTGGGAGGTCGCTCCAATTTGCCAGAGATGGAGGTCATGAACGTTTCGAACATCTGGATGGTCTTGCAGTACCGCACGAACTTGTTCAACGTCAAGGTGTGCAGGCGCCGATTCCATCAAGATTCCGATCGCCCGTCGGACAATGCCGATTCCACTCCGAGCAATGAATACGGTGATCGCGATCGAGAGCAGTGGGTCGAGCAATGTCCATCCACTCAGCGACATTGCGATTCCCCCGGCAATGACAACAAGTGACGAAAGCAAATCGTTGAGGACGTGCAAGTACGCGCTCCGAGTCGTCAAGTGCGACGTTCCGCGAAGGACGTACCATGCTGCTCCATTTGCAAGTGCCCCAATCGTAGCGGTGATGAGCATCGGGGTTGTGTGTATGGCACGAGGAGAGGTGATTCGCTCAACAGCTTCCCAGGCAATCAAGCCACAGAGAACGAGCAACACCAGCCCATTGACAAGTGCGGCCAAAATCTCCACACGTCGCCAGCCGAAAGTCAGCTGATGTTGAGCAGTTCGCCGTTGCGCCAGACGCAAGCTCAGGTACGCAATCGCGAGGGAGGAGACGTCCACTACCATGTGCACACTGTCGGAGAGCAATGCCAGCGACGCGGAAAGTATGCTGCCAATGAACTGGATTGCAGCAATGCCAGCCGTGATCCCGAGCGCGATTGCAAGCGATCGGAGATCTCCTGCGATATGATGGTCGTGGTGATGCGCAGCCATCAATACGGAGTGTGTGACGATTCGACTGCATCGGTGACGATTGCTACTCCGGCACTCGTTCCAAGACGCGAAGCCCCCGCATGGAGCAGCTCCAACGCTTGGGCGCGTGTCCGTATCCCACCCGATGCTTTGACCTTGACGTGGGAGGCAACGTGCTGGCGGAGCAATCGAACGTCATCTACCGTTGCCCCCCCATAGCCGAAACCAGTCGAAGTTTTGATGAAGTCTGCTCCTGCCGCACTGACAAGCTGCGCTGCACGAACTTTCTCCTCTTGGCTCAGTGCACCGCATTCGATGATGACCTTGACGATTGCACCATTTGAGTGCGCAACGTCCACAACGTGGGCAATATCATCCACGACGAGTTGTGTATCACCGCTTTTGAGCGCAGCGATGTTGAGCACCATGTCGAGCTCACGGGCGCCTACTGCCAGCAAGTGTTCTGCTTCGGCTCGCTTGGTCACAGAAAGATTCCCACCGAGTGGAAATCCTACGACAGAACAGACAGGAATTGCCGTATTTGCCAGCTCCTCGACTGCCAGTGGGACGTAACACGGCAAAACGCAGACCGATGCAAAGCCGTACTCGATCGCTTCATGGCAGAGCTGAACGACGCGAGCTGGGGTGCTGTGCTCAGGGCGGAGGAGTGTGTGGTCAATCGCGTGAGCAATGTTCATCGTTAGCGTCCGGTAAGTTGGTGGATTTTCTCGACTCGACGCGCATGGCGCCCTCCCTCGAACGTTGCCTGGAGGAAAGCATCTGCGATTGCAGTGAGCTCTTCGACTGTGTGGAGTCGGGCGCCCAGGCAGAGGACATTTGCGTTGTTATGCTGCCGTGCAAGGCGCGCCATTTCTGGCGAGCAGCAGTTCGCAGCGCGAATACCAGTGACTTTGTTCGCTACGATGGAAACGCCAATTCCACTGCCACACAGGAGGATACCCAGATCATCTTCGCTGCTTGCAACGGCGCGTGCAACGGCGACGGCAAAGTCCGGGTAGTCTACAGCATCGTTCGAGAATGTCCCCATGTCGTGCACCTGGAATCCTGCAGCGCAGAGATGGTCGGCGAGCGCAGCTTTTGCTGCATAGCCAGCATGATCAGCGCCGAGAGCGATCCGTATCATTGAACATGTTCAGAAAGTTCGACACCGGAGTTGTTTGCTGCGATGAGAGCGTCAACGCTGAATTGTCCAGCGCCTGCGATGATGAGCGCAAGTGCAAAGACGAAGTAGCTGAGCGCGAATTCTTTTTGCGACCAAGGGCTTGTCGCATGGGCGCCGAATGCTGCAACGGCCATTGTACAGGCAATGCCTATTGCTGCAGGTCGTGTCAGTAATCCGATCGCAACGAGCGCGCCGCCTATGAATTCTGCCCCCGCGGCCAGCCATCCCAGCGCAGCAGGCAGGTGCAGTTTCGATGTGACGGTCTCGAGGAAGCGTTCCATGCCACCGAAGAGTTTGAGGCTACCATGGTAGAGCATCATCGCGCCGAGCCAGAGTCTGCACACAAGCAATGC